>JAGQWH010000015.1 GCA_020437545.1 Ignavibacteriota bacterium
CCATTTTTGAATTAAAGGTCTTATCCTTTGCGCGCAGACCGTGATAAGCTAATCTCAAATATTCATCAGCCAATTCATTAATGTCAGTCGGCTCTTTCACACCACTGCTTGTGCGGCTGTGCTGAAGCATTCCTTTAACGATTTCATCTGCTCTTTTTCCGTGATGATTTATCTTTTTCTCATTTTCCTTTATGTCTTTTGCAAGTGATCTCACTTCATCCAGATTACCTTTTCCAATTTCTTCTTCAAGTTCATCAATCAGTTCCGTATTCACTTCCGAAAAATTATTAACAAAGTTAAGAGGATTCTGAATTTCATGAGCAATGCCGGCAGTAAGTTCTCCGAGGGATGCCATTTTTTCTGACTGAATGAGTTGTGCCTGAGTTTTCTTCAAATCAGTCATTGCAACTTCCAGTTCATTATTCTTTTGTTCAAGTTCAGTAGTACGTCTTTTTATCGCTTCTCGAAGTTCAATGTTTTCAATTGCAACTTTTTCAAAACCAATTGTTTCACCTTCTCCGGCTTTTGAATCCGGTACAGAAAAATGCTGATAGATAAATTTCCATCCGGAATCCCTTTTTATTAACACAGAAGTAAATCTGAATTTGGAATAAAAAGACCATTCGAAATCATATAAGAAATAGGTATCTGCCAGATCGGTTATAAAGATAAGGTCATTTATAAATTCTTTATGAATTATCCTGTTTCTTAACTCACATTTCCCTGAAAGCTGATCTCCTGTTTTTTCAAAAAATTTTGTTGTGTTTTTTCTGTCCAGGAAATCTTCAGCTTCAGTTGATCCGACAAACCTATATTCATCATCCAGATAAGAATCATAAGTCTTTACATCACCGTTAATATAGCTGTGCCACCAGATATCGTACATATTCATAACTTCTGATTCTTGCTGTTTGGTTAAATTCATTTTTGATGTATTTTTTCTTTGTTAATTTTTTGTTTTCTCTTTAACAATATGATGTCTCCGGGGAAGCAAGCCCGGAATACAGATCACTTGTTTCAAAACTGAAACAAACTGTTTAAGAATTTTGTCATTCTAATCTCCCTCCTTGTCACAAAGTACTTTAACATTTTGGAAGCCAACTCAATCATCTGTTGAGATTATGTTTCTTATTAATTTTTTAAATTCTTACCCAAAGGTAATTCAATCACAAACTCACTCCCTTCACCTTCTTTCGTCTCCACCTTCAGCTCTCCTCCGTGCGCTTTGATAATATCATAGCTCATGCTCAGCCCCAGTCCCGTACCCTGCCCGGTCGGCTTTGTTGTAAAGAACGGCTGGAAGATCTTATCCATTACTTTTTGAGGAATACCGTTACCGTTGTCCTTTACCGATATTAACACTTTATCATCAGACTTTTTTGTGCTGACTAATACTGTTGGTTCATAACCTTTGATATCCTCTTTCTTCTTTTCCGTAACTACATAAAAAGCATTGGTGATTAAATTCAATATAACTCTTCCGATCTCCTGTGGAACAATATTTATTTCCCCGATGCTTTTATCAAAATCAGTTTCCATCCGGGCGTTAAATGTTTTATTCTTTGCTCTCAGTCCGTGATAAGCAAGCCGTAAATACTCATCAGCCAGTGCATTTATATCAGTCGGCTCTTTTACACCGCTGCTAGTGCGGCTGTGCTGAAGCATTCCTTTGACTATTGCCTCCGCGCGTTTACCATGATGCTTTATTTTTTCTTCATTGTCTTTAATATCTTTTGCAAGCTCCATTGCATCTTCATAATTTCCTTTACTTAATTCTTCATTCAGCTCATCTATCAACTCAGTATTGACTTCAGAAAAATTATTGACAAAGTTCAGCGGATTCTGAATCTCGTGAGCAATGCCGGCTGTAAGCTCTCCAAGCGATGCCATCTTTTCAGACTGAATAAGCTGTGACTGAGTTGCCTTCAATTCGATCAGAGTTGTCTCAATACTTTGTTTTGCTTTCTCAAGGTTATTAAAATCCTCGTAACGGGAATATGCTATTGAAAATGCATTGGCAAGAGCTTTTACCAGATCAATTTTCTCTTTTGCTAAAGGCTTATCATTACCCACATATATCATTCCCTGAGTGAAAGGCACAAAATGCAGATAAAGAGATTCCGGAGGAGTAGAAGTATCCTGATATTTATTTTTGTCAGAAATTTTTCCTTCCTCCATCAAGGTCTTTGTCCAGTTCAGAAATTCTTCTTTGTCCCAGTGCTCGGTATAAACAAGTCCTTTTCGCCAGTGTTCCACTGAATTTGATGTAAGATCATTTGCATTAAAAGGCAAGTCAAGTGTTGCAAGTGAATGACCATCCGGAGCTGATAAATGAACCTTAACCTGCTCATTAATTTCATGAATTATAAAAACTCCGCACCGGAAAAACGGAACTTCCAGTGTCGTGAGTTCACGCCAGATCAAAGGTGTGATCCTGTTGAGATCTTCAGTAGATCTCATTGAAGCAATTTCAGCTCTGACTCTGTCAAGAGAAGATTCCTTAATTGCTTCAAGCGCGCGGGCTTCAGATTGTTTGAGATCTTCAAACCGTTTGTATGCAAGACTGAAAGCATTGGCAAATCGCTTTATGACTTTTATCAGATCTCCTGAAAACGGTTCTTCGCTTAAAAAGAAAAGTCCGCCTGCTGAGAAAAAAGTACAAAAGTAATACTGACATTGCAGATCTGAGAAATCTGTGCCTGAAGCAGTTTCCGGAAGCCTGAAATTATCACCGGACATTTTTTCATAATAATTTATAAGATCTTTTCCTTCTAATTTATAATAATAATCTTCCTGTTTCTCCCATGCTGTATATGCGCCCTGCAGCAATGGATGAATATCCATTGATTCATTCCCTGATAAATTAACGTCAAATCCTTCGCTCGTTTTGGTAGTGACCCAAACATTTACACTCCGGCTTTTACTGTTGATGATCCCGATACCGCAACGGATAGATTTAATTTCCTGTTTATCAAGTTCCTTGAAAATTACTGACACTACCTGTTCAAGATCCTGACTCTTATTCATAGCCATTGTCTGAGACCTGACTCTTTCCAGTGCAGCTTCTATCTGTGATTCCTTAGCCTGTGTTTCTGCTTTCAGAAGATCAAGAAAACGTGTATAAGTCTGATTGAATACATTTGCAAATCTTATAAGAAGTTTCATAACTTCTTTATCAAAAGGTTCATTAGACGTAATGAGAAGAATTCCATGTGAGAAAAATGCTGCCTGCTGTACCCGTCTGCCTTTAATATTTTTCTCATCTATTTCAAGTTTCATTTCATCCTTTATATAGTCCATCCAGATTTTCAGATCTTTTCCTGTAAGATCAACTACAATAGATTCCTCTCCTTTTTTCCAGGCTTTATACATTTTCTGCATAAAAGCTTTCTCTTCTACAGAACCGCTGTATCTCTTATTTGATTTGCAGCCGCTTTGATCGGTTACCCATAACTCTATCATTTTTTTCTTATCATCGATTATTCCTATACTCATCCTGTCAGGTGTCATTCCCAGCAATTCAAACTGTTCAAATAATACCTGAGCTGTTTCAGGAAGCTGTTCGCTTTTATGCATCGCCATTGATTTGGATCTTACCCTCTCAAGAGCAGCTTCTATCTGCGATTCCCTAGCCTGAGCTTCAGCTTTTAATAAATCATTGAATCGCGTATATGTGAGATCAAAAACATTTCCGAACCGGGCAAGAATATCAAGATTGTCTTCGGACAATGGTTCCTCGCCGACAGTCTGCAGTCCGCCGAAATTACTGAAAGTGAATGAAGCAATATATTGTTTCATTGCCCGCATCTGCAATTGCACATTCTCCGGAACTCGTCTGAATTCAGTATCAGTAAATAAATAGTCGTCATAGATCCTTTTCTCTTCACCTCCAATTTTATAAACCCAACTGGTATTTCTTTCCTGATATGCTTTCATCATTCCGTGATGAAAAGGATAATCTTCAAACTTCATATAGTATGATTCCGGAGGTTTTCCAATCTCAGGGTTTGCTCCCCAAACCACATTGCTCAATGCAGCTTCGTCAACGATATTGATCATGCACCAGCTCAATGCAAAATCAAGTTTAGTCAGTTCTTTAAAAACCGTATCCACCAGCTCTGATAACTCACCTGAGTTTTGCATCGCCATGGCTCGTGCTCGAACTCTCTCCAGTCCTAATTCTATCTGAGCTTCTCTTGCCTGAGCTTCTGATTTTTGCAGATCAAGGAACCTTGTATAAGTTTGCTGAAATACTTTTCCAAAACGCATCAGCGTTTTATTTTCTTCATCTGTATAAGGTGTGCCCGAAAAATTTTCAATATACAAACCAACATTATCCAGCAATACAGTTGATATTGCAAGTCCGGGGCAACTTAAATAAAATTTCACTGTATCCTCCGGCACTCCGGGGATAAGTTTGAAAAGCTTTTTATAAAATTTATTTTTCTCTTTGAAATTATGATGGTTGGTAAAGAAGTTAATCCCTTTTTTCTTTGCTTCAATAAAACTATTCCAGTGAGGAGAATCAAAATAAGGAATTGAAATATGAAAAGGAGCGCCATTTTTATCTGCTAACCAGATATTCATATCTTCATTTGCTTTATAATCCATAATAAACCCAGTATGTTCAACGTCAATGTTGAGTTTTATGAATTGTTCATATACTACCTGTATTACATCTTTAAGCTCTTCGCTATTTTGCATACCCATAGACCTGCTTCTGACTCTTTCCAGTGCGGCTTCGATCTGCGCTTCCTTTGCCTGTGCTTCCGCCTGAGTTACTTCCATGTATCTCCGGTAAGCAAATTCAAAAACATTTCTGAATCTTTTCAGTAAATTTACTTTTTCCTCAGAGATGGAACTAAAAGTTGAAATTCCGATCGAACCGGTTCCGATTGAATAAAAATAATAATAAAGTGCTGAAGTATTTTTTATTCCGGGGTCATCAGGTTCACCGACTTTGTTTCTGAACTCTTTCAATTCTTCCATTTCTTTCCCGCTGAAAACAATCTCAGAAAATGCATCCTTATTACTTCTGATTTTATTTATATGATTTTCAATTAAAGGATGAATATCGTATTGAAGATAGTTTGTACTTTTTCCGATAAGATCCGAATAGTCATAATTAATAAAAGATTTATTATCATCGTTATGAATATTAATCATGGCATTTCTCATCTCATTAAAACCTAATTTTTTAAGTTCGGCATAAAGTATTTCGCTGATTCCTGATAATTCATCCGGTTTTCTCATTCCCATTGCCTGTGTCCGCAATCTTTCAAGAGATGCTTCAATTTGCGCCTCTCTTGTCTGCTCTTCCGCAATTTGAAGATCAAGATACCTTCTGATGGTCAGGTCAAGTATATTTTTAAATCTGTCAAGTATATTTATTTCTTTTTCAGAATAAGCCTTATCACTCCATGTAAAAAGGAATCCTCTGCTGAAAGGAAGAAAAGTTCCAAACTGTTTCTTGGTTTTTATAGGGAAATTTTTGTAAGAGACAGATAGTCCTTTTTTAAGAATTTTATAATATGATTTTAAAATATCTCCTTCGAGAACAGGAAAATAATTTTCTTTGTAAAGCCAAGACTGATATTGTTTTTCATAAACAGGATGTCCCGTAAACTCAATCTCTCCTGTAAATGAAACTGTATTCTTGTTATCAAATGATGTTGCAGGATAAAGTTTTGCAATTCTGGAATCTTTTGATAACAAAACAAAACCGCTTCGGATCGGATTTATTCCAAGTTTGTTCAGCTCCGTAAAAACTGTTCCGGCTGCATCAGTAAGGTCGGCGCTGTTATGCATCGCCATCGCCTTGCTTCTGACTCTTTCCAAAGCCGCTTCTATCTGTGCTTCCCATGTCTGCATCTCAGCTTTTTGAAGATCAAGGAAGCGGGTATAAGTTTGTTCAAAAACTTTTGCAAAACGTCTAAAAATCTCATGCGCTTCCGGATAACTTTCGTGTGTATGAAAAGATAAATATCCCTGTTTGAAAAATGCGCAGTTATACACCATTGTATCCGGAAATTTGAATCCGGTTTTGCGCAAACCTTTGATCTTCTCACCTATTCCCTGAACTGTCGCGAGGTAATCAAAATTTTTCCTTAATATTTCTCCGCTGACTTTTAACTCAAAGAAATCTTTTCCGGATTCCTTTGCAGAATATATTTTCTTATAAACAAAAGTTTTCGTATGAGGCATTGTAAATGGCGCTTGAAAACTTCCATCCTGAGAACTCATCCGGAATGTTGCATCCTTTTTTTCATTTTCCCAGATCACAAACCCGCAGCTACCGGTATTCACACCAAGTTCTTTTATTTGTTCAAACAATAAAATTGCTGCATCCTGAAGTTCACTGCTGCTGTGCATCGCCATTGTTCTTGCACGAACTCTTTCGAGTGCCAGTTCAATTTGCGATTCCCTTGCCAGTATTTCAGCTTTTTGCAGATCCAGAAACCGTCTGTACATCTGACCGAACACTTTCGCAAATCTTATCATCAGATTGCATTCATCTTCTGATAAAGGTTCATGAGAAACGACATTCAGCGAACCTTCGGGAAAGAAGAATGTCTGAAAGGATTCTCTCTCATTAAATTTTTTCTTTTTGCCATAAGACAAAATAGACGACATTGATCTGTAATATTCTTTGACTTCCTTTCCCTTTATTTCATAATAAAAGTAAGGCTCTTTCTTTTTCCATGCATTGAAATATGCTTTGAAAAAAGGATGTGCATTTACAGGGACAATGCCGAGAATTTTATTTTGATCTTTTTCAATCAGCTGTGACGACCAGATCTCAACGGTTTTATCCTTCTCATTTACAATCGCAACTCCTGTTCTTATTGCTTCTGTCCCGAGTGATTTCAGTTCATTGAAAAAAACTATCGCAGCATCTACAAGTTCATCGCTGTTATGCATTGCCATGGATCTTGCCCGGACTCTTTCCAGAGACAGTTCTATTAAAGCTTCCTTTGCCTGTTCCTCAGCCAAAGCCACATCCGTATATCTTCTGTAAGCCAGTCCGAATACATTTTTGAACCGTTCAAATACCTTTAACTGGTCTTCACTAACCGGTTTAAAAGAAGAAATGCTCAACGCTCCCTGTCCCGTCGAATAAGAATAATAAAAAACTTCTTTTGCTTTATTTAACTTTGGATCGGGAAGGTAACCAATTTTGACTCTGTAATTTCGCCAGTCTTTAATTTCTTTTTCGGAGATCACAACCGAAGCAAATGCATCACCGGACTCATTGATTTTTTCAGCCCACGATTTGACTGTCGGATGCTCATTATAAAAAATTTCAATTTTTTCTGTGACGCCGTAATCAGAATAATAATAGCTCATAACTGATTCTTTTTCTTCATTATGAATAAGTATCTCGGAATTTCTAAGGTCGTTAAATCCAAGAGTTTTAAGTTCTTCAAAAATTGTTTCACTTATTCCGCTTAGCTGTTCCGGTTTGTTTATACTCATCGCCTGAGCTCTGACACGCTCAAGAGATGCCTCGATTTTAGCTTCCAAAGCCTGTGTCTCTGCCAAAGTCACATCTGAATATTTTCCATACGCTAAGTCAAATACATTTTTGAAACGTTTGAGAATTGATTTTTGTTCTTTTGAGATTTTTTCAAAACATGATATCCCGATCGCTGCAGTTCCCACTGAATAAAAATGATAATAAAGCACTTTGGCTTTATTCAATCTCGGATCATCTTTCTCGCCATAGTTTTTCCTGAATTTCTTCCATTCCTTCAGATCATCTATGGTAAAATATGTTTCTGAATAAACATTGCGTTTTTTTCTAACCTGCTGTATCTGTTTTTTAATAACCGGATGAATGTCATAAGCGAGTTTCGTAATGCTCTTGCCGATCACATCCGAATAATCATAATTCAGGAAAGTCTCATTAGCGTCATCAAATATGTTTATCATCGTATTCCTTAATTCACTGAAACCAAGTGTAAGAAGTTCTTTAAACAAAACTTCACAAATGCTGAGTAAGTCTTCCGGTTTTTTCATACTCATTGATACATTTCGCACGCGCTCAAGTGAAGCCTCTATTTTAAGGTCTTTGTTCTTATTCTCAAGTTCTGCTGTCTTTTCAGACAGGAGATCTTCAAGTTTTTTTATCTTAGCTGAAAATTCTTTTGGCAAAGTTGTTTTACCGGTCTTCATTCGAGATTTGAATTTTTTAAAAAAGTAACCTAAGGGAAAATTTAAAACTTAATATAAATATTATTGATGAATTTTAAATGTGAAATTTTGTGAGGTATTATTATATGATTAATAGTGGACTTATAAAAGGTACGGAATTTCAAAATGTTTATTGATAGCATGTTTAATTTTGCTGCCTTTAAAATATCTAAATTAAAAGTTTCAGGATTTATAAATATCCCTTCTATGTCCAATTTTGATTATCAAAATTGTTTCTTATATAAATTCAAATAAAATTCTATAGTCACCAACCCGAATTCTATAAATCCCTTCTTTAACTTTTAATTTTTTGATTTGCAGTTTATCAGGTGAAGTTAATAGTAAGTCTATTTTTCCCAAAAGTCGTTTTGATAGATTTTTGTCTGATTTAATGAGGAACTTTCTGGCAGTTTCTGAATACTCAAGCTTTTTCAAATCCCTAATTCTTTTTTGATCTGTTCAGCACTATAGACTTTACCTTTACCGTATTCTAATTGCGCTTTCTTGATATCCTGAAGAGTTTCTTCGTTAAGCTCTTCAATATCAAAATCCGCATTTTCAAGAATCATTTCTAAACTATCTTTACCGTTTTTTGTTTTTATAAACTCTGCAAAATTCTTTACAGCATAAAAATCTTTTTCTTCGAATGAATCAAGCAACTTGTATAAAGTTTCTCTCTTTATTTGTTTGAGTTTAGATTTAGTTTTCATATGCTTTAATTATATAAAATAAACTAATAGAAAATGATTAATTATAAAAGTCTGTAATTTCCAATACCCAATACCCAATACTCACGACCCAATACTTTCCCTCAATACCAGTATCCCATCATATCAAGCTCTCCATCATCCGGCCATTTTTTATCTCCAACCTGTTTCACCATCAGGCAGTCATCAAATTCCTTTTCCTGTATCCCATAATTAATATGCTCTTCTATGGTCAGCCATTTCACATGTTGCTTCGTGAGTCTGTACCCGCAGTTCTCATAGAATTTATGATGATCAGCAACGAGAAAAAGAAAATCTATATTTTCTTTATGATCTTTGATAACATTATCGAGTTCTTTTAAAAGGAGAGTGCCGTTTCCTTTCTTCTGATATTCAGGGAGGATCATCAGGTCAATGATACCCATGACCCGGATTGGCTCTTTATTATGTGTCATGACTCTGTAATCAAGACCTAGCTGTCCGATAAGTAATTTACCGTTCCACATGAGAAGTCTGTAATGAGGAAGCTGTTTAAAATAAGTTCTCCCGTGAAAATCCTCTTCCGGGAAACTTATCTTAAGCAGATCGGCTATCTGTGATTTTGTATTTTCATTTAATCTGAATTCATCAATAAATTCAAATTTGAATTCCGGGTTCATCAATTTTAGTTTGTTAATTCAAATTTCATTAAAAGATCAGTCTGGTCATCGTTGCCGTATCTGAATACATGCTTGTCAAATTCAACAAAGCCATGTTTTTTATAAAAGGATAATGCCCTGTGATTGTTTTCCCAGACTCCGAGCCAGATGTATTTTAAATTGTTTGCGGATGCAATTTCAAAGGCTTTGTCAAAAAGTATCTTGCCGATATCTTTTCCTTGAAATTCTTTATAAACATATATCCTTTCTATCTCAAGCGAGTTAGGATCATTGACATCAGTCTGCGCTTTTCCGAAATTAATTTTTAAATAACCGATCACTTTTTTATCCAGCAAAGCAAGATAGAATTCAGAATCAGGATCATTTAATTCTTTCAATATCTTTTCAGGATCAAAACTTTCATTCAGATATTTTTCAGTGTTCTTATCATCATTGCTCATTGCAAATGTTTCAATGATTGTTTCAATGCCGATCTTCCGGATCTTTTCAAGGTCACCGGGAGTGGCTTTTATCAATTGAATATTCAGCATATAAAATTTAAATTCCTGTTTTTTTATAAATTTTCAGCGCAGTGAGTTTTATATCATTGGTTCTTCTTTCTCATACTGCGTGCATATCACTCCGGAGGAAAATACTTTACAGCCTGTCATTTTCAGATTCTGTTTTGTGCCAATATTTTTAAAAAGTGGTATGCCTTTACCTATCAGTACAGGATTGACAAACAGCCAGTAGCCATCTATCAGATCTAGTTCCATAAGAGAATGTGCGGCAGAAGGACTCCCGAATATCAGGATCTCGCTTCCTTCAGATTGTTTGATACTGTTGATCTCTGTCTTCAGATCATTGCTAATGACCTTGGTGTTTGGTTTGTCATTTTCCTGAATGGTTTTTGACAGAATGATCTTTCCGGCTTGGCTGTACCATTTGGAGTGCTCGATATCGTGCTTCGAGGCATCCGGTTTGTCTGCAGCAGTAGGCCAGTAATCTTCCATCATCTGATAAGTGATTCGACCGTATAAAGCTGCATCTGTTTTCTCAATGCGCTTTCCTACATAGTCAAATATCTCATCATCGATATGGATCCAATTCATCTCTCCTTTTGGTCCTGCTACAAATCCGTCTAATGAAACATGTACAAATAATACTAACTTTCTCATTGTGATATTTTTATTTTTAAAGTTTATTTATGAATTTCTATAATTGCAATTTCATTAAGTACAATTAATTTCCGTCACTTCCAGAATGTATCAGTTTGATTTTCACAAAACTTTTCATCCGGATGATTTTTTTTGATAATGTCTAACTGTTCAACTGTAGCCGCAAGCTGTATCTCATTGAATAAAACTCTTTCCTCAAAACGAATGTGTTTCTCGAGTTCATCGGATAATTGCTTTAAGGAATTCTCAAAGTTTGAATTATTTTTTTCAGTAAATAGTTTTTCAATTAACTTATGATCATTCAATGCCTGTTTCACTAATTCATTGTCATTTCCTAAAACCGGAAAAACATATTTTTCTTCGATCTCAAAATGTTTCATAATATGATTCTCGTAAAACCAGTCAGTATATAATTTCATTCTTTCCGCAGAAACTCCTTTTGAAAATCCTGTTCTTATTTTCCAGCAAAGCAAGAGTCCGTGATGGTGATCTCTGCTCAGAGGCTGGATTGACGGATCTCGTTTAATCGGATTGCTCATAAGTAGAAAGTTAAAAGTTGAATCCGCCGCGGCGGATAAAAGTTGAAAGTTAAAAGTTGATCAAACAGAAATTCTATTCCTGTCAACAATAAAAGCAATGATCACAAACAGCCATTGTAATTGACCCGCCCACGCTATTGCGGTTACACTGGGCGGCGGCGGTCCAAGTATGTTTGCAATCTGAATCAATACAAGAAATGAAACAAGAAATATCAGAAGGTATTTGCCTGTTTTGTTTACAGGCTTTGTTGCTTTGTAATAGAATATCACCCCGGTAAAAAATATTAATCCTTCGATTATTACTGACAAATACGGATGATCCCATAAACCGAAACCCATCTTAATAGTATCTTCAGCAGGTAACAACGGAAGGTCAGGTCTGTGAACTATCAGATCAAGAAACCAGTGACTGATAACACATAAAAAAATAATTAAAGAGTATTTGAATTTTTTAAGAAAAAAATAAGAGATTACTCCTAAAAGTATTCCCCATCCTGCTACCATAAGCAGACTATGTGAAACAGGGTAGTCCGTAAAATCAAGCGGTGTCATTGCTGTGATACCGGGTGAAATAACAACATGCTCTACATTAAGGAGTAGTAATGTCGGCCAGATCAGATCAAGAAACTGTGCTGCAATAAAGAGATAGCCGAGTGAAATTACGGGTGCATATTTCTTTGCTCCGAATCCGACACCAAAATGACCGATGAACATTTTTAAGTTAAAAGTTAAAAGTTAAAAGTTAAAAGTTAAAAGTTAAAAGTTGAAAGTTGAAAGTTGAAAGTTGAATACTATATAATAAATCCCAAATCAAAAATCCCAAATCCCAAATCCCAAATCAAAAAAGTCTTTCATCCCAGAAATAATCTTCCACTCTGACAAGTTTTACATTCTTTTTAAAATCCGGATGTTCAGTATTTATCATATAACTATATTCATAAGGAATAATTGCCGAAGGAACTTTCAAAACAAGCGATTCATTTTTTATATACCATTTAGTACCTAATTCCTGTAATCCAGAATTTCCGGATATTTTCCGCCAATTATCAGACAGGTTTTTAATTTTTATTTGTTTAATGAATTTTTCATCATCCGGAATGGAAATTACCATCACTTTAAAATTATCAGATGGATTAACTGCGCCTTTATGTACAATTAACTCAAGAGTTGATAAAGATCTCGAACCGGTGGCATAAATTACATATTGTCCCTGCCTGTTCCATCGGTTTGCGCAACCTGTCGCCTGTAACTTGTCTGAATATTTAATTAATGAGATCCTGAATAATTCCATTTATCAGACATTGTCTCCGTATTCCATTGCTGTCAGGCGATCATTAACAAAACGAATACCTGTTATTGTATTCAGAAAAGTGATCGGACTTTTTTTCCCGAAATAAAAATTATCTGTGTTGAGCCAATCTTTAAATCTATTTAAGTTTTCAAATACGGTTAATCCGTGTTTGATAAGCGATATTAAAAGTACTACCTGCTCTTTCAAATTTGGATTCAGTTTATTTTCTTGCTGTTTGTATGACCGGAAAGTCTTCACGCTAACATTCAACCAGTCTGACAGAATAGTATCATTATACCCGGTTATTTTTTTAAGAGCTTCCACATATTCCCAGTCTATGGTTTTTTTCTGCAGATATGTAAGAACTTTGCTGTCACTGATCTGAGATGGCACTTCATTAATTAAGGATGAGTAACTTGCTGTGTTTTTTGTTTTCATGATTTGCGCTTTAAAATCTAAAATAAAATAAGGCAAAAGTACCTTAAAGACAAGGAATAATTACCCTTTAAAAATTTGCAAAATATTTTCGAGAGTAGCAAATAAAATTAATTCACGGTGCCAGTCTTTCCTTTTTCCAGATGTTATTGCTTTGAAGTTTATAAATAATGCGGTCATGAAGCCGGCTTGCCCGGCCCTGCCAGAATTCAATGCTGAAAGGAGATAAACAATACCCACCCCAGTTTTCAGGTCTTGGAACAGGTTTGTTCTGATATTCTTTTTCGAGTTCTTTAACTTTTTTTTCAAGCACATCCCTGTTTTCTATGATGCTGCTTTGTGAAGATGCGACTGCGCTGATCTGACTTCCCCTGGGACGGCTGTGGAAATATTTATCTGATTCCTCCGGTGAAATTTTTTCAACTGTTCCTTCGATCCTTACCTGTCTGTATAATTCAAACCAGAGAAAAGTCATGGCAGCGTTTTTGTTTTTTCCGAGATCATTTCCTTTCCTGCTGTCATAGTTTGTGTAAAACACAAATCCATTTTCATCAAACCCCTTGAGAAGCAGAACCCTTCCAGATGGTTTACAATCTGATGAGACTGTTGAAAGATGCATGATATTCGGTTCGGGTATTTTACTTTTAACAGCATCATTGAACCACTTCTCAAACTGAATTATCGGATCATCTCCCATATTTTTTTCATCGATACCGTTCGATATATATTCAGTCCTGAAATTAGCAACCAGTTGTCCTATTGATTTATTATGAAACTGTCCTTTGATGTCTTTAAAAAAACTCATTTAATTAGTTGAAAGTTAAAAGTTGAAAGTTAAAAGTTAAAAGTTAAAAGTTAAAAGTTGAAAGTTAAAAGTTATATTATTTGAAGCACTAATAAATTGTAATTTAGCTCAAATTGAAAAATTTTCAAATTAATACCTAATACCTAATACTCAATACTCAATACTCAATACTCAATACTCAATACTCAATACTCAATACTCAATACTCAATACCCAATACTCAATACCCAATACTCAATACCCAATACTCAGATCCGCCCTTTCATAAAATCAAATCCGCCTTTCCTTAGATTTATCCCGAATTCAAGATAAGCTTTAAGGCATGCTAAAAAATTTGCCCAGCCGGCTGAGTTGCCCATGAGCCATTTAATTCCGGCTTCATTATTTTCCATACTTTTCTCTGTAATGGTAAGTATTGTTGAATTGTTTTCTCCGGAAGTAAGAAGCATTTCAACTAACAACTCTTTCCCGTCTTCACTGTCCCAGTAATATGAAATGTATTTATCCTTTTCGATCTTTCCAATTCTTACCGGGAATACAATGTCAAACTCAGGAAACTTCCATTCCAGTGTCTTTCCTTCTTCCATTCTTCCAGTGCTTTCGGAGATGAAATAATTTGACATTTTTTCCGGATCAACAATGGCTTCAAAAACTTCACTTGATGGTTTTTGAATTTGCATTGCTGTTTTTATTTCAAGCTTTGAATCATTCATTAATTTATTTTAATTTTATCTATAAAAAAAAGTACTAAAAATAGTTTTCAAAATTGTTTTAAAATACTTATTAAGAAAAATTCTTACTATCTAAATATCAGGTTAAAATTATTAAGTCAAATATACTCTATCATTAACTCGCGGAAGTTTTTCCGAAAAATTATTACCTGTAAATTATAAAATTAAAAAATAACTAGTAATATCTGTATTGCAATAAACTAAAATGATTTCTAATTTTGTTCACCTAAAATTAAACTGCCACTATCTGAAAAATTCCTTTACCTTTTTTAAAATAAATTTCTAAAACCGGGTATTTAAATCTGCTTTAAAGTATTTTATTTCTGTAAAATATTTAAAAAAAAGGGGAAATATAACATTAACTGATTCGCTATAGCGAATCACTAAAAAAGAAAGGATCAAGATGGCACTAAAAGAATACAAACCGGGGACAGCTTTTCCCGGTGTAATAGGAAGGACATTTGACCAGTCTACACCTGCATGGCCAATGCCTAACCGCGCAAAAGAAGGCGCACCGAATGTTCTGTTCATCGTTCAGGATGATACAGGATTCGGACAAATGGGATGCTACGGCAGCCCGATCAAAACACCAAATATAGATGCACTTGCAAAAGAAGGTCTGCTGTTCAACAATATGCATACTACCGCATTGTGCTCTCCTACAAGATCTTGTGTACTCACAGGCAGGAATCATCATTCAAATGCAATGGCTTGTATCACCGAAGGTTCTACAGGTTATCCGGGAGCTAACGGATACATACCATTTGAAAATGGTTTTTTGTCTGAGATACTTAAAGAAAATGGTTACAATACATATGCTCTCGGAAAATGGCATTTAACACCTGCCGAACAGAATTCTGCAGCCGGACCTTATGACCGCTGGCCTCTCGGAAGAGGATTCGAAAGATATTACGGATTTCTCGGAGGCGATACTCATCAGTATTATCCTGAACTTGTATATGACAACCATCAGGTGGAACCACCTAAAACACCTGAAGAAGGATATCATCTTACAGTAGATATAACCGATAAAGCAATGGGATTCATTGCTGACTCAAAACAAATAGCTCCGGACAAACCGTTCTTTATGTATTTCTGCCCTGGTGCCGGTCACGCTCCTCATCACGTTCCTAAAGAATGGGCTGACAAATACAAAGGTCAGTTCGATGACGGATGGGATGCATACAGGGAAAAAGTATTTGCAAAACAAAAAGAACTTGGCATAATACCAAAAGATTCAGTTCTTTCCAGACATGATCCGGATGTTCAGCAGTGGGATTCACTTTCTGATGACGAAAGAAAATTGTATTCAAGAATGATGGAAGTTTTTGCAGGATTCCTTGAGCATACCGATCACCAGTACGGAAGACTGTTTCAGTTCCTTAAAGATATCGGTGAATGGGACAACACACTTATCATGTTCATTTCAGACAACGGAGCAAGCGCTGAAGGCGGACCTACAGGTTCTGTTAATGAAAATAAATTCTTCAATAATGTACCTGACAGTCTTGAGCAGAATCTCGCTGCAATAGATGACATAGGAGGACCTAAATATTATAATCATTATCCATGGGGCTGGACCTTTGCCGGTAATACTCCATTCAGAAGATGGAAACGTGAAACATACAGAGGAGGAGTGAGTGATCCGTTTATAGTTCACTGGCCAAATGGTATCAAATCCAAAGGCGAGATCCGTGAACAGTATGCACACGCAATTGACATGGTTCCGACAGTCCTTGATGCTCTTGGAATAGAAGCTCCGACTGAGATCAAAGGAACTACACAATCACCAATTCAGGGTAACAGTTTTGCTCATGCATTCAATGACGGAAAAGCTGAAACCAAACATAAGGTTCAGTATTTTGAAATGATGGGACATCGTTCGATCTATCACGACGGATGGAGAGCGGTTTGTCCATGGCCGGGTGAATCATTCACTGAAGCGGGCATGGGATTCGGTGCGCCGATAGATGCTGCAAAACTGACAGAACTCGATGCAAATAACTGGGAGCTTTATGACCTTTCAAAAGATCCTACGGAAACAAACAACATTGCAAAAGATAACAGACCAAAGTTGATTGAAATGGTTGCGCAGTGGTATGTGGAAGCAGGGAAATATAATGTTCTGCCGATTGACAGCAGGGGAGTCGAAAGACTTGCCGAGCCAAGACCTCAGATTGCCGGTCCAAGGACAACTTATACTTATTATCCGCTAACGCAAACTGTTCCTTCAAATGCTGCCGTGAACATTCTCAACCGCTCTCATTCTATTACTGTGGATGCTGAGATACCAAAAGGCGGAGCAGAAGGAGTATTGTTCAGTATGGGAGGATGTGACGGAGGTTACACTCTGTTTATAAAAGATAATAAACTTCAATACGGATATAATTATGTTACTTCGGAATATTTTTATGTAAAATCCGTTGAAGATGTTCCTGAAGGACGTCATAAATTCAGATTCGAATTTGAAGTAAAAGGAAAGCCTGACTTTGCACATGGGAAAGGAACTCCGGGATCAGCGCAGCTTTATATTGATGACAAGCTGGTTGGAGACACGGAATTTCCGTATACAATACCTTTGGCATTGGGTCTTGGTGCGGCTGCAGCAGTTGGAGCAGATCCCGGTTCACCGACCATTCCGGATTACGAACCGCCGTATGAATTTACAGGAACGATCTTTACTGCGGTAGTTGATGTCAGCGGAGATCTGATCAAAGATGATGAATCTGCATTGAAAGCGGTGATGGCTAGACAGTAGTTTGATTTTGGATTTGGGATTTCGGAATTGGTCCGCCGCGGCGGATTAAAAGATTTTTGATTTTGGATCTTTGATTTTGGAATTACTTGTTTTGAATGGCAATAATAAAAATTCTCCTTCTCTTGTTTATCTGGGAAGGAGTTTTTTATTTGCGATTTGGTCCGACATGGCAGATTAAATGATTTTTGATTTTGGATCTTTGATTTTGGATTTAAGATCTCAATTTTACCATCGAACATCGAACATTGAACATTGAACCGCTGCGGCGAATCAATACTCAATACTCAATACTCAATACTCAATACTCAATACTCAATACTAAAAATCTAACACCTAAACTAATTTTATTTCATTCATTTTCAAAATAATCCATTTTTTAGAAATAATAGATTTTTTCGAGAGTAAGTATTGAAGGTCATTATAATTTTTTCGTGTAGGGCTTTGATATAATTTCAGCAATAAAGTAAAAGCTTTACAGAATTCTTTTGAATTTTGTAAGAGGAGATGTTCAGAATCACGTTCTTTTCTGAGATATTCCCTGAAGTTTTTTGCTTCGTTAAAGGATTCATCGATTTTTTTTAGTTCGAACAATATTTTAAGTTTAAGCAAAGTTACATCAGAATATAACAAATGATTTTTCTTGCTTACCTTATTCAAATGATCAAAACTCGACTGATAATTTTTCAGGCTGAAATATAATCTTGCTCTGGCTAAGGATACATAATCATTCCTTATTTCCTCAGGAAGACAGTCTGAATAATTATTGATAAAATTTTCTACCCATTTGTGCTTTTTTAAATTTAAACCCGTAAGGACAAAGTCGCGAAACTGATTGACAGGCAAGTTTTTACTTCTGAAGTCATTCAAAAGTCCTTCCTTTAGTTTTTTATCCATTAAAAAAAACAGCTCTTCATTTGCTCCGGGTATTGCTTTATTTACTTTTAAAATTTTTAAATTCATCAGACATATGAAATACTTTTCTCTTTTGTCATCTGAAATATCTTTAAGCTCACGAAAAAATATCTTCCTCGCTTTAAGATAATGACTGCTGTTTTGTAAGTCAGAATAACTTAGATAAGTATAATGAAGAAATCTGATGGTGTGAAAGATCTTATCCGGAAGTTCAGATGATTCTTTGAAATACTTTATAACATTTTGAATATCCAGACTACCATAAATTTTTTCGTCCATGGTTTCCGGAATCAGAGGTTTGGATTCTCTTACAGTAATCATTTCGATCAGCTTTTCAAGAATTTCTATTATGAAAAATCCATTTCTTGTAACTGATGATTTATATAATGTCTCTAAAAATTTTTCTGAATCTGAAATTAAAACTAAATGTTTGAGATAAATATTGTCAATTTGAAACAGAGTATTGTAATCATATTTAAACAGAGTATTATTTAATATTCCGTCTTTCAGGTTCTTATATTTCTGTTCAAAGGTTAACTGTAAATCTCTTTTATCATATTCTTTGAACAATAAAAATTTATGTATGAGATCATCTGATTCAATGGATTTAAGTATCAGAAATTCATCTGCAAGTTTATGTAGCTCGGAAAATCTGTTCCATCTCGTTACATCTGATCCGGATCCTTTTAACTTCAATTTCCCGGCTTCATTCTGTTCGATTGATGATAATATTTTATTATAATTCCTTCCATTATTGTTAACTTCATTTCCAAGGAATTTCCGGAATTCAGTCTTTTCTTTTTCTGTGAAAGAATTATAAAGTGTTAGAAATTTTATTTTCTTTTTCTGCTGTATGTTCAAGTGAATTTCCCGTTAAAAAAATTTATTCCAGATTACCAGATTACCAGATTACCAGATGATCTTAATATCAATATTCTCATCATCTATTGCAAAGAAAAAAATTGGGTAGGATTGAAATTTCGAATGTTTGATTTAAAGGCATATTAAAATTAATTTGTTAAATAAATATTGTTAAAAACCTGAAATAAAAATATTAAATTATCAGCCGGATTTAAAAACAATATTAAAAATAGCGGCTTTAATATTTTAATCCTCTAACTTTGAATAATAATACTATATATGAGTGATTCTTTAAAAGATTTCCGGTCAGTAATAGAAGAAGCTTATCTGTACAGCTTTCCGATGATTGTAAATTACAAAGTAATACTTGATTACAATATAAATAAAGATTCGGGACAATACAAATCGCCAATAAATCAGATAGCAAATGAAGCGCGGGTGTATACACCTGCTGATACATCCATTGTAACTCCAAACAGCGACACTCCATATTCTATGGTACAGATCGATCTTCGATCGGAACCAATGGTGATCTCAGTTCCGGAAATGGAAAAGGAAAGATACTATGATATACAGTTTGTTGATATGTACACAAATAATTATGCCTATGCCGGCAGCCGTACAACCGGTAACGGAGCAGGAAGTTTTCTTCTCGCCGGTCCGGACTGGAACGGTGAAATACCGGCCGGAATATCCAAAGTTTACAGATGCGAAACTCAGTTCAGTTTTGTAATATTCAGGACACAGTTATTTAATCCGGATGACATGGATAATGTCAGGAAAATTCAGGCGGGTTATAAACTGCAGCCTTTATCAGAATTTTCAAATACTCCGGCTCCGGTAAAAGCTCCTGAAATTGAATGGATTCCGTTTACTAAAAATGCATTTACTACTGACTTTCCGGTTTTTTTGAATTTCATACTTCAGTTTTGTCCGACTACCGGAACAGCTGCAGCAGAGATTCCGCTGAGAGAAGAGTTCAGCAGTGCAGGTATAGGAGCAGGTATGGCATTTGATTTTAACTCTCTGTCCGATGAGCAAAAAGATGATTTCACAAAGGCATTACAATCTGCTACTGCCAAAATTGATTATGCTGCAGACCATGTCGGAAATGTTGTAAACGGCTGGCAGATCGGAACTGCAACAGGAGACAGGGAAAAATATAACGGCAACTGGGCGCTGAGAGCTGCAGCTGCTAAATTAGGAATCTATGGTAATAATGCTGAAGAAGCAGTTTATCCTTTTACAAGATGCGATATTGACGGCGTACCGCTTGACGGTAGCAGAACAAATTACAGATTAACTTTTAAAAAAGGTCAGTTGCCTCCGGTAAATGCATTCTGGTCTATTACAATTTATGATGGTGAAACTCAGCTTTTAATTGATAATCCCATTAACAGATATCTGATCAATTCTCCTATGCTGTCAGGATTGATAAAAAATGATGATGGATCGATTACTATTTATATTCAGAAAGATTCACCCGGTAAAGATAAAGAATCAAACTGGTTACCTGCTCCTGATGGTCCTGTTTTTCTTGTAATGAGATTATACTGGCCCAAGACAGAACAGCCTTCTGTTTATCCTTTAGGTAATGGAACGTGGCAGCCGCCCGGAATCATTCCTGTTCAAAGCAATTATTCCCTCGGAGTAAAACGCTTTGGAGATAAATCAGTAGAGCTGATTGTGAGAACTGACGAAAGATATGGTCATGATGATCTGTTTCAGGGTCCAAGGGGCTGGGGATACTGGAATTATCTTGAGTATCCGAAACCTATACAAAATCCCAATCTCTGGCCAGAGATGCAGTCAACTTATTTTAAAATAGATCTAAAATTACCAAAAGGTGCCGGCATTATATTCAAAGGTACTTATCCACACTGCCGGTATTTTCAAATTGCATTATACAAAGCTCAAAATAATACCTTTGTGTCTACAGGTGAAGCTTTTGCCGGTGATGAGATTGAATCTGATCCGGGTTCGGAAAATCCTTTTGTAGTTGGAGCAAACAGACTAACGGAAAACAGAGAATTTACACTTGCTATTATTGCTGATGACAGACCTTCAGATAAAAATATGCAAAAACCAAATACTCTTTATGCGGGGACCACGGGAGATGCAATAGAATGTTTTGTAAGAATCTATCTTAATGACAACGGTTTTGACGGGGCCGGATTAAGACCAGCATCATCTTCTCACGAAGGTACGGGATTGCCTAAGTATACAGGATTTCTTGAAGATGGTACCAGGCTTTCAGCTTCTGAGGTTGTTGAAAAATTTATGAATAGTATTCCCGTTGATACCAAGCAACCGTTTACTGCTGATCAATGGGTAAATATGGTTATTTCAAAAGACAACGATCCTTCACTTAAACCGGAGACTTCTCCTGCCAGGAATCCGCCTGTCTGGGAAAAATACTGGAATATCAATTATTCAATAATCGGTGCATTTAAATCACCTGAAGATCGCGCGAAGATCCCCTATGCCGGAGCAATGGATGGCGGCGGTGATCCAACTACACAGTATATGCTGACTTTGTTATCACGAAAATTCGGAACTGTATATGTTATGAAAGGAAAAATGCCTGAATTTCCGGATACTTTCGCCGGCAACAGCGGGAGAGGTCTTGAAATTATGCCGGAATCACAAACACAATACTGGTCAATAGTCAGTTGTGAAGCAGCTCCGTCAGGACAAATTTATGACGGACTTTGCGACATGCAGATACCTTTGGATAAGGACAGAAATTATACCATAGTTTTCAGCAGAAAAGAAGACCGTCCTTCAAATGCTACAATTGAAAACGGAATTGCCTGGCTTGAATGGAGTCCGAAAGGAGAAGGTCTTGATGACCCGCGAAACAGAACTGACTTTGGAATGCTGATGATAAGAATAATGGCAAACAATCCTGAATGGAAAGAAAGACCTGATTTAATTACTAAACCCGGAATGGAAGAGTCTGTGATGGGACCGTATTATCCTGTTGGAGAATATACCAGTAAAGAGGATTTTGAGGCTGATGATATTAAGTAGTAAGTATTGAGTATTGAGTATTGAGTATTGAGTATTGATCCGCCGTGGCGGATTGTGTATTATGTTTTGAAAAAATCTATATTTTCATTGTGTTCAACTTTCAACTTTCAACTTTCAACTTTCAACTTTTAACTTTTAACTTTTAACTTTTAACTTTCAATATTTAACTTTTAACTGTTTTCTAGATAATTATGGAAAAGAAAATTCCCAAACCAACAAAGAATGAAATTGCCTGTAATGGTCCTATTCCTGGAGATGTTTCGTTATATGAGAAGGAATTTGAAGCATCACAGAAATTAAGTACTCCGGGATATTATAAATCATTAAATTCAGCTGAAATAGCGGACGGACAGCGCAGCGGAATATTCCCTAATGCGTCTTTTACCGGCTCATTTACAGAAGAGAATCAGGTCTTTGCATACAGAAGCGAAGACATATATGAAGATACTGCTTATATAATAAACCGCGAGCCGGGTGAAATTTATATAGTAGGCGGTGAATCACCTCCAATGAAAGGTAAACTACCCGCAGGACCTTATATAGCGAAAGCAGATGCAGCAACAGGGAAACAGATTTGGCGGACTTATCTGGATAACGGAAATATTTCCGGACGCTGGATAGCAAATGCAAATCTTAACATTCACGAAAACGGTTACATAATTTTTGCCTGGGCAAACCAGTTAGTAAAAGTTGATCCTGATACAGGGAGGGTATTAAAGCAAAATTCCATTCCCACAGGGGATACGCCAATAATCGATGCAAATTTCAAACATGTTACATTTGCTCCTGACGGAACTGTGATCCTGAAAGATCAGACACGTCCTACAGGTTGTACTTATCAGGGAACAATGGCGGTTGTAAAAGGGAAGATGGAAGGATTGAAACAAACCAATTCACATCTTGTTGCTGCTGATCCGGACACACTCGAAATACTCGATCATATTTCATTACCGGAACCTGCTACAGCTCCTCATATTGTAACAATGTTTGAAGGGAAAATAGCAATATATATGGGTGTTGACAGCGGAGCTTTGCGTTGTTTCTGGGATGGAAAAAAGAAGAAGTTAACTTTGGATCCCTCATGGGTTATTAAACCATTGAAGGAAGGTCAGTCTGCTTGTGATGCTCCGAGTATCTTAGGGGACTGGATTATTCTTCAGACAAACGGGATTGGCAGTGATACTGTAGCATCAAGTGTCGTAGCAGTCAGTCAGAAAGATCCTTCGAAAATGAAAGTAATATTTCCTTTCGGAGATCTGAAAAAAGGTCACTGGAGTTTTGCGCCGCCAAAAGCTACTGCTGATCCGGACAATAATTTAATATATTCAGCTGATATGGGAATGAAAAAAGTTGCATGTATCAGCATCGATCCGAAAAGCGGGGAGATGGAAGTAAAGTATACTGTTGATGATATAACAAATACTTTTCAGCCTTTGATCGGACCAAAAGATAAAAGAGTTCTTATACTTTCAAACATAAAACAGGATATCAAGATTGAACCTGTAAAGATCGCATTGTTTACAGCCAAATATAAAGAACAGGTAACCTGGAGAGATGCAAACACAGGCAAGATAATCGCTGAATCGGATTTCTTTGAACCGCTTACAATTAATTCATTGATTGTACCGGGATTCGGAGGAAGATTTTATTTCCCGACTGCAAATGGGTTTATCATACTGCAGGTAGTTCCAAAGAGAAAATGAGTATTGAGTATTGAGTATTGAGTATAGAGTATTGAGTATTAAGTATTGAAAAAATTTATATTTTCATTGTGTTCAACTTTCAACTTTTAACTTTCAACTTTCAACTTTCAACTTTCAACTTTTAACTTTTAACTTTTAAATAAATAATCATGGATATTAAAATTCCACCACCAACATCTAATGAAATTGCCGCAAACGGACCTATTCCCGGTGATGTTTCATTATACAGGAAAGAACTTGAGATCGCTCACAGTCTTAAAACACCCGGTTACTATTCAACATTAAACGGCGCTGAAATAGCAGATGCTGAAAGAAGCGGGTTATTTCCGGCAGCTTCATTCACAGGTTCCTTTGACGGACCAAATCAGGTATATGCTTACAGAGCTGAAACTACTTATTTAGGAGCCAGCTATATTAATAACAGAAAGCCGGGTGAGATTTACATTATAGGCGGAGATGTACCTCCGCTTATGGGTGCAATGCCGGCAGGTCCATTTATAGCAAAAGCTGATGCAGCTTCCGGTAAAGAGATCTGGAGAACTTATCTGGACAACGGAAATGTATCGGGTACATGGATAGCTAATGTAAATCTTAATATCATGCCAAATGGAAATATTCCGATCTCCTGGGCTGATAATATAGTATTGATCGACGGAGATACAGGTGAAATATTAAAACACAATAAATTACCAAACGGCGATACTCCGGCTAAAGATGTAAACTACAAACATCTTACTATTGCACCTGATGGAACACTCATTGTAAAAGATCAAACCAGACCTATAGGATCAAATTTACAGGGAACTATGGCTATTATTAAAGGCATAGGTGATGGTTTAAAGCAGACGAATTCTCATATGGCAGCGGTTGATCCGGAAACATTGGAAGTCCTGGATGACATTGCCTTACCGGAACCGGCAAGCGTTCCGCATACCATTACAATGTACAATGATAAGATTGCTATATATGTAGGTGTAAACAGCGGTGGTTTACGGTATTTCTGGGATCCTGTAAAGAAAAAACTTTCTCAGGATATGAACTGGATAGCTAAGCCCATTAAAGAAGGACAAACAACTCCGGCGGCAATCAGTATCATTGGTGACTGGCTGGGATTTCAGACTAACGGTGCAGGAAGCATGACAATTGCATCTACTATTGCTGTTGTGCATAAAGATGATCCAAACAGAATGAATACAATCTTCCCGTTTGGTGATCTTCAGAAAGGTCAGTGGAGTTTCTGCCCTCCCAAACCCATGACCGATCCGGAAAACAACATGATCTATTCGACTGATATGGGAATGGGTAAAGTTGCCGGAATAGAACTCGATCAGAAGACAGGCGAGCTAACTCCAAAATTTGTACTTGATAAAATGACAAATACATTTCAGCCGCTGATCGGACCTAAAGATAAACGCATTATTATATTTTCAAACATAAAATTAAATGATCCTGACATGCCTGTACAGCAGGCAGTTTTCTCAGGCGCTTATACTGAACAGGTAACATGGTGTGATTCATTAACCGGAAAGACATTAGCGGAGTCGGATTTCTTTGAGCCACTGACAATTAATTCACTTATCGTACCGGGATTCGGAGGAAGATTTTATTTTCCTACAGCTATAGGATTTCTGATATTACAGGTACTGCCCAAAAGGGATTGAGTATCAGGAATTATAAATTCCAAATTATATATTAAAAATAAATTTTCAGTATAACTTTTAACTGTTAATATTCAACTTTTAAAAATGGAAAAAAAATTATTTAACTCAATTCTTATATTGTTATGTTTCGTTTTGATTTCATGTGGCAAGGATGAAGAAAAAACTAATACTACTACTAATAATAATACCAGTTCTTCATCAGACAAGATACAATTATTGTACGTGCAGACTGCTGAGGATATCACTGTGGACTCTGTATCTAAAACTTTTCGTCTTGTAAATGTAAATCAACAGACACTATACTTTTCAGATCGCCCTGATAGAATTGCCGGTCATGAAAAGTTAGAGGATTATCTGAATAACTGGACTTCGCAGGGTGGGAAAGATAGTTTTGCCGAAGATCCTCCAAATGCATCACTTTCGGTTTATCAATCCGGAAAATCTGAGAATTCGGTTTCAGTAGTTGAGATAACCAATCCGGTCATTGATGGTAAAGATCTGGTTTACAATTACAAAGTAATAAGCGGTACAATGCCGGTTTCCGGCGGTTTAACTTCGCTTTTTATAGATTGTGTTATAGCCCCGCGCGGAGTCGGGTTAGGTCACAGAGGACCCGGAATTTAGGAATATTCCGGATTCAATATAACACAAAATTAAAATTTTTAATAAATAAAAAAATTAAAGTAATCATTTAAAAACCTAAAATAATATGTTTTGCTTTAATTCAAAATTATGTAAGTTGTTGTGAATTAACAAAACAATTAGCATCACTAAATATTCAATATGCCTATTAAAAAAACTACACTACTTATTTTATTTGTACTGTTTTTTGCGGGAGTTAATTTTTCTCCCGGACAGGAAACTGCAGGAAGTAAAGAAGTTCTTACTTTGAAAAAGCTTTCAGAGAAAATTTCTTATGCAGAAAACGGCGACAAAATAAAATTAACGCTTAACTCAATTACCAGAGAGCGGTATAGTTCTTCGGTAATTAAAAGTTTTTCGAATAAGAGCAACAAAGCTCTATCCAAAAAGTATGATGACTTTGGCGATCTGACATCTAAAGATAACAACTTATTAACTCTGTCACCAAAATCAAAATATTCTTTAAAAAATGTAATATCAAATCCTCTTCCGACTCCCGAAAAATATGTTCCATGGGAATCAACCAAACATTTCGGCTGGGCGGTGTTCGATGAATTGTTTTTCAATATTGCATTTCCCTGGGCTCTCGCAAGATTTGGAAGAGACTGGGATAGTCCCGGTCAGGGAGAAAGATGGCCGTTCATCGGCTGGCAGTCTATCTGGTCCAACTTAAATAACGGTTGGAACTATGACGGCGATAACTTCCAGACAAATTATTTCGCTCACCCGTTCGGAGGAAGTTTGTTCTTCAACAGCGGAAGATCAAACGGATATAACTTCTGGGAATCAGGAGCATTTGCTCTTGCGGGAAGTTTTATATGGGAACATTTCATGGAAACAAATCAGCCTGCAATTAATGACTGGGTAAATACCGGACTTAACGGTGCGGCTTTCGGTGAAATTCTTTACAGACTTTCTACTATGGTCACTGATAATACTGCCAGAGGTTCTCACAGGGTATGGACTGAGATCGCAGGAGGTTTATTTAATCCTGTGAGATTATTCCAGAGATTAGTAACAGGTGAAGTTTCGAGAGTATTCCCGAATCCGGAATGGAGAAAGCCTGATTACTTTAATCTGAATCTTGATGCAGGTACACAGGTCTTTACCAATGATTCTTCTGATGTTAAAGAACTTGAAGGTATGTTTGAAATGAATATAGTTTATGGCACTCCATTCGAACATAAACGCACTACACCATTTTCTCATTTTGCATTTAATTTTGGAATCGGTACAACTTCCCCTACTGTTCAGAATATGCATGCTATCGGAAGTCTGGTTTCATTTCAGATCTCTGATAAAAAAACAGCAAAGCATTCACTGGAAACTACCTTGAATTATGATTATATAAATAATGTAGCTTTGATTTACGGAAACGCAGCATTTGTTGAAAAATTAAATTCAGAATATATTTTAAATAATAAAGATCTGAGATTAAGAACTAATCTTGGATTAAGGATCATACCAATGGCTGCAACTTCGGATGATTATTTCCTTGATTCTACTGACGGAAGAAATTATGACATGGGTCAGGCACTTGGTGCAAGCGCCGGATTCGGACTTTATAAAGACGGGTGGAGTATTTTAGAAGTGGCGTATGCTATGGATTATTTATGGACTCAAAGCGAACCGGCTTTTTCTGAGCATTTAGTACAATGGGGTGAAGCAAGATTTCAACTTCCTTTGAAAGAATATTTTGTGTTCGGTCTCTCTTTTGGATTCTATAAACGAAACAGTTACTATCACTATCCTGACGGATTCATCATTGATCCAAATACAGGACAGCCAAAGGCTACTCCGGATGTAGGCTTTCAGTCACCGCTTATTAGAGCATACTTTAAAACAAGGATATTTTAAAACTGTAAATTAATCTATGAAAATAATTTTATTAATAATAGTATTTTGTTTTTCGATAACCGGATTGAGTCTTTCACAATCGCTTACTCCGCTGAAATTATCGGACATCAAAAAAGAATCTTTAGAAATAGTAAATCCTGTTATTAAAGCAGGCTCTTCTGATTACAAGAAAGAATTAAGTGATCAGATATTTGTAACATATAGTTATATTCAGAATCTGGGAAATTTTAAGGATTATTACAGTGATGGACAGGGATTTATGCTCAATTACGGTAAGTATTTTCCTAATTCTTGGTTAGCGGTTGTCCGGTCAGGATATTTCAAACAGAATTTTAAAGTTGACGTTGACTCAGGTGGATTTAATAATTTTAATTATATTCCGATTCATTTCGGTGGTAGATTTTATGTTTACAAAAATGTTTTCATGCCGTATTTTTCTTTTATGAACGGTATAAATATAATTTCTGCTACAGATTTTGTCGGGGATGTAAATCATGATGACGAGACAACTGTTAAATATGCATTTCAGGTTGGATTTGGTTTTGATGTAAAATTCACCAGAAATTTTGGAGTAAATGCAAGTATAAATTATAACAACAGTTTCTGGGAAGATTCAGATCCCGGAATTGGACAGGAAGGAAAAATGATGACAGGATTTGAATATGTCGGCGGATTGGTTTATAACTTTAACAGATAAGCATTCTTATCATATAGTCTGTTTACAGATAAAAATTGTAATAATACAAAGCGGGAATCAAATCCCGCTTTTTTTATGATATAATTAAGCTGAATTGAGATATAGTATGAACTTGATCAGAATATCACTTTGTTAATAAGGTAGAATTCTTATTAGCCGGGTAGTAAAAATACTATTTTGCTTTTTTAAGTTTTGCTTTTGGCTTGACTATAGCTTTTGGTTTAGTCTTCGCTTTAGCTTTTGGTTTAGCAGTTACCTTTGCTTTTGATTCAGCTTTAACCTTAACTTTGGTTTTAGCTTTTGTATCTGATTTCGCTGTTGATTTTATTTTAGCTTTTGATTCTGTTTTAACTTTTGGTTTTGAATTAGCTAATTCAGATTTTTTGTTTTTCCGGGTTTTAGTCTTGGGGATCTCAGGAAGAATTTTTTGAAAGTTATTGTTTTTAAATACCTTTTGCATTTCTGTCTTAACCTTTTTTAGGTTCCTGTTTGCTTCATCTTCCATAATAAAATATACCATCTTGGATTTTCCGTTGTGGAATTCGATGATTAAACAATAAGGCTTTTTTGGATTGTCTGATTCTGTGCTTTTTACGGATTTTATGAATTCGGATTGAATAAACGACAGATCATTTACAGGTCCAACTGAAATAGATCTCATGACTTTCCTTTCTTTAGTTTTTTTGATTAAAATAAGCTAAGAAAGAGTTTAATCATTTTTTTTTGAATATATAAGTCATTCAGTATATTTTTTTAATTTAAAAGAATTATGAAAATTATGATTTTTTATAATATTTTAAAATAAATTCTTTATTTTTGTAATGTATGTAATTTAAAGGATGCTTGAATTGAATGGTAAATTGAAATTTTTATTTTGCGGATATTCAGATAACCCTGTCAAAAACTAAGAATCATATACAAACTTTAGAAACATATTTTATAAATTAAACCAAAACCTATGAAAAAATTATTATTAGTCTCATTTGTATCTTCTCTTTTTTTATTCTCTTGTGGTAACAAGAGTGAAGTAAAGCATGAAGAAAAGCAGGAGTCAAAAAAAGAAACGGAGGTCAGAAATGATGTAATGACAAAAGAACTTCAGCAGGCAAAGACCCCTGAACAGGTACTGGAAATACTCAAAACCGGAAACGCAAAATTCGTAAAAGGCGATCTTACATTTACAGATTATCCGAAACAGATAATGCAGACCTCTCAGGGTCAGTTTCCTACAGCAGTAGTTCTGTCCTGTCTTGATTCGAGAGTTCCTGTTGAGAAGGTCTTTGATCTTGGCATAGGTGATATTTTCGTAGCCAGAGTCGCCGGTAATATTATAAATCCGGATATACTTGCCAGTATGGAATACGGATGCAAAGTAGTCGGATCAAAGTTAATTGTAGTTCTCGGTCATACCGAATGCGGCGCAGTTAAAGCAGCAATAGATGATGTAAAACTCGGAAACATCACCGAGCTTCTGGAAAAGATACAACCGGCTGTCGATAGCCTTTCAAAATTTGATGGGGATAAAACATCAAAGAATAAAGATTATGTGAAAAAAGTAACTGATGAGAATGTTATTGTTGCAATTGATGAGATCAGGAAAAAAAGTCCTATCCTGAAAGAGATGGAAGAGAAAGGTGAGATACAGATCGTAGGTGGATTATATGATGTGAGTACTGGTTCGGTTACATTTATGAAGTGAACTTAATCGGATATCAGATTTTTTAATCCGTCGCAGATAAAAGTGATTATACTTATGCGGCGGATTTTTTTTTTACTGCACTTACCTAATCCGGTTTGGCTGATCGGAAAAGTGATATAATCTATAACTTTATTCTCAGCCTTCTATTCTCTTACCTGTTAAACTTCCCGAATATATATTACTCACTAAAAAAGAAATCCGGAGTATTATATATATATTCCGGCACTGACTGAATTTGAAAATATTTTAAATATAGTCATTATTTTAGTGTGTATATTGAAAATTCATTTTTCGTAATTTGTATAAATTGTGAATTTTAAATTACGATTTAAATTTTTTACATCAGACTCAGTAAACTTTCCGGTTAATTTTCTTTCCTGATAATTAATACAAACAGGCTTTTAAGATTTAATCAGAAAGAAAAAAAACTTTTTAAAGTCACAATTTTTATACTTAATAATTATCTAAATTCACTAATTTTTTAAACACTAAATTTATTATTATGAGTAAATCACATGAATTACATCGTGCCCATCTTCCGATTCCAAGCAAAAAATTCAAAGGTTACATAGCATATGACGGTAAGGATCCGGATTCAAAGTTTCCTCCGATAAAATCAGTTCACCCACCTGACGGAGCTCCTAATGTCTTATTAATTCTTATAGATGATGCGGGTTTCGGATCATCAAGCGCTTTTGGGGGTCCGTGTTATACACCTAATGCTGAGAAACTGGCTGCGGGAGGATTAAAACTCAACCGCTTTCATACAACAGCTCTTTGTTCACCAACACGTCAGGCGTTACTTACCGGCCGTAATCACCACTCTGCCGGAATGGGATGCATAACTGAAGTTGCAACAGGCGCTCCGGGATACTCTTCTGTCCTTCCCAATACTATGTCACCTCTTGCAAAGACTCTTAAACTTAACGGATATTCCACTGCACAATTTGGTAAATGTCACGAAGTTCCTGTATGGGAAACAAGTCCGGCAGGTCCTTTCAATGCATGGCCATCAGGAGGCGGTGGTTTTGAATATTTTTACGGATTCATAGGAGGCGAAGCAAATCAATGGTATCCGACACTTTATGAAGGAACTGTTCCGGTCGAACCGGATAAAACTCCCGAAGAAGGATATCATCTTGTTGAAGATATGACTAATAAAGCGATCGCATGGGCAGGTCAGCAAAAAGCTCTTATGAGCGATAAGCCATTCTTTATGTATTTTGCTCCCGGCGCAACTCACGCTCCGCACCATGTTCCGAAAGAATGGGCTGATAAATACAAAGGAAAATTTGACGCGGGCTGGGATAAGCTCCGTGAAGAGACTTTTGCAAGACAGTTAAAATTAGGAGTTATTCCTCCTGACAGTAAATTAACGGAACGTCCTAAGGAAATCCCCGCATGGGATGATATGCCGGAAGACATGAAGCCGGTTTTAAGAAGACAGATGGAAGTGTATGCCGGTTTTATGGAATATACTGATCATCACGTTGGACGTCTTCTTGATTCACTTCAGAAAATAAATATACTAGATGATACACTGGTATATTACATAATAGGAGACAACGGCGCATCTGCTGAAGGTACTCTTAACGGCACATATAATGAGATGCTGAACTTTAACGGACTTGCCGCTCTGGAAACTCCTGAATTTCTCAATGCAAGAATAGATAAACTTGGCGGACCTGATTCTTATAATCACTATGCTGTAGGTTGGGCTCATGCATTGAATACTCCATATCAGTGGACAAAACAGGTTGCATCACACTGGGGAGGAACAAGGAACGGTACGATCATTCACTGGCCGAATTTCATAAAAGGTAAAGGTGAATTGCGGACACAGTTCAGTCACGTAATTGACGTAGCTCCTACTATACTTGAAGCTGCGGGTATTCCCGAGCCGATCTCGGTTGACGGAGTGCAGCAGTCTCCTATTGAAGGAGTAAGTATATTAAGTACATTCAATGATGCAAATGCACCTGAACTGCGTGAGACTCAGTATTTTGAAATGTTCGGTAACAGAGGAATCTATCATAAAGGATGGACAGCTGTTACTAAACATAAAACACCATGGATTTTGATTGGTGAAAAGACACCTGCTTTTGACGATGATGTATGGGAATTGTATGATACCAATAAAGACTGGACTCAGGCAAATGATCTCTCAAAAGATATGCCTGAGAAGCTTCATGAACTTCAGAGATTATGGCTCATGGAAGCAGTTCGATATAACGTATTACCTCTTGATGATGATATTGCTAAAAAAATGAATCCTGATACTGCAGGAAGACCTGTGCTTATCAGAGGAAATTCACAGATCCTTTTCGGAGGAATGGGAAGATTATCCGAGAATTGCGTGATCAGTATAAAGAACAAGTCTCACTCTGTAACTGCTGAAATAGTGGTTCCGGAAAAAGACGCAGAAGGAGTTATAATTGCTCAGGGTGCGAACATAGGTGGCTGGAGTCTTTATGCGAAAGACGGTAAACTAAAATACTGTTACAATCTCGGAGGAATAAATTACTATTATGTAGAATCTGCTAACAAAATACCTTCAGGACAGCATCAGGTGCGAATGGAATTCACTTATGCCGGCGGAGGGCTTGGTAAAGGCGGTAAAGTAGCATTGTTTATCGACGGTAAGCAAGACGGAGAGGGCGATGTAGACATGACACAGTCAATGGTTTTCTCAGCAGATGATGGTTGTGATGTAGGTGAAGACACCGGAGCTCCCGTTTCACAGGATTACGGTCCGTTGGGAAATGGTTTCAATGGAGAGGTAAAAGGTGTTCAGATAGCAATTGCGGATGATGCAAATAATTCGGATCACCTTGTTGATCCCGAGGATGCATTGCGTGTAGCCATGGCAAGACAGTAAATCTATTTTAAATGTTCAATGTACAATGTTTAATGTACAATGCTCAATTTTGGGCATTGTACATTTTTTATGAGCTTTTATTTTAGCGGATTCAGCCGGAAGTTTTTTGCTGAAGTATAGTTATTGAAGAATAATTTAAATTTATTATCCGGTTTAATAATGTTAATTTCCCTAAAAATTAATTAGGAAAAAAAATGCAATCAGAAACAATTCCCAACCCCCTCAAATTTGAAAAGCGCTGGCCTGTTGCGCTGACGATTTTAATTGTTGGTATACTCCTTTGGTTTATACCTGAGCGAATAAGTCTTTTACCGTCATGGTTGGCATATGCAGCATGCATAATCATGCTAATTCCTATCATAGCTATTGGATTAACAAAAGCAGATCCATTTTGGCTTAAAATGGAAAAATATATTCTCTTCTCTTTTCTCTTCTTGACGGGAGTTGGAAATTTTATGAATCTTGAAAACCTTATCAAAGATATGCTTTATAAATCCAGCCAGATAGACGGATTACAGTTACTTGCATCTAGTATAGCAGTCTGGCTGATAAATGCACTTATGTTTTCTCTGCTGTACTGGCAGATCGACAGAGGAGGACCGGAAGCAAGACAGAACAACCTTAAAAAGAAACCGGACTGGTTTTTCACACAGGATTCAGCCCCGGAAGAATTTGTTCCTGATAACTGGAAACCTGTTTTTGTTGATTATCTGTATCTTGCATATTCAACATCTACGGCATTCAGTACTACGGATGTCATTCCGCTTAATTCCAAATCAAAAATGCTTATGATGTTTCAGAGCTTTATTTCGCTGATAATTATAGTCATAGTAGGTGCACGCGCTATAAATATTATCGGCAGTTAAAAGTATACCTATCTTGTATATTGAATGTGAAATTTTTTTCCAATAAGACCTGATCTATTTAAGATCCGTTGTAAATTTAAAAATAAGTATATCAGAAATTTTTTATTTAAAACTTCTCTTTGATATCAGAATCCTCTGTTTGCTGGTTTCAGTCGGAGCTGAAGGAAATTTAGGAAGTTTGATCTTTTCAGGCTTTTCAGGATCACCATCACAACTTCCACCTGCCAGTGCATTAATTGCGCACTGCCACCATTCCATTGTTTTAGAAGTATTCTTATCTATCCATTTTTGTTTATCTTTTATATTTCCCGGATCGAGTGCAGCTTTCATTCCGTCTTTAAAATGCGAATCAGCATTAAAACTTCCATCCTGAATATCAGACTGTCCGCTTTCACCCTGAGAAGATTTCTTTTTTTTCTTTAATGCGGAATATACTTTTTTAATGTTTGTTTCCTCCGATTTTATATTGTTAATTCTCGCATTGTATTCTGCGTAAGTAGGAGTGTTTATATTATTATCAGTTTCAACTGAAACGCCTTTTCCTGTGCTTCCGGTTATTGGTTTTCCGTCTCCTCTGATCATCCATCCGGCATTTTCAAGCACCCTTTGTTCACCGTCCGGACCGTTAAGAATAATAGATTTGAATCTCCAGATCGGAAGATCAGGATTTCCGCTTGTCGAAAGAATGTCTCTTCCCGGTTCATCATCATATACTACTTCAACGCTGCCTTCACCTTCGCCTATTTTTATGATACGGTTTTTGGAATCCCTTAAAGCGTTTACCGGTGTAGCATAGAATACATCTACAGAGGTTTTCGGATATGACAACGGAGTTGCTCTGATATAGAAATTATTTCCAATGTAAGCCCATCTTGTATCATTTATCTCTTCTTTGAGATCCAGCTCGACTCCGGCATTTGTTACTGCAAATTTTTCTATGTCCTGATAAGCCAGTGAAGGATTTGTAAGTTTACTTCCAAGTTCTTTATAGAATTTAGCAAGATCGACAAGATCACCCGGAAGCAGATCGGACAGATCGCTTACATCGACACTAAGTCTTGTTATATCAGAGGCAGTGAGCAAGGGTTTTACTTTTATCTGCAGATCATTCGGCAGATCGGTAAACTTTGTCCCGGCTTCTATTGCCCATAGAAGAAGCTGTATATCTCTTTGTTCAATTTCAGGATGATCGTCAGATTTATCTACTATGCTTGTAACTATATCTGCATTTTTTCCCAGAAGCGGAGCCGTTCTGTAACCTGAACCTTTTGTAGGACCGTATGTCCCAGCTTTAATGCAGAAAGACTGGAGCAGTATTCTGTTATATCCGGGAGTCATGTTATTCCAGCTATCCGGTTCATTTGGTTCAATATATGACAGCATGTCAAGCCATTCAACCGTTGGATAAGCATCGTTTATGTCTGTAGTAATGGATTTTCCCGGAATCCACGCATCTTTGTTTCCGACTGTTTTTTTTAAAAAATCATCAATTTGAGCTGATGAGATAGTGCTCAGTAGCAGAAAGGAAATTAAAAAAAATGATTTCATGATTTTTATTAAAAATTAATTAAAATTATTAATTATGTCCTTTTCAAAATTAACAAAACTTTATTCTAAATTTAAGCATATTAAAATTCTCAGTCATAAATTAAATTTAACTAACGTTTTTTATTAATTTAATTAATAATAAAATGCAAAGATTATTACTTCTTACTGCTGTATTAATTACAGTTCAAGTCTTTTTTACAGGATGCTCCGGAAGTGATCCTGAACCCGAACTGATCACTGAATCCGTATTGATAGATAAGATCGCAAAATCAACCGGAATAACAAGAAGTCAGGCGCAGATAGGATTAAGCGCATTAATGATGCTTTCAGAGGAAAAACTTACCGCTGATGAATTCGCAAAACTCACCACCGAACTTCCGGGCGGAGTCAGTCTTTTTAATTTTGCCGCCGATCTGGGTTTTACCAAAGGATCAATAAATACCCAGGCTGATATAGTTCAGATACTTGTCAATTTAGGAGTTAATCCGGTGGATGCAGGTAAATTCTTGACCACTGTTTTAAGTGTTTCAAAGAATATTGAAGGCGGAGCTTTCGGTTTACTTTCTAAAGTTTATGAAAACAGGTAAGTCTTTTAAGGATGTTTTCAATATAAATTATAAAGTGGTCCTTGAAGATCTATTTTTTAATTCTTTCAGTTTAATAGTAAGCCAGTTCCTCCAGAAGAGTTTTTTTGTATTTTGGATATTATATTCAAGGTCTTCCAGATTGTTTCTTTTCCCGTTTTCTTTAAAACTTATCAGATAAGACAGAATCTTTATGAAATTGATGATACCTATTTTATATTCATCACTCATCTGAGTGTTCTTTTTTACATATTCCTGAAATCTGCTTTTTATTCTCAGACATTCTACAATATTCCCCAGATCAAAATATGAAAATATCTGTATAGTATAAAAATCAAGGTCGTTTATATAATAATTCCTTTTTACTTTTTTGATATAAATAATTGCATCAGAATAGTTTTTCCTGTGATAATTTATGAATGCAAGAGCTGTATTTATATTATTTTCCCTGATTGGCTCGGGAAGAACAGGAGAGTATTTATTCAGGAAATCCTCAGCCCATTTATCATCGTTTTGCAGCAATGCAATGTATATGTAGTCCCTGAAATGATTTTCACCTAATTTAACACTACTCAGATCATCTGTCAATCCGTTATCCAGTTTGGATCTCAGGATCTCAAACATATCGGGATTCATATTCCTTTTAGTTCTATTTGAAATTATGTTGCAGATATTTAAAAGAGCTATGTAAACTTCAGATCTGTAATCCAGGGTACATTTACCCGCATTCAACAAAAATTCATCTTTGGCTTTTTTAAAATTTTCATAATTCCATGGATCCTGTAAAGAGCAGTGCATATAATAAATAATATTGAAAAAAACTTTGAATTCTGGATATCCGTCATTTATTATTTTTAAAATCTTCTCATAGTCGATGATCTCAATAATTTTATTCTGAAGGAGTTCAGGTCCGATCTCGTAAAATTCCTTTCTTGTTTCCGTTTCAATATTGTATGACAGCATTTCAAAAAAGGATCTGAGTATCTGAAAATCCGAGTTTAATTTATTGATCTCATAAAAATCTTTTGAAATTCCGTCTTTAATTAATTCAGAAACATAATTATTGGCAGCTATATGAATATTGCTGAGAGTATGGTATGAGAATTCAGTTTCTTTCAGATTCTTAATTTCATTTTTAAATTCATTATTGAGAAGCTTTCTGTGTCCCCTTTTACTAAACTGTATTCTTTTTAATTTATGCATTTCCTTCTCATTGTGCATTAATTCCTTAACAGAAAGAAATTGCTCTAAAGATCTTGTCAGTTCGGAATATATGTTCCACAAAGTCCTCGGTGAATATTTCCCGGATAAATATAAATGCAGATCCTTTCCCGATTGGATCCGGTTGATTATTAATTCCGATAGTCTGGGTTTATTGATAAATGAAAGTTTCAGGAATTCGCAGAATTCCATTTTTTCCTGAGAAGTCAGTGAGCTGTATATTGTAAAAAATTTATTGTTTTTTTTAACTTCCATGCTGCAGGTAAGAAATAAATCATTTTTTTGAAAATAGTATCAAAATCAACCATTTTCTACATATATATTAAGGTAAGAAATTAATTTTGAACATTTTGATTATTCTCATATAATCAATAATTTGTTTTTTAAAAATATTCTACTTTTAAAAAAATAGCTTTATACATAAACCCCCAAATTTTATTAATTAAATTAATTTAAAAAAATGCGAAAAATCATTTCAACAGCTTCATTATTTATTTTAACTTTGGTTTTTTTAACCGGCTGTTCCGGAAGTAAAAAGACAACCGAAGCAATCACACAATCTGGTATGGTCAACCAGTTATCCAAAGAGCTTGGTATGACAAAAGATCAGACAGAGGCAGGTCTTGGCGCAATTATGATGTTGTCCAAAGATAAACTTTCTCCGGACGATTTTTCAAAATTAAGCAAAGGAATTCCGGGCGGAACATCAAGTCTTATCAGTGAGGCAACAAAGCTTGGAGTAGTGCCCGGTTCTGTAAGTTCTACAGCAGATGTAATATCAGTTCTAACCAAACTTGGAGTCAGCCCCGTTCAGGCAGCTAAATTCTCAGCTTCAGTTTTAAAATTTGCAGGTAGTCTCGGAGGAAGTACTCTCGGACTTTTATCCAAAGTGCTATAATTATATTTTTAAATCTTAAAATTATAATTTCAAAACCAGGATATAAAAGATCCATTCGGATTATATTTTTTTATAATTCACAATTACATTCTATTAATCAAACCCAATACAACAGAAAGGAATTTATATGTCAGAAAAAAAATTCAAAGGCGTTATTAAACTGGACGTCAGGGATTCAACACCCGATTGGGGACCGTATACTCCTCCCAGAGCACCCGAAGGTTCACCGAATGTTCTGTTTGTACTTTATGATGACACAGGACTTGCAGCATGGTCACCATTCGGAGGAAAGATAAACATGCCGACACTGCAAAGACTTGCAGATGACGGTTTAATGTATTCACAATGGCATACAACAGCTTTATGTTCACCTACAAGATCTACTTTACTTACAGGAAGAAATCATCACCTTACCGGAAATGCATGCATAACGGAAGGAGCAAACGGATTCCCGGGAGCTCACGGAAGAATACCTGATCAGTGCGCAACTATAGGTCAGATCCTTCAGGATGCAGGCTGGAGCACTTTCTGGCTGGGCAAGAATCATAACGTTCCGGAGCAGGATATAGCTTCAGGCGCAAGCCGGAAGCAGTGGCCTTTGTCAAAAGGATTTGACAGATACTATGGCTTTCTCGGCGGTGAGACAAATCAGTGGTATCCGGACCTTGTAGAGGATAATCATTTTACTGAACAGCCGTACAGTCCTGAAGAAGGTTATCATCTTTCAAAAGATCTTGCAGATAAAGCAATATCTTTTATTCAGGATCAGAAGGCGAGCAATCCTTCAAAGCCATGGTATATGTGGTTCTGTCCGGGAGCTAATCACGCTCCTCATCATTCGCCGCAGGAATACATTGATAAGTACAAAGGTAAATTTGATGACGGATATGAAGCTTACAGGGAATGGGTATTGCCGCGTATGATAGAAAAAGGAATAATACCTGAGGGTACAAAACTTACTCCTATCAATCCGTTGCCTGAGTCAATTTCAAGTCCGGGAGATATGGTAAGACCCTGGGATACGCTTAATGCAGATGAAAAGAAATTG
>JAGQWH010000160.1 GCA_020437545.1 Ignavibacteriota bacterium
TTCAGATATACCTGCCTCAAAGGCTCTAAGGCTCAAAGAAGAGCTTTTTAAAGGTTTTTATCTTGGAGTCTTTGAGCCTTAGAGGCAAAGTCAACGTTTTCGGACAGTCTGGGTGGATATAATATCAAAAATCCAAAATCCAAAATCCAAAATCAAAAATCAATTTCTCCTTTTCCTTGACGCTAGCGAAACCTTCTTCCACTTCTTACTCTCATCAGATTTAGCCTTTTTATCTTTTCTTATCTCAAACCATTTGATTTCTTTCTGAAGTTTTAAATAATTATTGAATCGTTCTTCATCAAGTTCACCGTTTTCAATTGCTTTTTTTACAGCGCAACCCGGTTCCGTATCGTGTTTGCAGTCTGAAAATTTACATTGTGTAAAATATTCTTCAACATCCTTAAAAGAATCACTTAAGCCGTCACTTCCTTCCCATATCTGTATTTCTCTCATTCCGGGAGTGTCAATTATTATTCCTCCTTCAGGCATAAGTATAAGCTCCCTTTTTGTAGTCGTATGTTTACCTTTATCTTTATAATCACCTATCATATTTACGGGAATGTTATTTGTACCTGTCAGAACATTTATAAGGGTTGATTTTCCCACACCTGAAGAGCCTACAACTGCCGCGGTTCGATTTCCTTCAAGATATTTCTTAAGCTCTTCCATACCTTTATTTTCAATTGCACTGATGGGATGAATATCAGCATCCCCGGAAATTGATCTCACCTCCGAAATAATTTCAGCCGTATCTTCACAAAGATCTTCTTTGCTGAGTATTATTACCGGGTTTAAACCGTTGTCATAAGCAAGAGTCAGATATCTTTCGATTCTTTTAATATTGAATTCAAGATTAAATGAAGTTACAATAAACAGGTAATCAATATTTGCTGCTATTACCTGCTCATTGATCTTTTCAAGTACAACCTTTCTTGAGAATTTATTTCTTCTGTTCAAAACATTTTCAATAACTGCCTTTTTTTCATTATGCACAGGTCTGAACATAACCCAGTCACCAACTGCCGGAAGTCCGCCTCTGCTGTCTGCATCATAATAAAATTTCCCGGAAAGCTCTCCCGAATATTCCCCGAATTCTGTATATAGCAGGTAATTGCTTTTATTCTCAATAGCAACTCTGCCGGCATGAAGTTCTTTTTCGGAGAATTCATTTAACTGATTCTCAAAAAAATCATCCCAGCCGTATTTTGTTAATTCTGTTAATTTTGTCAATTATGTTGATTGGTTATTTTTTTTATCCGCCGCCGCGAATTGTTAATTGGAATATTTACTTTAAAATAATTTTAAACAATAAAACCAAACCATTAAAAAAAATTAGTTCCTGAAAATCATTCAAATCATTATAATCATTATAATCATAGTTTAATCCTGAAAGTATAGCCTTTCTTAAAGGGTTTAAATCCAAACTCTTCATTTATGCTGAACATGTATTTATTCCATGGAAAAGTATCAGTCAGAATATATTCAAAATCCGGGAAGTCTTCATTAATTTTCAGATACATTTTCGCTTTCAGAAATTTAGCAAGCCCAAGTCCCCTGTAATTTCTGCCGGCTGTTGTAAATCCGCCTCTGTGCTCTATCATATTTATTCCGTCAATTTTATCCACGAATACTGCACAGAATGCTGCAATATTTTTGCCGTCAAAAAGAACATACAAATAGTAGGGAGAATTATCATCTTTCATATCCTCAACTCTTGCTATCAGATCGCTCATTGTAAACTTTTTCGGTTTTTCCTTCTTAGGATGAAATTCATTTGCATCTTCATATATCTCATTTATATAATCCACATATCTTTCATATAAATCTTCGGGAATACAATTGTATAATTTCAATTCAAAATTATTCGCTGATTTATTCCCTTCAGCAATTTTTTTAAGCTCTTCAAAATCAATATCCTTTTTCAGCAGCCTTGATGTAACAGATTCCTCATATATCTCAGCGTCTGTCTCCAATGCCGGTCTGTACAGCCTTTCTTCAAATGTATGAAACTTTGCCTGATCATAATTTTTTTCTTTCATTACAGACCTTACCTTTTCAAAAATCATTTCAGTGATTTCCACAGGGACAGTTAGTCCATAATAGTCATACATAAAATAAAGAATCCCTTTTCGTTCAAATGCTTCCAGTACGGCTTTTGCTGTATCTTTATCAAAGAAATAATAATTGTTAGCGAAAGATATTTCTGATATCCTTAAACACTTCATTACTTTATTCTTTACATTTTCCCAGTCAAAATCTTCCCCGTCATTAAACTGAGGATAAATTTCAGTCTTCAGAAACTCCTCCATCAGTGCAACTGATTTCCATTGTTCATCAGTAAGATCCTTAGCATCTATGATCTTCATCTTTTATATCTCTTTTTATGATTTATTAACTTTCATCCGCCGCGGCGGATTTAACTTTCAACTTTTAACTTTCAACTTTCAACTTTCAACTTTCAACTTTTAACTTTTAACTTTCAACTTTTAACTTTTAACTTTTAACTTTTAACTTTTAACTTTTAACTAATTCATATTAATAATTTTCGTCGCTACATTATCCACAAAAGTCTTGTCATGTTCTGTAAAAAGCATCGTCGGTTTAAATTTAAGTATCACTTCTTCGAGTTGTTCGCGGCTGTCAGTATCAAGATAATTTAAAGGTTCATCCCAGATAAGCAGATCTGATTGCTTAATAAATGATTTACATAATTCAACCTTCTTAAGTTCTCCCCGGCTGAAAGTTTCCAGAGGTCTGTCAAACAGCTCTCCCCAGGCTCCCATCACTCCGAGTATATTTCTGAAAATTGTCTCATCAATGTTTTCATTTAGCAGATGTTCCCTCAGTGAACCGCTGATCCACGCGGGATTCTGATCAGAAAAAGTAATTGTAATGTATCCCGGAATATGTAAGGATCCTTCTGTGAGTTCAATTTCTTTTTTTATAGCTCTTAAAAAACTTGTCTTACCGCAGCCGTTATCACCGGTCAATGCGACTCTCTCTCCTTTGAATACATCCAGAGAAAAATTTTCGAATATTTTTTTACCGTCTAAATCCAGCGATGCATTTACTGCAGAAAGAACTTTATCAGTTCCTTTTTCTGTTGTGATCCTGAGCTTCCTTTCTTCTTCAGCATTTTTTAAAAGAGATTTCTTTTCATCCAGTTTTCTGTTCATTCTATGCTCTATATGGATCGCTCTTTTCATTAGTTTAGCTGACTTGTGTCCGACATAGCCTTTATCCCATGCACCTATCTTTTCTTTTTCCTTTACTCCTGACCATTGCCTGTTCTTTCTTGCAGCTGCTTCAAGTGACCTTACTTCCCTTTTCAGATTCTCATTCCTTCGTTTTTCAAATTCCTCTTCGATCTGCATATTGTATTTCCATTGCGAATAATTGCCTTTGTTAAGTCTTACATCGCTTTTATTTATCGATAATATATGATCCGTACATATATCCAGAAAATTCCTGTCATGAGAGGCAAGAATAAATCCTGCCTTCTTTGAAAGATATTCACCCAGTATTATCCTTCCTTTCATATCAAGATGATCTGTTGGCTCATCTATCAGAGGAAAAGAATCCTTTCTAAGAAACAAAGAAATGATGAGGGATCTTGTCTGCTCGCCTCCGCTAAGAGAAGAGAATTCCCTTTCCAGAAGATCTTCATTCATACCTAGTTCTGCAAATTCTTTTCTGATCAATGCATCAATTTCGTAACCATTTGCATTCTGATATTTTTCAAGGATCCCGCCAAATTCAAGCAGACTCTCATTATCTCCAGCTTTACTTAATTCATCCATTTTAATTTCCCAGTATGAATATGGAGCAATGCTCTCCCTGATCACACGAAATGTCGTTTCCTCTGAGTGCTTAGGGACAAATGGAAAGCAGAAAGTATTTTCAACTGAATGTAATTCACCTTTAACAGGCGAGAGCTCCTTATTCAGAAGTTTAAGCAAAGTGCTCTTCCCTCTTCCGTTCCTTCCTATAAGCCCGAGTCTCCAGCCCGTATCAATATTAAGAGTCAGATCTTCAAAGACTTTATCCACAGAATCGGAATAATAGAACGATACATTATTTAGATTTATCGTACCCAGTTTTTGTCAGTTAATTATGTTATCCGCCGCGGCGGAGTGTTAATTGGTTAATTGGTTAATTGGTTAATTGGTTAATTGGTTAATTGGTTATCCGCTTCGGCGGAGTGTTAATCTAAAAATATTTAAACTCACTGAACTCACTCTACACTCTATACACTCCATACTCTCCATACACTCCACACACTCCACACACTCCATTCACTCCATTCACTCCATACACTCCATACACTCCACACACTCCATACACTCCACACACTCCACAAACTCCACAAACTCCACAAACTCCACACACTCCACACACTCTATACACTCTATACACTCTATACACTCTATACACTCTATACACTCTATACACTCTATACACTCTATACACTCTATACACTCCATACACTCAACTCACTCCGCACTCTAAGTTAGCATCTCTTTTTCCCTCTGCTCTCTAAGCTGTCTGGTATATAAATTATAATAGTACCCTTTTTTCATCATCAGATCATGATGACTTCCGTCTTCAATGATGTTTCCCTTTTTGACAACAAGTATCCTGTCACAATTTTTTATGGTGGATAATCTGTGTGCTATGATTATGGAAGTTCTGCCTTTGATCATTTCGTGTATGCCGTTCTGTATCTTTGCTTCAGTCAGAGTATCAACCGATGAAGTCGCTTCATCCATTATGAATATTCTCGGATTAGCCAGCACTGCTCTTGCAAAAGATATAAGCTGCTTTTCACCCAGTGATAATTTATCACCATTTTCACCCGCCTCTTCATCAAGTCTGTTTAAGAATTCATCTCCGCCAATAAGCAAAAGAGAATTGACTATATCTTCTTCATTTGCATCCTCTCTTCCGTATCGGATATTTTCCCTGATACTTCCGGAGAATAAGTGAGGAGTCTGCAATACGACACCAAGTTTGCTTCCAAGACTTTGTATCGTTTTTTCCATATAATCTATACCGTCAATTTTTATGACTCCGTCTGTAGGTTCATAGAATCTGCATATAAGATTTATGATAGTCGATTTACCTCCGCCTGTCTCTCCAACAAGCGCAACTGATTGTCCGGCGCTGATCTTCAGATCAACTTTATTAAGTACCGGTTTATCTTTTTCATAATGAAAAGAAACATTCTCAAATTCAATATCTCCTTTTATTGTATCAAAATCATCAGCTCCCGGTTTATCTTTGATCATTGGCTGAGTATCCAGCAATGAAAAGATTCTTTCTCCTGCGGAAATTGAATTCTGTGCCTGTGAATAGAATCTTGAAATATCAAGTATCGGTTCATATATAAGCGTAGCATATCCGAAAAAAGCCGCAAGAAGTCCGACTGTGATTTCAGGCGGAACAGTTATAGCCATTTTACCTCCTATAAAAATCACAAGAGCCGCTGCTATCGAGCCGCCGAAAATTACAAGCGGTGTATAAAGCGCTGTGTAATATGCAGACCTGAAAGAAGATACTCTCATTTTTTCACTGAGCGATTCGAACTCGCTGCTGGCTCTGCCTTCCTGCACCATGCTTTTATTGACTTCCACTCCGCTGATATGCTCATTATAGCTGGCGGTAATCTCACTGTTGTATCTTCTCGCTTCTCTTGAATACCGGAGGATCATCTTCCTGACTTTCAGCGATATAAGTGTAAGCACCGGAATTGTTAAAGTCACTATCAGAGCGAGTTTCACATTGTAAAGAAACATCGCAATAAGACAGAATGTGATCATTCCGAATCCCCATATGCATTCTATAAACCCCCAGGAGATCAGCTCCGTAACTTTTATTGTATCCGATGTAATTCTCGACATCAGCCAACCAACTGCCGATTTATCATAAAATGAAAATGAAAGTTCCTGCAGTTTTGTAAAAAGCTGCTGCCTTATATCAAACATAATATACTCCTGCAGCTTTCCGGCAAAATTTATAAACATGAAAACCGAAGATGATAATAATACTCCTAATCCAACCAGAATAAGTACATACTTTGTCAAAGGTCCGAAATCAACATCCGGCGTAACCCCGTTTTCATATGAAGGTTTATATTGTTCGACAAGCGGTACAATGGCATTGTCAAGAAGATTAAGCCATACCAAAGGTGTTATTGCTTCGGTTGCAGCTACAAAGAGAACAAACAGAATAAATCCCCTCATCCATTTTTTATACTTCTTCGAATATGAAAACAGCCGCTTTAAAAAAGGATAGATAGATCCATCCGTTACAAACTGTTTATCTCTGAATTTACTCATAACAAATAATTTTTTATACTTTATTTATATTTCAAAAAATTTTTTCTCGATACTCAATACCTAATACCTAATACTTAATACTTAATACTAATCATCAACTTCCGCCCTTATCTCATCCTCTACCGAAACCTGAATATCAAATATTTTTTTATAAAAGCCATCTGTTTTTATAAGATCCTCATGCGTTCCTTCTTCAATGATCTTGCCTTTGTCAAGTACAATGATCCTGTCACAATCCTGGATTGAAGTGATCCTGTGAGCAATAACAAATGTTGTTTTTTCCTTTATCATATTTCTGAGCGCTTTCTGAATTTCATATTCAGTCTCAGAATCCACCGCAGAGGTTGAATCATCAAAGACAAAGATATCAGGATCCTTTAAAAGTGTTCTGGCAATTGTTACTCTTTGCTTCTGACCTCCTGATAATGTGACGCCTTTTTCACCGACTATAGTTTCATAAGATTCAGGAAATACTTCCGTGATTATATCATGGATCCTTGCAGTAGTAGAAGCCTCTATGACCTCATCTATATGAGAATCAGGATTTGCATAAGCAATATTGTCTTTGATAGTTGTTGAAAATAAAAATGGCTTTTGCAGAACGACACCGAATCTGCTTCTCAGATATTCCTTTGAATAGTTTCCTATTTTTTTTCCGTCAATAAGTATCTCACCGCTGTCGGCTTCAAAGAATCTCATAAGAAGAGATATTATAGTTGACTTACCTGCTCCGGTCGGTCCGAGCAATGCAATTTTCTCACCTGCTTTGACTTTAAAACTTATATTATTCAATACTCTGTGCTTTTCACTTTCCTCATATTGAAAAGATACATTCCGGAATTCTATATCGCCGTTTAATTTTTTTGTATCAATTTCTTCACCCGAATAATCTTCCTGCTCTATATCAAGAATAGAGAAAATTCTTGTCAGAGCAATAGTTGCCATACCCATTTCACTGACGATCTGCCCTATTCTTCTCATTGGCCATGTAACAAATGATGAATAAGCAAAGAAAGCTGTGTATTCACCAACCGACAACTGATTAGTCAACGTCAGATATCCGCCGAATAATACTGAAATGGCAACCTGAGTGTGAACCAATATATCCGAGGAAGGCCAGTATATCCTGTTAAGTTTAACAAGCTTCATTCCCCATCTTCTCTTTTCCTCATTCTGCTTTGTAAATTTCTCAATTTCATAATTCTCTTTTGCAAACGCTTTTACAACTCTTATTCCGGATAAATTTTCCTGAACTATTACGGAGAGTTTATCCTGTTCTTTTTCATGCTGATTCCATATCCTTTTTTCATATTTAAAATAGATTATTGATCCAAGAAATATTACAGGTACAAGCATCACAGTTACTAATGCATAATTAAAATTTATGGTAGCCATCATAAAAAATGCTCCTATAAATACTGCAGATAATCTTATAACTTCAGTTATCTGCAGAGCCGCAAATTTTCTGATGGTCTCAACATCTCCCGTGCATCTCTGGATAAGCTCACCTGTAGGTGTTTTTGAATGATAAGCAAGCGGTAATGCCTGAATATGGGAGAATAATCTGTCTCTCAGGCTCTTGGTTGCTTTCTCAGTAGATGAAGCCGTAATGGCGCTGGACGAAAACATAAGGACACCTCTGATAAGCGAAATTACAAGAAATATAAGACCGAGTGATATCAGAATATTTTCCAGATTTACAAATTTCAGTTCAGGCAGCAGTCCGTAAAGGAATTTAGTAATTGTATCCTCCGGAATGAATTTGATTTTTCCTCCGCTCTGAAAATATACAATTACTTTATCAACAGCTATCTGTAAGACCTTTGGTTCAAGCATTCTCACAAAAGTTGCTGTAATTAAAAGTACCGATGAAAAGACATAAAATCCTTTCCATTTGCTCAATATTTGAAATAATTTTTTTAGATAATCCATTATACTTTAAACTCTTTAAAATTATTGATTTGGGTGCAAAAAAAAACCGCGAATATTTTTAAATATCCGCGGTTTATTAAACTCTTATGTAGAAGTATATTTAGTCTGTATACCTCCGGTCATTCCACGGATTATTTTTTAAGTCCACACCAATATAGGGGGAAATAAAACAAGCGATATTTGTTTTAATTGTTGTGCTGATCATATTACTATTTATTAAAATATCACCTTTCTGAATTGATTTTTAAAATCCGTGAATTTGAACTTTACAAAATTACGAATGATAACTTTAATATGCAAGTTTTGGGGAAAAATAATTTTTCTGCGGGAGGGATAACACATTCTCAAAAACCCTTCTTTGAAAAAGTATTTGAAAATATTTTTTATATTTATAACTTTTACTGACAAATAATTCAATTTTACAGTGTGTATTCTGATTTTCAATATTTTCCAGGGCTTACACACTTTTTTCCGGGGAGTGAATATAATTTTCCAGAGCGTAACAAAAATTTTCCAGACCGTACACCATGTTTTCCACTGCCTGAATACAATTTTCCAAAGCGTGCACACTTTTTTCCAGACCGTACACTTACTTTTCCAAAACGGATACACTATTTTCCAGACCGAGCACTCAATTTTCCGGCACCTGTTTTCATTTTTCCAGCGCGTATACACAATTTTCCAAGGGCTCCACACTTTTTTCCGGCACGTTCACCCCATTTTCCGGTACCTGTTTTGAATTTTCTGTCACTGATTCATTACTTTCCAGGATGTAAAGTTTTCTTTCCAGGATGTAAAGTTTTCTTTCCAGGATGTAAAGTTTTCTTTCCAGGATGTA
>JAGQWH010000161.1 GCA_020437545.1 Ignavibacteriota bacterium
GGAAAGAATTTCATCAACATTCTGTCTCAGGAAAAAACAGATGGATATTATCACGGTCACATTGATGAAGAATTTCTGAAACAGAATGTTAAAGACTTCAGCGGATATTTCTATGTCTGCGGTCCCCCGCCAATGATGGATGCCGTCGAAAAGCAGCTTGCGGATCTTAAGGTGGATAAGGATAAAATTGTCAAAGAGGAATTCTGATTTGTAAATCCGCCCGGGCATGTTGCTCAGCCCGGATACAAGACAGCAGACAGGACGGCGAGATCTTGCCTTTGTGAAGTATGGTTTTATAATTTTTTTGCCTACGAGTCTCTGGGTTCCGTAAGTTAGTTATGTCAAATATGTTAATTGAGTTAATTTCGTAAAGAGAAATTTTTGAAAACTTATTCAATGTACTGTATTCCGAACTTTAAATAAAATCCTTTGTGCCTTAGTGCCTTTGTGGTAGAATACACATCACTAAACAAGCCCTACTTCATTTCTACAGTTCAATTCCCTCATGCATTTGTTAAATTTGTAAAGCATTAAAAACAAAAACTGAATGTTATGATTCAGACCTCTATTAAATACTTTTCAAAAAACTTATCAAATTACCTATCATGAATAAATTTGACTATACCTCAGTAAAACCAATAATTCCCGGGTTTGGAAACCGCAGGGGAAAATATTATGAAATAAATGACATCATGGGATCAGGCTCTCCGATGAGTGAAGATACAGCAGCGCTTTTTGAAAAACTTGACACTGTTTACAGAACTCTTTGTGCTGTACTTTATAATTTCGTTCCGACAAGCGGACACCCGGGCGGATCAATATCTTCCGGAAGATTCGTTTCTTCAGTATTATATAATTATCTCGATTTCGATATTGCAAAACCGTTTGCTGATGAGAATGATCTTGTCGTATATGCGGCAGGTCACAAGGCATTGGGGCTTTATGCTATGTGGGCATTGCGGAATGAAGTTGTGAAAGCTTTTATACCCGAACTTTTACCCGAAGAAAAATATCAGTTAAGATTTGAAGATCTCCTTGGATTCAGAAAAAACCCCACAACGGATCTTCCCCTTTTTAAAAAATTCAATGCAAAGGCACTTGACGGACATCCGACTCCTGCGACTCCTCATGTGAGAGTTGCAACCGGCGCAAGCGGAGTGGGCGTCCCTGCTGCATTCGGACTTGCACTCGGAGCGCTGGATTATTTCGGTGATAATGCTCCGATGATACACGTCGTAGAAGGCGAAGGCGGAATGACTCCGGGCAGAGTGTCCGAAGCATTTGCAGCTGCTTCTGCAATGAGACTTCACAATGTATGTATGCATATAGATTTCAATCAGGCATCGATAGATTCCAACAGAGTATGCAGAGACGGAGAACTCAAAGGCGATTATGTGCAGTGGAATCCTATGGAGCTTTGTTATCTTCATGATTTTAATGTGATCCACGTAGATGACGGAAAAGACTTCAGAAGCATTGCCGCTGCTCAGGCATTTGCGGAATCACTTAATAATAAAATGCCGACTGCGATAGTTTACAGAACCGTAAAGGGCTGGAAGTATGGCATTGAAGGAAGAGCTTCTCACGGAGCCGGACATAAAATGAATTCGGAAGGATATTATACTGCATGCAAAGAGTTTGAAGAAATGTCGGGATATCAGCTGCCGAGATTTACAGGTGAGCCTACACAGGAAAATATTGAACAATGTTTTTATGATACTCTTATGACAATAAGAAAAGCAGTGGATGGAGATGATTCATTTTCATATTTTGCCGCAGCAATTGCAAAAAGCAAAGAACGTTTACAAAATAAAAACAGGACGCCTGTTAAGAACAAACCCGAACTTGCACATATATATGACGATAAAGTGATTTCACCTGAAAGCATTCCGGACGAACTGAACATTAAACCCGGCGAAACAACAACTCTAAGGTCTGTCCTGGGTTCATCACTCGGAATCATTAACAAAGTATCAAACGGAGCGATACTTGGTGTGGCTGCTGATCTGCTTGGTTCGACTTCAGTGAATCTTTTAGGTAAAGGATATCATGAAGGATTTTATGATTCGGTGGATAATCCTGAATCGAGAATACTTGCGATCGGCGGAATTTGTGAAGATGCGATCGGCGGAATGATGGCAGGACTTTCGGCTTACGGAAGACATATTGGTGTGAGTTCATCGTACGGAGCGTTCATCTCTGCTATGGAGCATACGGCAGCGAGACTTCACGGCATCGGCGAACAGAATAAGGTCACGCATTTCGGCGGACATTATAACACATGGATCCTTATCAATGCACATGCGGGTTTGAAGACAGGCGAAGACGGACCGACACATGCCGATCCGCAGTGTCTGCAGCTACTTCAGGAAAATTTCCCTCCGGGAATACTGATAACGCTTACTCCCTGGGAACCCGGTGAGATATGGCCTTTGCTGGTAGCAGGACTTAAGAAAAGTCCTGCAGTACTTTCACCTTTTGTCACAAGACCGAATGAATTAATTATGGACAGAGTGAAAATGAATATTGCTCCGGCAAGTGAAGCAGTAAAAGGAGTTTATCCTTTGCGTAAAGCGGATGAAGGACAGAAAGTTGACGGTTCGGTAATACTTCAGGAAAGCGGAGTGACCATTGAGTTCGTGACAAAGGTTCTGCCGCGACTCGACAAAGAAGGATACAACATGAATATCTATCATATTTCCAGCGCTGAACTTTATGACGCACATCCGAAAGAAGAAAGAGAAGCATTGCTTCCTTATGAAGTGAGAAATACAGCGCTTGGCATTACAGGCTTTACTCTGCCGACTATGTATAAATGGATAACGAGCTTTGAGGGAAGATTCAATATTTTGCATCCGTTCAGAAATGGAGTATATCTCGGCAGCGGTACTGCAGAGAGTGTGCTTCATCAGGCGGGGCTGGATGCGGATTCGATGTATGAGGAAGTTGTCAGGTATGTTAAAAAACAGTTAGTAGTTAGTAGTTAGTAGTTAGTAGTTAGTAGTTAGTAGAATTTGTTTTCGAATTATATTCATTGTTTATTATATATCATAAAATATAATCAGCTCATAGTCTTTTTTAAAATATTACTTAAAGATTAATACAAATAAAATTTTTACCGTATATTTTCCTTTGAGTCTTTCGCCTTTGAGGCGGGGAAGATCTCAACAGAATAATTTACACTGTTTCATTTATTAAATAATTTTTATAAGTTTGTAACAGCATCAGGATTCACTTAAATGTGAAACCAACCGAGCCGGGAGGCCGCGGTGGTAAAATGATGGGGGCATGAAGCCAAAATAAATCTCACTTCTTAATACCCATTTCACCTGATGTAATGAATTATTTTTTAACTTAAACTCATTACATTATGAAAAACAAAAAAAATCTCCGGAGCTTTTTATCGAAAATTTTCGGAACAAAGAAGAAAGATCCTGTTCCCGAAAAGGAAATTCCTGTTCCAGACTCAAAAGAATCTATCCATGAAGAAGCAGAAAAAACTTTTCCGGAATCCGGTGAAAAGATCAACTCTACTGAAACAGACTGGGATGAATGGAGGAAAAATTATCCTTATACAGAAAGAACAGGAGCCTTTGTAATCAATATTCCTTCTTCTTCAGGAGGATATTATAAGAAGAAAAAGAAACCTTCTGATGATCCGGAAAATCAGTCTTCTGATTTGAAAGAGTAATATATTTGATGTAAATATTCAACCTCACCCCCTAGCCCCCTCTCCGTTGGAGAAGGGGAATTTTTTCTTAAGGAAATATTCAAAACCATACTCCTTCCCAATCCGTCGTGGCGAATTGGTAAGCAGGGACGAAGTTTTGAGACACTCTCTGGAGGGGGGGAATTTTTACTTAAAGAAAAATAAAAGTCTCAATTCTAAAACTCTACCTTATCAGATTTAAGAAAAAGGAAATAGGAAATCACAAATTATCTTTAATTTTTTGAATTACCGCTTCAATATTTTCTTTTATCTCTTTATCTGGAAATCGCAAAATCTTATATCCCAAAAAACTGAGATCATCTGATCTGATTTTATCAAATTTACTTTGTTGCTCATCATTGTGGTAATCTCCGTCTGCCTCTATAATAATTTTTTTTGCAATACATACAAAATCCACTATATAACATTCAATTGCATGTTGTCTGCGAAATTTACATCCAAGTTGCCCATTACGAAGTCTATTCCACAATAAAGCTTCCGCTTCGGTCTGATTTTTTCTGTTTTGCTTAATGAAATATTTTAATGATCTGTAAGTGTAAGGATCTGTAGTAATGTAGTTTGGAATTATATCTTTCAGATCTACACCATTCTTTTTTAAAGTAGCAGAAGAAGAGCTTTTTAAAAAATTGGTTTCATCACCTTTCACATTTTTCTTTCTCATTGAAATATCCTCCTTTAATTTTTTTAATTAAACTAAAATGTATCCATTCCTAATTTATATAAATTGAATTTTAATTCAAGGTAATATCATAGTTAAAAATATTTTTCAGAAAGTATCCCCATCTTTGATGAAGAAGGGTCATAGGTTGAGGTATTATTCAATTTTAAATTTTGAACACAGATCTTTAATATCCAATACAATTTTCCAAGTTAATAAGAAAAATTCCCCCTCTCCGAAGGAGAAAGAGCTAGAGGGTGAGGTATTATTCAATTTTAAATTTTAAATCTTCAATTTTGAACATAGATACTTAATACCCATTACAATTTTCTATGTTTTTAAAAATAATTCCCCCTCTCCAAAGGAGAGGGGGTCAGGGGGTGAGGTTAAAAAAAAGACTGAAAGAACATTCTCTTCCAGTCTTTTTAAAAAACTATATTAAGCAAAAACTCGCTATAATTGGACCTTCCCAAACTGGGGTTTGGGAAGGAGTATGGTTTTGAGACCCCCTCTCCGAAGGAGAGGGGTCAGGGGGTGAGGTTAAAAAAAAGACTGAAAGAATATTCTCTTCCAGTCTTTTTAAAAAAACTATATTTTAAAGAGACCTCTATCTCAGACCACGCTTTGTATTATTATTTATATTTTTACTTTTTTCTTTTCTTTCTTCTTTAATTTTATCAAGATATTCCTGAGTTGGCAAAGGACCCCGGTCAGGAACATATTCCATTATTGATTCTTCAGGATGATCTGACTGATACTTTAATCCGGCTTCATACTTTTGTCTCTGTGCATTATTTTGAAACACAATATTTTTCGAATCATTAACAACCGGAGCAGGTAAAGGTGCAGCTCCCGGAGGCGCTTCTTTCTGAACAAATGCTGAGCTGTTGTTGTAAGTAATTAACAAATCCTCAAGATCAGTTAAGTCATTTCCTGTCACATCGGAAACAATGTATCCTGTTGCAAAAACATTTGCATCATTATTCACAGCAGTAACATCACTCAGATCAACAAAGCCGTTCTGATCAATGTCTCCGCCATAATTCCCAAAATAGTTATAAGTGTTATCTACAATGATCTGATTATTTCCATAAACAACTGTGTTATTTGAGATCAGGTCATATGAAAAAGCTGAACCTCGTGTATAGTTCGGATTTCCGGCATTTGTCCATGTCTCAATTGAATTCCTGTGTTTGAAAACCAGATGATAATTACCATTAAGAGCTTTGCTGAATGTAGCACTTTCACAGCCGTAATCCTGAATAAACATAGAAGCGGAATCAACTGTAACATTTGGAAAGTCAGTTCTTTTCAAATACATTTTAATCGTATCCCGAATTACATTAGACGAAGGGGTTGCTCTGTAAAATCCCTGAGGTATATCACATAAAAAATTTGAGACAGGAACTGCCAGTGTCTGAACACATATATTATCCAGATAAAGATTATTTCCGTAACCACTCTTTGCTTTCAATCTTATCTTGTTTATACCTGCGGGTAATGAATAAATTTTAGGTCTCCATTCATTATTTGCAGGGGAATATGAATTTACATTCGGAGGTGAAGTATTCAACTCACCTGTACCGTCATTTCTGCCAATTAATGTTGCAAGAACAGAATATGATACTCCGCCATTACTTGATGCTTCCACAACCAAAGTATCCGGACCATATGAGGGAGAAGTATATGGTGCATAGGATTCATCAAAGGTCAGATACGCATTTGCTCCGGTTGGAATGAATTCATTAGAGACTAATGACTGAACTGTACCCTGAACCGCGCTGTAAAAATCAAATTTAGCCGAAGCTGTACCCGCTCCGTAAGCAGATGGATTTTGTCTTGTCCAGAAATTTGTTCCTGAGAACTCCACATCAAAAGATGCCGGCGGGAAAGTTGTTGTTGTAAAGTCTTCACATGGTGCAGCACTAACTAAAGGCTGCGGTGTAATTTCCCATACCCCTCTTCCGTGAGTTCCTATCCTTAATTTATTTGCTGATGCATTATAATCCAGATGCATGGCTACAGTATTCGGCAGCCCGCCTGCAAGTTCGGTCCAGCTTCCTCCGTAGTTCTTTGTTACAAAGACACCGATATCAGTTGCTGCATAATATAAGTATGTACCGTTTCCCCTGTCAAAAATAAATACATCATTGGCAGGAGAATCAGGGAGATTCCCTGAAATATCAATCCAGCTGGCTCCCGTGTTTGTAGTCTTGTAAACATGTCCTGTTCCGAATCCGGAGATAGTGGCAAAGGCAACTTGCGAAGAATCCGGATGGACATAAATGCTTGTGATAATTCCACCGGGTAAACCTGAAGAAGCGCTTGAATATAAAACCCCTGCATTTGTTGACCTGTACATAGTATCCAATACAGAAGCATACATAATATTCGGATCAGTTTTGCTGATTGCCATTTCACGGATTATTCCGCTTATTCCGGAAGATATAGACACCCAGTTTGCTCCCCAGTTAGTTGATCTGAAAACCGATGATCTTGCAGTATAAAAAATACCTGCTGCGGTGGGATGAGATAAAATTGGTCCAACCCATGCGCTAAATCCATATAATCCACTTGTTGCAGAAACCCAGGTTATTCCGCCATCAGTTGATCTCCTGACACCATTCAATTGAGTTTCACCAAGTATGTAATCATTATCCTGTGCATGAAAACAAACTTCTCCTCCATCACCAGCGAAAGCAGCTGTCCAATTCAGAGTACCTAGTGTTCTTTGTGTTCCGTTATCCTGAGTACCTCCAAGTATGTGATTACCATTGGAAGGATCAGAGGTAATTCTGTAAAACTGCGTTAAAGTCAAATTTGTATTCAGATTTATCCAGCTCAAACCTCTGTTTGTTGATTTCATAATACCTCCGTCATTTACACAAAGCATTTGATCAGGATCAGTCGGATGAAAAGCCAGATTATGCTGATCAGGATGAACATTACCGCCGCCATAAGAATTTGAAACATTAGTAAAACTGAGACCATCAGTAGTTCTCCAGATATCAATGGAACCGACATAAGCATAGTAAGGATCAAAAGGATTCAGGTACATATAAAAATCATACCATGCCTGTCCTGCGTTGAAATTTTGACCGGTAGCTGTCTGATTGAAAGTCAAACCATGATCAGTTGATAAATAAATTCTAATGGTATTTACGCCGTCATATGTGGAAACATATAAATATTGCGGATAAGCTTTACAGATAGCGATATGGCTTCTATTCGAATCTAATTGTAAAGATCCGTTGGCAACAAAAGTTGCGCCGCCGTTTACGGAAACCCTGTACCCCGTTCCGCTGCCAACAATATAAGCAGTATCTCCTGTAGGAGAAAACACAACATCATCACATCTGCCTGTATCCAACTGAGTCCAGCTAACTCCTGCATTAGTGCTTCTGTATATTCCGTCATTTCCCATTGCAGCAAGTAAGTGGCCGGAATTATTAGGTCTGATCACTAGTCTCGAGGTATAAGATGAAGAAGGCAGACCGGATGAAATATTGGTCCAGGTGTCTCCGCCGTTTGTTGATTTCATTAATCCTCTGCCGTAATAAGAAACTTTAGAATATGTTGCTTCACCTGTTCCGTAATATATAATGTTAGAATTGGAAGGATCGATCGCTATTGAGCCTGATGACAATGAGTTTTCAAAATCAGATTTCGGGACCCATACAGTTCCCCCGTCTGTGGATTTCCAGATGCCGCCGTTTGCAGCACCTAAATAAATTGTGTTCCCATCATTTGGATCATATTGAACTGTTGTAATTCTCGAAGAAATGTTTTCCCATCCGAATAAGAAACCTGTTGTCGGACCTATGTTTGTCCAGCTATCAAACGGACCTGTCATTGCATATCCGCTTGAGTTCTTTAATTCTTCTTTCTGCCGGTAAGCTTTTTCATAAGCGTCTTTTGGAATGAAATTGTTCGGATACATTCTCTGTTCGTAAAAATATTTTGCGCGCTGGAATGCTTTTGTATCTCTTACATTTTCAGGAGCATTATTAAAAGGACTGTTTTTAATATCCTGAACCTGTGAAAATAAAGTGCTGGCTGAAAAAATAAAAAGCATTAAAAATAATTTATTCATTAATATTCCTTTCAATCTGATTTATTTCAAAATACTGATCATAATTTAATCAGTGCAAATTAGATGACTTCGATTTTTTGAAGTTGTTAAATATAAAAAATCAGACCGGAAGATAAATCTCCCGGTCTGCTGATTATCTATTTTCAATTAAAATTATCTTTTCACATCCCGATATTTTTTCCTGATATTGGAAGTAATACCTTTTTGAATCCTTGCCTCTTTCAATTTATCAAGATATTCCTGAGAAGGCATCTGATTCCAGTAAGGAATATTCTGATTCACTTCTCTCTCAGGATGAATTGTCTGATACTTTAATCCGGCCTCATATTTTTGTCTCTGTGCATCATTTTCAAACACGATATTTTTCGAATCATTAACAACCGGAGCAGGTACCGGCGCAGCACCCGGAGGTATTTCTTTCTGAACAAATGCTGAGCTGTTGTTGTATGTAATCAACAAATCCTCAAGATCAGTTAAGTCATTTCCTGTCACATCGGAAACAATGTATCCTGTTGCAAAAACATTTGCATC
>JAGQWH010000162.1 GCA_020437545.1 Ignavibacteriota bacterium
ATTAACTATTAACTATTAACTATTAACAACCAAACATTAATCAAATAACTACAACTTAAAAAAACAAGAGAAACACAGGAGAATAATAAATTATGGATCTAGAATTATACATATTACTACCGATACTGGTAGCGCTATGTCTGCTTACATTCTTTCTCGGGTGGTATTTGAATTCGAGGGCAAATAAGATAAAGATAGAAGGCGCTGAAAACATTGCTAAAAAGATAATAAGTGATGCAGAGAGCAAATCAAAAGAAAAAATTGAGAATTCAGAGAAGAGAGCAAAAGAGATTTTAAAGGATTCTGAAAAAGCATCTGAAAACATGAGGAAGGAAAAACTTCTTGAAGTTAAAGATGAATTTTACAGAAAGAAACAGAAATTTGATGAAGAAGTAAAGGAAAGAGAAAAATCGGTAATAGAAGATGAAAAAAGAATCAAAGCAGAAAAAGAGTATATAGATAAAACAAAAAGCGAGATCAGAAATCAAGAGCAAAAACTTACCAAACTGGAAGAAGAGTATAAAGAAAAATACAGTGAGGCAGTCCGCAAAAGTGAAGAAGCCGGTAAAATGATAGACCAGTATTCTGAAGTGCTTGAAGAGCAGAAAAACAAACTTCAAAGAATTTCAGGACTCTCAGAGGAAGAAGCTAAGAAAGTGTTATTTGAAAATCTGATAAATGAAGTAAAACTCGAAGCAGCTCAGAAGATACAGGAAGTTCGCGAAGACATGAAGCTTGAATGTAACAGGATATCAAAGAATATAGTAATTCAGTCTATACAAAGAACAGCTTCTGACCACTCGGTTGAAACTACTGTAAGTGTGCTTCAGATAAATTCAGATGAACTAAAAGGAAGGATCATCGGAAAAGAAGGAAGAAATATCAGGGCATTTGAGGCAGTCACCGGAGTTGATATAATAGTTGATGATACACCCGAAGCGATCATAATATCGGGATTTGATCCGTTCAGAAGGGAAGTTGCGAGAGTAGCGATGGAAAGACTTATAGCTGACGGAAGAATTCATCCGGCGAGAATAGAAGAAGTAGTAGAGAAAGTTCATAAGGAATTAGTTGAAGAGCTAATAAGAGTCGGTGAAAATACATTAATAGAAATGGGAATACAGGGAGTTCACAGGGATATAATCACACTTATCGGAAGAATGAAATTCCGTTCGAGTTACGGACAGAATGTTCTTAATCACTCAATAGAGGTCGGTCATCTTGCCGGAATAATGGCAGCCGAACTCGGACTCGATGCACAGATGGCTAAAAGAGCAGGTCTGCTGCATGACATGGGAAAAACAATTGACAGGAACATAGAAGGACCACACGCCATACTCGGATATGAAGTTGCAAAAAGATGCAAAGAACATCCGATAATCTGTAATGCAATAGGAGCGCATCACGACGAAATGCCGATGGAACATCCGATCTCAATATTAGTTCAGGCAGCTGACTCGATCAGCGGAGCAAGACCTGGCGCAAGAAGAGAATCAGTGGAGGCATATTCAAAGAGACTTGAAAAACTTGAGACTATTGCGCAATCTTTCGAAGGTGTTTTAAAAACTTATGCAATACAGGCAGGAAGGGAAGTCAGAGTGATAGTTGAACAGGAAAAAGTAAATGATATTTCACAGGATCAGCTTGCATCTGATATTGCTCATAAGATTCAGGAAGAAATGGAATATCCTGGACAGATCAAAGTGAATGTGATCAGGGAAAGAAGGTCTGTTGCATACGCAAAATAATATGTATATTTGTAAACAAATTTAAATTTTAAATGAAAAAAAAGAAAAAGCTTTTAGTCGGTGTAACGGGTGGAATTGGAACAGGTAAAACTGAAGTATGTAAAATGCTGGCAAAGAGAGGATTCAAGGTCTTGTATTCTGATCTTGCGGCAAAGAATCTTTATCTGACGGATAAAAATCTTGTTAAAGATATAGTGAAAGTATTCGGAAAAGACATTTTGAATTATAAGGGAAAAATCAATCTTCCGAAATTCAAAGAGGAGATATTCAAGAGCAAGAAAAATTATGAAACTATTAATAAGATAGTTCACCCCGCTGTGATCAGCTATTTGAAAAAGGAAGCAAAGAAAAGCAAATTTGAGATAGTGATTATAGAATCAGCATTACTGTTTGAAAGCGGATTCAATAAGGATCTTGATTATGTGATCACGATATATTCCAATAAGAAAAACAGAATTGACAGACTAAAGCTTCGGGATGAATCAAGTACAAATGAAGTAAATCACCTGATGAAATTCCAGATGGATGACAAGAGTAAAATGGCAATGTCGGATTTTGTAATTGTTAACAATAAAAAATTATCCGATCTGAAGATACAGGTGGATTTCCTGAGTAAGATACTAAAGGCTTTAAAAACATAGATAAGATTATAATATCAACTCAGCGCAATCCACCCGGACGTTGATAAAACAAGTTCATTTATTTTGCCTCGGAGGCTCAAAATCTCAAAGAAAGACAATAAAAAATGTTTTAACTTTGAGTCTTTGAGACTTCGAGGCAATTTTGTTGTTATTATAGTCTTGCTGCGACTGGAGTAAAGATTTGAATTTATTTCAGAAAATTCTTATTTCTTCACAGGTCTTCTTACAACGAATTCACCATTCAATGGATATTTACCGTGACATACGTTATTCAATATATTTTCACCGTTATCTTCACTTCTTGTACCCGCCCACCAGCCGTAGGCATATTCCTTTCCGTAAATATTCAAAGCGGTTTCAAAAATTATCACATGATAACTCCAGACTATGAGATCGCCGGTCCGGGCATCTTCAATGGTATTGATCCCTATAACAGGTAAAATGTCAGAGGCAAATGCCGTATCAAAAAGATCTGCACAAAGAGTATTCACGTCAGGAGTTTTATATCCTGATCTGTGAAGTACATTCAGCGCAAAAATATTGCATTTTGTAGAGCCATTTGTAACAAGAAGCTGATCATCCAGCCAATATAAATAAGAAGTGTCTTTAAGGGAAGAATACATTTCATTTGTCTGCTCGGCTCCAGCATAATAAATAATATCCAAACCAGTTTTATCTGAAATGTTTTCATTTGATCCTGTGTATTCTTCATTATCATTTTGACTTTCATCTTCAGCAGTTTCGGAAGACGAACTGCACCCGTTCAGACTCATCAGAATAATAAAGATTATTCCAATAAATAATATGTGAAAATTCTTATTCCCCAATATTATCTGTTTTGAATTTATTCCATTTGGAAACAGAATACTCAGAGAATTTGCCCGGTGCATTCTGATAGGATGGATCAAGATTCATTTCACCCTTCTGAAAAAGTTTTCCATTAAGATAAATATCCATTATCCCTCTTATAGCATATTTATCCCTTCCTTCATGCATAATGAGTTTAAGATCATCAGAGCTCACATCTCCTTTGCATGCAAGCCTGTACAGGAAAGAACTTTCTCCAATCCCATTGCTGTCGAGATCAGTGATCTCAAGAGATCTGTCCATATAGCGCAGGGTAAGATCCAGAGGGCAGTCTTTGACAAAGTCATAGATCCTCCACAGCTGTCCTGTATCATCGTTTAAAATATAATGATATCCGTATAATTCTTTGCTTCGAGTATCTTCATTAGAAGTCTCTGCAGTCTCTGTTACAAACACTACATTATCTCCGAGAGCATCTTTCCATTTTGCCATGGCGATTATTGTTCCCTGATATTTTATTTCTTCCGGAATTTTGGAAATTGTGTACTGAACATAGCCGATGGGTTTTTTATCAGCTGAGGATCCCTCTTCAGATATTGTTTCTGAGGCAGTTTCAGATCCTGATCCTGAATTTTCAGTTTTACTTTCCGGGTCAGAAAGTTTTTCAGAAACTTTAGCTTTATCTTTACCGCAACCTGCCATTAAAAACAAAATTATAAATATGAATATTTTCATTTTACTCTACCTTTCTCCATGAGTTTTTGATCTTTTCAATTAATTTCGGATCATTAAGCTGTTTGCCCGGAATGTGCTGTTCTGTGAACCCGCACCCCAGGCAGATGTAGCTTACAAGATAAAGTGAGGTAAATGAACTGATAGGTATCAGCCGGCATTCACCTCTTCGTGTTGTATCTTTATCAGTGTAAACCTCAGGACTGCCGCATACGGGGCATGTACCGGAAACCAGTGAATGATTATTCTGCAAAGTTAATTTTAATATTTTTGAACAGATCTAATTTATTCAATCTTAAAATTAAATGATATGAAATGCGGAGGGTGGAGAGGGAGAGCAAAATATGAATTACGAATTACGAATTATAAATATAGAACTTAAAAACAAATCATTGACATTTTTATAAAATTAAAAAATGAATCAAATATAAAATCATATCACTTAATCTCATAAATGATTGACTGTCAGGGTAAACAATTTATCCTTCAAGTTCTTTGATCTTTTCAGTCAGCCATTTTTTTTCGCTTATCATTTTTTCCTTCTCAAGTTTTTCTTTCAAAACTGAAATTTTAAATTTCAGCTTGCCGGGATCTGTTTTGAATTTTGTCAGGGAGGAAACAGTTCTGGAAAAATTCTTTCCTTTCATAACTATTGAATCTGTCAGTTTGCATTCGGAATTCAGAAAATGTTTAAGATTATCAAGCTCTGTATGAACTGAATCATAATAACCGGTCTCGTAATAATTCTTTATCTTAAGAATTTTAATATCCAGCTTGAAAATTACTTTGTCCATATTGAATGCAGAAGCAAATTGAAGAGACCTTCTGAATTTATTTTTCTCAAACAGGTAAACTGCCTCACAAAAATTAATCAGATCTTCTTTGTGTTCAGCAGGAAGCAAATCATGATATTTCTTATGCAATTCTCTAATTTTTTCAATCCTTCCAAGTTGTCTGCATAAATTAACGTAATTCCGGCAAAAACTAATCTGAAGCCGGGAAGAAGGATCAGCAGAAAGGAAGTCAGTAAGAAACAGTTTGTAAGCATTGAATTTTTCAGCAAGAAAAATATCATCAAATTTTTCATTCTGATAATTATAAAATCTTATTATGACGATATAAATGTTTTTCATCTCAAGTTGCGTAAAGCATCCCGGACAGTCATTGAGAAGGTCCATTAATTTAAAATAACTTTCTCTGTCATTTTTATCTTGCACCAGATTGTACACATATAAAATCATTTTCAGATAATTTGAATATCCTCCATTCTGAATCTCGAGTTCTTTCAGAAGATCTTTAATGTTAATATTCTTAATGACCGGGTCTATAATATCATTTTTAATATTGAATTCATTTATAAATGTTGTCTTGTGATTTATATAGGAAGTAATTACCCTCAGAAATAATACTGTAAACGCTTCCACTGAATTGCTGTAATCCGAATGCATTTTTGAATCTCTTAATACGGTTCTGAATTCCTTTATTTCGAGATTCACAAAATATTTTTCAAACAGTAACTCAGGATCGGTAGGACCGGGGGAATTCAGTTTTTTTATAATCTGTCCAGATCTTATTCTGAACTGATCTTCAAGATCCCTGTTTCTGAGTTCGTTAAGTAAACTTATACTCCGGAATGTGTTTCTTTCTCTGAAATTCCTGTATGCCATATACTCTTCCGAGAATCTTATAAGATCAGATATGATCCTTCTTACAAGGGCATCATTGAATTTTTTCCCTTCATAGATTTTTTTAAATATTTTTTCCTTTGCAATATCTTCTTCCCTGTACTCCGGATGATATTCAGATATTGACCTGTAAAAATTCAAAACAAATTTTTTACAGCCGAAGAAAGGCGAATCAAGGAATTTATCAAACTCCTTTATCTCTTCTTTTGAAAAGGATTTTAATATAGGGATAAGTTTTGATCTGTTCATTTCAGGGTAACATTTATTTAGTCAAAAACAATAATAAATTAACGAAAATGAAGTAATATTGGTAAGGAATTAGTTTGTTTGCAAAATCACGGGTAACTTTTCTCAGAAAAATTCTTTGACAAAAAGTAAAGGAGCATTTAATTTGTTAGAAATTTTCCGGGAGAGAAAATAACGGTAAGACAATTTTATCAGCGAAGCAATATTCAAAAAGAATTTTCTCTCCCGAAAATTATTTATCTGAATTTATTGCTTCGCTTTTTTTAAATCATAAACAGGGAGGGTATTGTTTTGAATAAATTTAAAAAATTAGTTTTTATTGTTTCAGTTGCTTTGTTTACTCTTGAAGGAATGACAGTATCTGCACAGCAGAATATCCTCAGAGAAAATGGAAACCAGACAGATGCAACAAGTCTGCAATCACTTAACGGTCTTATTGCTTCACAGAGATTTGGGGCATCAGTTTCAAACTGCGGAGATCTGAACGGAGACGGATATGATGACATTATATCCGGCGCTCATCTTACAAATTCAAATACCGGAAGGGCATATATTTATTTCGGAGGAAACAATATGAGCTCTTCCCCTTCGATAGTACTGAATGGGGAATCGGCAAACAGCTATTTCGGAATCTCGGTTTCCGATGCCGGAGATGTTAATGCTGACGGTTACAATGATGTCATAGTTGGAGCTTATGGCTATTCATCAAATACCGGAAGAGCTTATATTTATTTTGGCGGATACAATATGGATAACATAGCAGACGTAGTGATCTCTGCGCCTGTTACATCGAGTTTCGGATATTCAGTCTCATCAGCAGGTGATATGAATGGTGACGGATTTTCGGATGTGATAGTAAGCGCTCATACTTATTCGTCCAATAAAGGCAGAGCTTATATTTATTACGGTGGTTTGATAATGGATAATTCACCGGATAAAGTACTGGAAGGGGTTGCTTCCGGCGGATTTTTTGGATTCTCCCTTTCAGGTGCGGGAGATGTAAACGGTGACGGATATTCTGATGTATTGGTCGGAGCATATGCGGTTTCATCATTTACAGGAAGTGCATATCTGTATTTCGGTGGGTCAGATATGGATACAATATCAGACGTTACATTTACAGGAGAAGGTACATCAAATTTTTTCGGTCAGTCAGTATCAAAAGCGGGAGATGTGAACGGTGACGGATATTCTGATATGCTGATCGGAGCTTCATTTTATTCAGGACAAACCGGAAGAGCATATTTATTTTACGGAGGCGGCTCGCCTGATAATACTGCAGATGTAATTTTTACAGGTGAACTATCCGGCAGCAATTTTGGCAGAGGAGTCTCCGGTGCCGGAGATGTGAATGGCGACGGATATTCAGATATTCTGATAGGAGCTTCTTCTTATAATGGTAACAAGGGAAGAGCATATTTGTATTATGGTAATGTAAGTATGAATAATGTGAGCGATGTGATCTTTAAGGGGGAGAATGCAAATGATTATTTTGGATTTTCAGTTGCCGGCGGAGGTGATATCAATGGTGACGGATACAAAGATTTTATGGTCGGAGCATACGGAGTGAATTCAAACAAAGGTAAGGTATATATCTATAAGAATTCATTGACAGGAAATGATATTTATGATCTGGCTGTTTACGGAGACCCTAACAGTGAAGTTGGATGTTCTGTTTCAGATGCAGGAGATATTAACGGTGACGGATATGATGACTATATCGTTGGTGCGAGATATGGCGGTACATTTTACGAAGGCAGAGCCTTTATTTATCTCGGTTCTGCAAACCCTGATACTACTGCAGATATTATTTTAAACGGAAAATCAGCCAACAGTTTTTTTGGTTCGTCAGTATCCGGAGCAGGCGATGTGAATGCAGATGGTTACGCAGATATAATAATTGGTTCGCCAGAATTTAATTCAAGTCAGGGACGTGTATATATTTATTTCGGTGGAGTAAATATGGATACAATTCCTGATGTAATAATGACAGGAGTTGCTTCTCTGAACAGATTTGGCGAATCTGTGTCTTCAGCAGGAGACATGAATGGTGATGGATATTCTGATGTCATTGTAGGAACTCCCGGTTACGCTTCATCCAGGGGAAGAATACTTGTATATTTCGGAGGATCAGCCATGGATACAATTGCAGATATAACATGGACAGGATCAATTGCAAACGATCTATTAGGATATTCAGTATCAGATGCAGGAGATGTGAATAATGACGGATACTCGGATGTTATTTTCAGCGCTCCTAATTATTCCAATTATAAAGGGTTGGTGATCATCTTTTTAGGCAATCTGGGTTTTCCGGTTTCGATAATCGGGGATAATGATTTTGATCAGATAGGATTGAGCGTTTCAGGCGCAGGTGATATAAACGGTGATGGTTTTTCTGATATAATATTCGGAGCTCCTTTTTCAAACAATGATTTTGGTAAGGCTTATGTCTGTTACGGAAGTACGTTGATGGATACTGTTATAGATCTGGAGTTTGGAGGTGAACTTTACAACTTCGCTAATTCAGTTTCAGCTGCAGGAGATATCAATAATGACGGTTACGGTGATCTGATAATTTCAGAGACAGGATATTATACAAATTCCGGAAGGGCATTTGTTTACTTCGGAGGATATCAGCCGGATAATATTCCTGATATTATTTTGAATAATAATTTCTCAGGTGAAAGATTCGGAAATTCGGTGAGCTCGGGCGGTGATATCAACGGAGACGGTCTTGATGACATTCTTGCAGGTGCTTTTACTAACTCGCTATACGGGGGTAGTTCCGGAGCATTTTATACATATCTCTCTTCAGCTCCATCTGTAAAGCCTTTGCTGATAAGTGTCAAAGACGTACCGAATGATCAGGGTGGTAAAGTGAATCTGAAATGGACGAGAAGCGCTTACGATGTAATTGGAAATGATATGATAACTGACTATCTGATCCAGAGAAGTCTGCCTCCTGGCGGCGGAGGATTTTACTGGGAGAATATTGCAACGATCCCTGCTACAAAGGAATCTTATTATGCTTACAATGATAATACTC
>JAGQWH010000163.1 GCA_020437545.1 Ignavibacteriota bacterium
GCAATTTATCACAGGCGGGTTCAAAAATTTGAACAGATAAAAACATAGATTAGCATTTATTATTAAAGCTTTTTTACTTATTTGAAAATGTTTTGGACAGTATTGTTTTTGACTAAGATTTGGAATGATCTAAATGATCCGCCTCGGCGGACTATGATGAATAGAGAGTATTGAGATTTAAAACCTCTCACTTTCAGGTTAACTTAAACACTCAAAAAACTGTCATCCCTGCAATCTTTTTTGAACTATGAATTTGAATGATCTGGAATGATAACTATGAATATGGAAAATTATTATCTCCTTCTTTTCAAGTATTTAACAATGCTAAGTAAAAATAAGTATTGTCATCCCCGCAATCTTTTGACGGGGATTTAGGAATCGGGTAAGGTGGGACAGATTTTTGATTTTAGAATAATTGATTAAAAACTTTAGATTTAATTTTTCAAATTTCAGTTCATACTTTTTTACTTATCTATTGTCACTTCAGTATTGATTTTGACTATGATAAAGAATCAAACAAAAAAAGCCGCAGAAATTTCTGCGGCTTTTTTATAATATTTGAAAATAAAATTCTTACTATCTTCTTAACAAAACTTTCTTGAAGTAATCAAGATCCTCGAGCACTTTGCCTGTTCCTCGCGCAACTGCCGTTAACGGATCTTCTGCTACATGTACAGGTACACCGGTCTCCATTTTAATTCTTTCATCAAGTCCTTTAATTAAAGCTCCGCCACCTGTTAAGAAAATACCACGATCAAGCAAGTCCGAAGAAAGTTCGGGAGCTGTTTTCTCGAGCGCAACTTTCACAGCTTCTATCATCTGTGTAACCGGAGCGTTTAGTGATTCTCTGATCTCGATGGAACTCACTTCAGTTATCTTCGGAACACCTGCAACAAGATCACGACCTTTTACTTCAATGATCACTTCTTCTTTAAGAGGCATCACGGAACCAACCTGACACTTGATCTCTTCAGCGGTTCGTTCTCCGATAAGTATGTTGTGATTATTTCTGAAAAATCTGATGATGGATTCGGTGAGTTCGTCTCCGGCAATTCTGATCGAAGTACCATTTGTAATTCCGGATAGAGCTATTACAGCGATCTCTGTAGTACCGCCGCCGATATCAACGATCATGTTACCGTAAGGAGCCATAACATCTAAACCAATACCAATAGCAGCTGCCATCGGTTCAGATATCAGATAAACTTCCTTAGCGCCTGCATGCTCTGCAGTATCTCTGACAGCTCTTTTCTCTACTTCAGTAATTCCGCTCGGTACACAAATCACAATCCTTCTTGAAGGCATCCAGCTTGAGCTTATCTTTTTTATAAACTCTTTTATCATTCCTTCGGCTATCTCAAAATCCGCTATCACTCCGTCTTTCATCGGTCTGATGGTTGCAAGTTCTTTGTGAACCCTTCCCATCATTTTCTTAGACTCTTCACCTATTGCAATAATTTTTCTAGAAGCTACATCATAAGTAACAATGGAAGGTTCGTTGAGTACGATCCCTTTCCCTTTCATGTAGATCAATGTGTTCGCTGTCCCCAGGTCAATTGCAATGTCGTTGGAGAACATTCCTAATAAAGGCATTTAAATTTCCTTATAACTCCGTTTAATTTTTTGATTAATATAAATTTTTATTTCTTTGATATTTCGAACTACCTAATACCTAATACCTAATACCTTGTACCTAATACCTAATGTTTAAAGTGTCTTATCCCCGTACACGCCATCGCCAGATTATATTCATTCGCTGCTTTAATAACATCTTCATCCTTCACAGAACCGCCGGGCTGAATGATCGCTGCTGCACCGGCTTTTGCAATTTCAATAAGACCGTCCGGGAACGGGAAGAATGCATCCGAAGCTGCTATGCTGTCTTTCAGATCCTGTCCGAATTCTTTTGCCTTTGATACCGCAATTTTTGTTGAATCAATTCTGGATGGCTGACCTCCGCCTATGGCGAGAGTTCTTTTGTCCTTCACAAAAATAACTGCATTTGATTTTGTATGCTTTACAACTTTAAAAGCAAAGAGCATGTCTTCGATTTCTTCCGAAGACGCTTTCCTGTCAGTAACAAATTTCAGATCACTTTCTGATACAATGTAATTATCTTTATCCTGATATAATACACCCCCTGAAATCTTTCTGAACTCCTTAGTTTCGTCTGTAAATTTAAACTTCACAAGCCGCCTGTTTTTCTTTTTCATCAACAGCTCTAAAGCTTCATTTTCAAAATCCGGAGCCATAACAATTTCGGAAAACAATTTATCAATATCTAATGACGTTTTAAAGTCTAATTTTTTATTTATTACAATTATTCCTCCAAACGGCGAAAGCGTATCCGTAGCAAATGCACGTGCATAAGCTTCCTGTAAATCCCCTGCAACAGCCACTCCGCTTGGATTTCCATGCTTTATTATAGCGCAGGCTGCTGTTTCATCTTTAAATTCAGAGATTAAATTATAAGCCGCATCCATGTCGAGTAGATTATTATATGATAATTCTTTCCCGTGAAGCACTTCGTAAATTTCGTCAAAATTGTCTTTGATCAGTACTGCTTTCTGATGAGGGTTTTCACCGTAGCGAAGTTCCTTTGAGTTAGTAAAGTCAAATGAGTGTGTAGAGTGTGTAGAGTGTATAGAGTGTGTAGAGTGTGTAGAGTGTGTAGAGTGTGTAGAGTGTGTAGAGTGTATAGAGTGTGTAGAGTCTTTATTTAATTTATTAAAATAATTACTAATTGCGTTATCATAATGTGATGTTGTCTCGAAAGCTTTTTGTGCTAATCTTTGTGAAAATTCAAACGGGATATTATTTTTTGTTGAGCTTAGTTCATCTGAAAATTCTTTATACTGATCCGGACTGACAAGTACATTCACATCTTTATAATTCTTTGCAGCTGCTCTGATAAGAGTTACACCGCCAATGTCAATCTGTTCGATCGCATCTGTTATCTTTACATTTTCATCTGCTATTGTTTTTTCGAAAGGATAGAGATTAACTATTACAAGATCTATAGGTGTGATAGAATGTTCTTTCATTTCGCTGACATGAACAGGATTGCTCCTGTCAGAAAGTATACCGCCGAAAATATCAGGATGAAGAGTTTTCACCCTGCCGTTCAATACTTCGGGAAAGCCGGTTACCTCTTCGACGGATTTAACTTCTATATTATTTTCTTTTAGGAGTTTATATGTTCCTCCCGTGGAAATTATCTCAATGCCTTGTTTTGTAAGTTCAGTAGCCAGCTCTGTAATGCCGGTCTTGTCGTAAACGCTTATTAATGCTCTCTTTATCAATTAGTTAATTGTGTTAATTGTGTTATCCGCCGCGGCGGAGTGTTAATTGGTTAATTAGTTAATTGGTTAATTAGTTAATTGGTTAATTAGTTAATTGGTTAATTGGTTAATTAGTTAATTGGTTAATTAGTTAATTGGTTAATTAGTTAATTGGATAATTGGTTAATTGGTTAATTGGTTAATTGGTTAATTGAGTTTTTGATTTAATACAAGTTAAACATAAAGCCAAATCAAAAATCAAAGATCCAAAATCAAAAATCTTTAAAATCCCAAATTCTCCAATGACCTTACCACTTCCCAATAGTACCGATGTTCAAGTTTCAAAACTCTTTTTTGAAGCGAGTATTCATCATCATCTTCTTTCACTTCACAGCATTTCTGAAAAATGATCTTTCCTTCGTCATAATTTTCATTTACATAATGTATCGTGATCCCGGAGACCTTTACTCCCGCTGCGATCACTGCTTTATGAACATTTATACCGTACATCCCTTTTCCGCCGAATGACGGAAGCAATGCAGGATGAATATTAATGATTCTGTTTTTATATTTCTTAAGAACTTCCTTTTCGATCATCTTCATATAACCACATAAAACGATCAGATCAATATCATGTTTTTTTAATGCTTTAAGAAAAACTCCGGAATATTGTTTGTCTGTTAATTCAGAATATTTTTTTCTGTTGATGTTCTCAAAGTCTATATTATTATTTTTTGCAATATTAACCGCACCGCATTCAGGATTATTTGAGATAAGAAGTGATATCTTTGAATTTAACTTTTTACTTTTTACTGCCTTAAGGATTGCATTAAAATTACTGCCGGTACCGGAGGCAAAGATACAAATATTCAACGGAATTTTGTTAAGTATGCAAAATAATCAAATTAGGTTAGAGTTACAATTTAATCAAAATGGGACGTTCTTGATTTGGGATTTTAAAGATCTTTGATTTTGGATCTTTGATTTTGGATTTACTTTAAAAAAGGCTGAACATATTTCTACATTCAGCCCCGTTTTAATTTTAAATGTTGAATTTCAGATCATTGATTTATAATGATTTGTTTGTTTCAAATCTGATAAATTTTTTAATAAAACTTAACTCACACAACACACTCAAAAAAATTACTCAATACACAATACTCAATACTCAATACTCAATACTCAATACACAATACACAATACTCAATACTCAATACTCAATACTCAATACTCACTTCAGCAAAAGCATTTTCGAAGTCAGTATCTCATCTCCGAAATCAACCGAGTAGAAGTAAACGCCTGATGCAAAGTTTTCTGCATTCCAGACTGCTTCATAGATACCTTTTCCTCTTAAATTAATTTTCAATTCGGCAACAAGTACACCTGCGCTGTTATAAATTCTAAGAGTTGCAACAGTTGTGATATTCTTATTCACAATGAATTTTATTGTTGTCGATGGATTAAACGGGTTAGGATAGTTTTCTACCAGTTTATAATTACCCGGAATGTTTAGATCTTCAAATGTCTCTTCAGGTCCGACGACAGTACTTGGATTTCCAAAACTTGTAAACGGACTGATCACGCCATAGGCGACACTCAGATCAATGATCTTTTGCTTTAATGCTATAGCTTCAGGTGAATTTGGATTAAGACTGTAATATTGAACAAGCATATTTTCAATTTTTTGTTTCGCCCACACTTTTGTCAGGAACTGATATCTTGTATCTGCACTGTCTGTTCTGCCAAGTGTGTATTCATAAGTGACAGGCTGATTGAATGCTCTTCCTGAAAGAGTTACTGTCGTTGGGCCGGGTGAAGTATATCTTCCGGCTACTATCATCTGCTGACCGATATACAGGTTAGGTAATGGATCCGGAAATACATTATTGATATCCGGTGATGAAAAAGAAACTGTTGGACTAAGCAAAACCGGATTTTTAATTCTAAGATAAAAATTAGTTATACGTGATTCAAGTTCGTCATTTAACAGGAATTCAGCATACCCGTTATTTTGAGAAGACATAAGAGTCAGAAGCTGTTGATCCACGTCCGTGCCGATACCAAAAGAATAAAGGAATATTTCTGTCTCAGTTAGATTAATTAAATTACTGACATGATTTAATAAAGCAGTTCGTTCAGTAATACCAACTGTTGCCATTCCGTCAGTCAGAAATATTATTATATTAGCAGTACTGTCATTTGCTGTATTGAATTGTGGGACAGCCGTAGAAAATGCTCCCGAAATATTTGTCCCGCCACCTGCATTTATACCTGCGACATACTGCAAAGCTGAATCTCTCGATTGCAAGGTATACAGAACATGGTTATTTCTGAAATTATAAACGTTGGATTCAAAATCCACTATGTTGAATTTATCTCCGGGATTAATATTGTTGATAATAAAACTTGCGGCATTCTTTGCCTGAACGATCTTGGTGCCGCTCATGCTTCCTGACCTGTCGAGTATTAACGTGAAGACTTTATTGATGATCTCGGAAGTCTGTCCGGGATTCGGCTCTGCTACGAACATAAAAAATCCCCCTAATGAATCAGGAAGTAGTGTGTCAGGAATTCTTGTAGAATAACTGAATAGCCCAAGTTCATTACTGTTCAGAGAATACTTGATCCTGAAGTTTACAGAAGGAACTGCAGAATATTGATTACTTATTACTGTTGCCGAATTCCCGTTATTAATTATTGATGTTAAAGGATTTGTACTTACAAGTCTTATGCTGTCAATTGTTCTGGGGGAAGAAAGATCAAATGTAAGCTCCTGATATTCAACAGTCTGATTTTGAATGAGTGTATAATCATTCTTATAATCATAATAGACATTTCCAAAATCATATTTTAAAAACTGCACATAGCTTAGCTCAACAATTAGTGTAGAATCTCTTTTAACCATTTCCGGAATTGAAAAGAACATTGGTCTTTCCCCGAGATAGTTTCTGAGATTTGTATTCATTGCGCCTCCCGGCAGATTTGTATCCTGCGGTGTAGGAGAAACAGGAGCTGTATGCCACTCACCATTGAGTTTCCATCTTAAGCCAATCGAACTGGCTCCGTCAGGCAACGGGAATGCATATCCGACAGTCTTATCGGCTCCTAAATTATTTAAAAATACCTGTGAAGTTTTTGTGATAGAGATCTGTAACTGAACTGAAGTTTCTATTTTTGTTCCCGCTAATTTAAGGTATGTACCCTGTGAAGCATTAACGACTCCTACTCCATTTGAATAGGAATTTGAAACAAACAGAAATGAAATTAATAAAAATATTATTTTTTTCATATCGCCATCCTCTTTTTCTTCAAAAGTAAACGGAATGTGATTTTATTTAAAGTCAATAAAATTAATATATTGACTCCTTATAAATGATTTGGGATTTTAAAGATCTTTGATTTTGGATCTTTGATTTTGGATTTACTTTAAAAAAGGCTGAACATATTTCTACATTCAGCCCCGTTTTAATTTTAAATGTTGAATTTCAGATTTTTGATTTATATTGATTTGTTTGTTTCAAATCTGATAAATATTTTAGTAAAACTTAACTCACACAACATAATCAACAAAAATACTCAATACCCACTACACAATACTCAATACTATTTAACAAGCATAAGCTTCTTCGTATTCACAAATCCATTCGAACTGATACTGTAAAAATAGATTCCGCTGGATAGAGATGATGCATTCAGTGTAACTGAATAATATCCCGCAGGTTTATTATCATTTACAAGCTGCATGATTTCCTTTCCGGAAATATCATACAGACTAATGCTGACCTGTCCGTCTTTAGGAAGCTGATAATCTATTTTAGTAGTCGGATTGAAAGGATTCGGATAGTTCTGCGATAATTTATAATCAGCAGGTATGCCGACATTGACCTCATTGGAAAGATTGAAATATTCAAAGTTACCGTTGAAGTCGATCTGCTTTAGTCTGTAATTATATGTTCCGGAACTGAGTCCTTTATCTGTGTATGAATAATTTACAGGTGTTGATACAGTTCCATTTCCGGTTACATTACCGATCTTTGTCCATTCATTATTTACAGCCGATCTTTCAATTTCAAATCCGGAATTATTCAGTTCAGATGAGGTCGTCCAGTTCAGAATTACTTCATTAGCATTTACGATAGAAGTAAAACTAGAAAGTTCTACAGGAAGCGGATTATCAAGCAGCATCTGAGTTCTGATCTCTCCTCCGGGAAAAGCTGTAGAGTGAATATTCAGATAAACAGAATCTGTTAAAAGCCATCCTTCCTGCTGAGCCGTAAGCACATATGAGTTTGCATAGTTACCGCTTGTAACGCCTGTAGGGAAACCTACATTTCCAATAATAACTCCTGCATTTGTTGTAACTCCTGCCGGTGCATGAAAATGAGATGCTGTAGTTGTTCCGGTAAGTCCGCTGAAAGTAATGTTAAATGTAAGAGTTTTTGTAGCATCATCATATAAACCTGAGATATTACCTGTACCCGGTGATGCGTTAGGAGGGTTCTCCTGTGCCCCGCTCATAGATAGACTAAAAGGGTAGAGCAATGCTGATGATTCTTTGGGTGTATTACCAATAACTATTAAAGCAAAAATAAAAATGTAAATAAATCTGTTTAATTTTTTCATTTTTTGATCCTTTATGTTTAGTTAATGATTATTTTTTAAAATAAAATTAAATAAGCAGAGCACCTCCTTTCGGGATTTATTTTTTTATGATAAATTAATTTGAACAAATTTATCTGAAAAATTTTTTTTATACAAGAACAGATTTTACCATTATGTAGGATTCATGTTTAATGTACAATCCGCCGCGGCGGATCAATGTTTTAAACTATCAAATATCAATTATCAACTATCAACTATTTTACGAGCATCATCCTTTTCGAGAACACATTCCCTTCCGCTTCCAGTCTGTAAAAATAGATCCCGCTCGGGAATCCGGATGCATTCCATTCTGTCTCATAGCTTCCGGCTTTTAAATTTCCTTCTACAAGAGTCTGAACTATCTTACCCTGCAGATCAAATACTGATAATTTTATATCAGTTGATTGCTGAATATCAAATTTTATTTTAGTAGACGGGTTAAATGGATTCGGGAAGTTCTGTGCAAGTTCATACGAATCGGGTATCTCTGAATTCAGAACAGTAACATGGGCGTTTGGATTTGGTTTGTATAAAATGAGTTGTCCCTGAATTGTATAATGCGGTTCGGTGTGACCGTTGTAATTATAGTTGCAATCCGAACAGGTTACACCCTGTACGCACAGAGGATTATTAGGTCTGCAGAAATTTTCATATGGCTGGAGCGCATAATTTATCGTCACATTCTGACCGGGCGTGACGCTGGCCGTTGCATCCACTTCAAACGGGATCACGCTCGCTCCGGGGCACCAGCCGGCTCTTGCATACTGCCACGTTCCGCCCTGCGGACTGCATGGATTCACTGAACAGTCAGCTCTCCAAAGATTGTGATTTGTAATATCATTCCCAATAATAACCTGATGTATCTTAAATGAAAATTCAGCAGCATTATCAGTATTACCCTGTCCGTGACCTGTGTTAGTTAGTCTCACTTTTGCAGCCGAGGTCTGAGGATCTATCATTACATTCTGAGGA
>JAGQWH010000164.1 GCA_020437545.1 Ignavibacteriota bacterium
TAATCTATGTTTTTATCTGTTCAAATTTTTGAACCCGCCTGTGATAAATTGCCGAAAGAAATTCAGAGTATTGGCGAGAAACAAAAATTTCCTTTTCTTAACTGCGCCGACCGTCAGTGCTTTTCTGACTATCGGTGAGTTGAAATTTTTGCCGCCTATACGAATGAATTTCCGGCAATTTATCACCAGCGGGCGTCCGCCGTGGCAGATTTCTTTGCTTCTGAGGGTGTCTCAAAACTATTTTTTTACCACCAAGACACAAAGACACTAAGGAAAAATATTTTGATTTTGCTCTTCTTTGTGCCTTCGTGTCTTTGTGGTAAAGTGCTAATTGCTGGTTTTTAGACACTCTCAGAAGGTAAATCTGAGTATATTAGAAATTTATTCTACATTTTATAAAACGTTTTGGACAGAGTTGATTTAATTCAGACAAAAAGCTAACATTTTATCAAAAACTTCTGTAAAAAGCCTGTTGAAGTTATTTTCAGATTAAGACAAAACTTTATTGATATCAATATTAATAAATGTCATCTGATTTAAAATTAAATTGAATTCAATTCCTTATAAGATTAATTTGCACGCATGAAATTATTATACAGTTATCTAAAAAATTATAAACATCTCGTTTTACTTGCATTATTCCTTGCAGCCGTCAATCAGGTCTTTTCACTTCTTGATCCGGCAATTTTCAGACACGTCATAGATGATTATGCCACCAAGTACTCAGAATACACTACATCCGAATTTCTGAAAGGAGTAGGTTTTCTCTTAATGCTCGCTGTCGGTGCGGCTCTTATTTCACGCATTGCAAAAAATTTCCAGGACTATTTCATAAACGTAATTACACAGCGACTCGGCGCACAGATATATTCTGACGGGATCAATCATTCACTGAAACTCCCATACTCGGTTTTTGAAGATCAGAGAAGCGGACAGACTCTCGGTATTTTACAAAAAGTAAGAACCGATTCGGAAAAAATAATTTCAACCGGAGTCAATATTTTATTCACATCCATTGTGGGAATTGTATTTGTCGGAATATATGCTTTCTCAGTTCACTGGATAATCGCACCGATCTATCTTTGCGCTATACCGATCATCGGATGGATCAGTTCATCTTTCGGAAAAAAGATAAAGAATATTCAGAAAACCATTGTAGCTGAAACTACCGGTCTTGCGGGTTCCACTACAGAATCTTTACGCAACATCGAACTGGTAAAAAGTCTTGGTCTTGCTCAGCAGGAGACTGACCGTCTGAACAATGCTACTGATAAGATTCTTCAGCTTGAACTGCAGAAAGTTAAATACATCAGAAGTCTAAGTTTTATTCAGGGCACAATAGTCAACTTATTAAGAACAAGCATTCTTCTTCTTATGATGTATCTGATTTTCACACAGCAGATCACAACCGGTCAGTTCTTTACTCTGTTCATTTACTCTTTTTATATATTCGGACCTTTGCAGGAGCTTGGAAACATTATGAATATTTATAAAGAAGCCGAAGTATCTTTGCAGAAATTTCAGGAAATTCTTGATACACCTGTCGACCCCAAACCACTGAATCCGGTCAATATTAAAAAAATCAAAACGCTTGAATTTGACAAGGTAAGTTTCAGACATCAGTCATCTTCGGTAAATGCAATTACTGATATCACTTTTAAAACTGAAACCGGTAACACTATTGCTTTTGTAGGTCCGTCAGGATCCGGAAAGTCAACTATGGTTAAGCTTCTGCTTGGACTGTACAGACCAATGGAAGGAAATATTTTATATAATGATAATCCATACGACATTGTGGATCTCGACAGTCTGAGGGAGAATATCGGTTTTGTCTCTCAGGATACACAGTTGTTTTCCGGAACTATCAGAGAAAATCTTTTATTCGTAAATCCGAAAGCCACTGATGAAGATTGTTATGAAGTCTTGAGAAAAGCTTCCTGCCAGACTTTGCTCGAGAGAGCTGACAAAGGTCTCGACACCGTCATAGGTGAAGGCGGAGTTAAAGTTTCAGGCGGCGAGAAACAAAGACTTTCCATAGCAAGAGCATTATTAAGAAAGCCGAATCTGATGATCTTTGATGAGGCTACATCTGCTCTTGACTCTATTACTGAAGAGGGTATAAATAAAACCATCAGGGCAATTTCATCTGAAGGTCATCACATTACTCTTATGATAGCACACAGATTATCAACTATCATGCATGCAGATACGATCTATGTACTTGAAAGAGGTGAAATTATTGAATCCGGTAAACATCAGGAATTACTTGAATTAAAAGGTTTGTATTTTGCAATGTGGAGACAGCAGATCGGGGAAAGAGAAAGTATGATAAAAAACAGTTTGCTTGATACTGAAAAGAATCTGAACTGATTCAGGAATTGCGAATTACGAATTAGGAATTACGAATTAGGAATTATTATGTTCTTTTTACAGAATCCTGATCTTCCGCTATAATCTGATATTCTTTTCTTAAATTCGTATCCTCAGTTATTTCCCTGCCAAGGAAGTATGACAGAACTGTCCTTATTACGACACTGACACCTAAGATAGTGAGATCATTCAATGTATTCTCTACTATAGTCCGGATCACATCTGAAGCAATTAGAAAATCAAGCCCAAGAAGAAGATAATATCCGAAATCGATCTTAACACTGTTCAGCTTTACAAATGAAAACTTCCCTTTTGCTCTGCTTAACTCATTCCGGATAAAACTAAAAACTGCTAATATTGAACCATATGCTATTACCAGCATACTTATCATACTTATCAAAAACGCAAAATTCTCAATAAATTCTTTCATGTAATTTAATTTATATAAATTAAAAATTTCTAATAGCCATGATTAGAAAGTCAATCCATAGCAGAAGATCAAAAATCAAAAATCAAATTAATATTCTTCATTCAAATCTACAATGTTCAAATAATTTTTATTTCCTTTAGCAACTCTTCTGATATTCTCGATTACTTCATCCCACCTGCTTATATCATCAAACGGTGACGCAGCTCTGTGTGGTGAAAGCAAAAAGTTATTAAGTTTATGAAATGGATTTCTTTTACTGTTATATGGAAACTCCCTACCTTTACTATCTTTTTTTGGAGAATAATTATACCATACATCAGTTGCAGCTCCGCTGATGATCTTATTTTTCAAAGCATCATAGAGACTGTCTTCATTTACAATTGTTCCTCTTGCGACATTTACGAGCAATCCATTTTTTCCAAGTAATTTTAATTCTTTGTCCCTTATCAGATCTTCGGTTTTTGAAGTATGAGGAACTGCGACGATCAGAATGTCAATCGTTTTTAAAAATTTATTGAGTTCTGTAATATCATAAATATTGTTCTTTTTATTTTTCTTTAATTGACCCGGGATTCCTTTGCTTTTATCCCGTTTCAGTATGTGAAATTCATTTTCAAATCCTGAAAGAAACTGATGAACATATTTATTAATTGCTCCATAGCCAAGCAAACCGATCTTCCTGTCTTTAAGCGGGATAGATGCGCTGAATATATCCTTATCATCACTTGTTCTCCAGATTCCGTTTGCCATCCAGTTGTGATGTGCAACTATCCTGCCCATAAGTGACAGCAGCATCGCGACTGTATGTTGTGCAGTTGCATAAGCATGACCATGTCCGTTGACAAGTGTAACTTTTCTGCTTTTATAGATCTCTCTGAAATTTTTTATGTGATGCTTTACTCCCGTCCCGGGATTAATGAAGAGTTTCAGATTTTCTGCAGCTTTAAGCTGCTCAAGCGAAGGTCTCCAGCCGATCATTATATCCGCGTCTTTGGAGAGTTTTAATAAATTCTTTTTTGCAAAACTTGCGGGAAAAACAAGTTCCGTATTTTTATCTTTTGAAAAGGTTTTCTGAAAATGCTTCTTCAGCTCATCATCAATCTTCCATAAGAAAAGTACATTTGTTTTTTTGCTCAATCTGATTTTACTATTTAATATTTATTTTAATCTTGTAGCATTTCACTTGTAACTATTTAACTAATATCATTTTCCTCACTTCGACAAAGTCCCCTGCTTCGATCTTATAAAAATAGACACCACTTTGAAATCCGCTGCCGTCAAAAGAAACTGAATATCTTCCGGCTGGTCTTGTTTCATTTACGAGCGTTTTAATTTCTTTACCAAGAGCATCATATATTTTCAAAGAAACGAATTCTGATTCCGGAATCCTAAATTCCAATTTTGTAGAAGGATTGAAAGGATTAGGATAGTTTTGCTTTAATTCAAATTCAGAAGCGATCTGATTTTGGCTGATAAGATTTGTCGGAATATCAAATACCATTACTCCTTTATTATTTGTACCGCCATAAATTCTTCCTCCCGCAGCACTAAGTTTCAGGAAATATGTACCTTCCGGCAAACCTTCATTTATAAGTGTCCAGTTATTTCCTTTGTCATCTGAATAAAAAACATCTCTGCTGTCCATGGATACAAAGAGTTCACCTTCCGAACTCACGCAAGCGGTCCTCATTCCTATGCCCGAACTGTGATGACCTATGTCAGTAAAAGTCAGACCATTATCTGTAGACCTGTTGAGTCCGTATGCATCACCCACATAAATGGTATTTAATTCATCCTTTAAAATAGTTCTTATGAAAATCGGTGGAAAGGTTGTAAAATTCTGAAAATTCAAACCGTTGTTAGAAGAATATACCACGCCTCCCAGAGATGTACCGAGAAGTATCCTGTTATCATCCGTGATGATCATTCCTCCCACAAAACCCGCACCTATCACCTGAGTCTGATTCCAGTTGTTTCCGGAGTCAGTAGATTTAAAAACAAATGTAGAAACATTTCCGATTGTGGGTCCAACAGTTACTGAAAATGCTGCTATAATGGATCCGTCCTCAGGATACACTATCTCACCGCCGCCTGCATAATTAAGCGGAAATGAACCTGCAAAGACGTCTGTCCAGGTGAGCCCGTTATCTGTTGATCTGTGTATATAAGAAAGATCCTGAGTCATTGATAATCCGTAAACTGTCCCGTCAGGAGCTATACTCAGACAAGAAACTCTTTTTCCTGTGAGTCCTGAAAATTCCCAGCTTACTCCACCGTTTGTAGATCTGTAAACTCCTCTCGCCCAGCTTGAAGCAAAAAGATTTCCATTTTCATCACCTGTAATAGCTCTGACTACATCTGTATTTCCGGCAGACATATCACCGGTTGGAACCCATTCAGCTTTTGTAAAAGAAACAAATAAAAACGTAAGTATTAAAATGCAAATTGATTTTTTCATAACTTTTTTTCAATAAAATACTCTTCTTTTTTCTTATATTACAAACCCGAATCTTTTAAAATGTAGCTTTCAGATCTTACCGTTCTGAAGATCTGTATCAATTCTTTCAACATAATCCTTCGCTTCAGCCAGTCCGATTTTCTTTTCTTCCACAACCAATTTTATAGCATTTATCTTATGTCCTGATGTGATCAGTGCTTTGATCTTACTGTTAAGTAATGAATTATCTTCTGATACTGGATCAGCATAAATATTTTCAGCATAATCACTTACAGTATTGCTTCCGGACCTGTTCATAAGTTCTATTTTTTCAACGAATTCTTTAGCTTCCGACAAACCTACGTTCCCGCTTTTATGAATATATTTTATGGCTTCAATTTTTTTTCCTTTTTTAAGCAATTCATTTACTATCATTTTCATTTTCTCATCATTCATTAAAGCATTTGATTCTATGGATCTTTTAAAACCTGAGTTACTCTCTTTTCTGAATATTGATCTTTTGAAAATCAAAAAAAGCAATATCCCAAACCCAATGCCTATAATTATATATGTATTCAAAATTGATTCTAAAATTGTATTAATAAATTTTTTAACTGCTGAACGAATCGTAACTCATAACTAGTAACTCATAACTAGTAACTCATAACTAGTAACTCATAACTAGTAACTCATAACTAGTAACTCATAGCTCATAACTCATAACTCATAGCTCATAACTCATAGCTCATAATTCATAGCTCATAATTCATAGCTCATAATTCATAGCTCATAATTCATAATTTATTTAAGCAGCATTCTCATAAGAAGCTGATTATAATTATAAATATTCCTTACTCTTATATACAGATTAATGTGCTCAGATTTATAATCTTTTTTCAGATATGCTATCTTTATGTATATTTTTTCAAGAACCGTTTCTAGATCATTACCAAGCGCTCTCATTGGATCAAGTCCTTCCATCAGATCTTTTGTTACAATGATAAGTGATATAAGTTCGAATGGTATCCCGCAACTTATGGCAGCTTTCATTTCATCAACTTCGAGATTATTTACAATCTCGATAAGCCTTTCATTCTTCAGTCGCTTTTCTGTGTCAGCTATCTCTACTAAGAATTTGTCATTGAGTTTAACTTCCCTTAACAGAGATTTTCTGATCTTGTTTAGTGCGATCTTGTTATTGGCAAGGTCTTTTGTGACGTCGTAGATTTCTTTTATGAAACTCATTCTGGTATTGGGTATTGAGTATTGAGTACTGAGTATTAAGTGATTTTCTATGTTAGACTAATCGCAAGCAGAATTTTAAAAATTCTTTTCTTTAAATACTATTTTACTTTCTAATGTTGCTAAAATACAATTTTATTTCCAAATATTTAATACTCAATACTCAATACCCAATACTCAATACTCAATACCCAATACCCATTACTTTTTTATTTTAATTTTCCTCGACACAATTTTCTTCCCAGCTTTCAGATTCACAAAATAATTACCGTCATCTACTTTTGAAATATCAATATCCACCATGCCTTCTTTAAAATTCTTCAGTTTTTTCTTATAAACTTTTTTCTTTTTATCTTCCGTAGTAATATCAATTCTGATATCGGATTTTTCATTTAAAAAAATATCGCAGAAAAACTTTCCGGCATTTCTGACCGGGAATATATAAAGTAATGGCGTACTGTCTATCTGAACTGATTTCTCACCGGTTACAATAAACTGCTGTCTAATCTCTTTCCCGAAATCCGGATTGAATGCTTTGATGAGTTTACCATCAGAATCAGTGATCCTGAAATATCCGTATCCGCCTTCAGGATTGAACCAGAAGTCAAGTCCGTCATTGGCTGTGTCTCCGAGTACTATCTCATAACATCCTTTCCGCAATTTGAATGTATCAATATATACAGTATCCGGTTTGTAAGAACCCGGTTCCTTCTGTTTGAATATTATATTGCTTTGTCCTCTTATCTGAAAGAAATTGTGCGAGGGCTCTTTGTTGGTTCTGAATTTCACTATTATCTTTTCATCAAACACGGGAGGCACAATGTAATCCGAACTTCCGGCATTATCAAAAGCATACTCATCCGGTTCACCGTTCGGATAGCTTAAAGTCACTGTAAATTTATTTTCACCACTTTCACCCTTTATCCTTCCGGGCAGAACTACTTCCTTTGTTTCAAATGGTTTGAGCTTTCCTCTGTATTCAAATGTATCAGTCACACTTCCTTCCGTGCCGTAAACTGCAGTAAATCTATCAACGTTTTCTGCAGTATTATTTTTTACTCTTATCACAGGAAACATGCAGTTTGGATTTCTCCTTAAATACATATCTTCCATAGACGGGGATATTATATCTTCAAGTGAAACATCATTTTCTGCAATGGGTTTTTTATATAAAAATAAGTAAGAGCTGAATACATAATTTGCTGATGGTTTATTTGGGTTAACATAAGGTTCCATTTCGATCTTGATTGTATCTTCTGTATCACCTTCAATATTGAAATAATAAACATCAGGTTCGACAATTGCTCCCGGACACCACCCTGCTCTGTCGAATATCCACGTTCCCGCCTGAGGATAAAGAGGATTATCAGCGCACTCACGCCATATCTGTTTCTGATCCATTAATTCGCCGTTTAAAAAGATCTTCCTCCACTTGCTGCAGAATTCCGCACAGTTCTCAAAGTCATCCATCCCGTGACCGGTCTGCAGTATTCTGAGTCCGGCAATTTCAGCATTCGGATAACCGAATATTACCGGCCAGAAATACTTTTGTATATCATCTTCTATGTTACCGTAAGGAAATACACCTGTCCATAATTTTTCAAAGCCTATGGTCTCCATTACCGGAGTGCCTTCTGTCAGTTCAAACTTAATTGTAACAAGCCAGCCCCTGTCTTTATTATTTTCGTAACCGGTATGAATAAATTCAACTTCCGCGGAATCGTGAAGAAGAAATGCAAAGTCGGTAATGTCAGTCTTCCATTCAAATTTCCAGTCAGGCGAGAACCTAGAACCGTAAGGCGAGATCATTCGGGCTATCTCAATTCTTGAAGTATCAGGGTTATGATTGTCATTTAAGTAATAACCCTTTTTACTTTTCAGATAAACATAATCTATATAATCCCACTCGCCGCAGTTCTGACTGTCGGGACACTGGTATGTTATCTTAAGAATGGCTTTTCTGTAAGTTGTATTTCCTGCAGGAAAATTTACCAGATTTTTATATGAATTATATCCTTTTGCCGGATCAGTGATTACCTTTTCTTTGTAATGAGTATAAATATTAAGGGTATCCCCATTCATAGAATAGGAAATACCTGAAATCGCTAACGATGATATTAAAATTAAAAAAGTAAAAATTTTCATTTTGTGAAAATATTAAAATTGACGGATAGATAAAAGTTCATAGAGTGTGTTGAGTGTATAGAGTGTATAGAGTGTATAGAG
>JAGQWH010000165.1 GCA_020437545.1 Ignavibacteriota bacterium
TAATTTAAAATAAATAAAATACCCCCGATCCAACCAGATGAAAAGCAATTTCAAGGCGATGAAGATGCTGTTAAACAAGATTGAAACGGGGGAAAAAATTATTTTACAACATCTTCTTTAAATCGCCTTTGTACAAAAATATATTTAATATTAAAATTCTACAAAGAAAAATTTTCAACCTTTTAGGAGATATCTTTTAAGAGATTTTCAAAAAGCCTTGAATATTGTTTGTTTTTACAGCTTTTCAAAGAAAACTGATCTGATTTTTAGAAATTATCAGCAAGATTTTTTTAAAATGATCCGGCAATTATTTACTTATGTTTAAATAATTTCAGTCAGTTTACATTAAAATATTTGTTACATGAAATTCCGTGAGAACAATAAAATTGCGTTTTAAGTCTATGACCGGTTTTTGAATATATAAAATTCAAAACATTAAAATATAATTAAAACAGACTGTCCGAAATATTTTTTGCCCCTAAGGATCAAAGGAATTGTTTTCTGACAGTCTCTTACTTTTTAAATGGATATTAATTTTATACAATATATTATCTTAAGGTCTGTAATCAAAATTTGTTACAACAACTTCCTGAGGCTGATTATTACTTGGTCCGGGATGTTTTTCTCCCTGACCATAATTTCCCATCCATAGATTCATATGAAACAACTGACATCCGTCAGCAGGAATAAACGGGTTTTGTGAAGCTGTTGTCGTATAAGTATTGTTCGGCTTTGCCGGAAGATTATCGAGCGTAAAGATTCCGTCATATTGTGAAAATGTAACAGGGGAATTTGCATTTGTCCATTTCATTACAAGAGTAATCTCTTTGACACCTTCGTTAATAGAATATCTTTTAAGATTTACAGAAAGTTTGTCCCATTCCTGAACTGCAAACTGGGCATTTCCTTCAGCGAGTCTTTTGTCATTAACATTACTGCTGGGCGGAGTCCCCCATCTTGAGATCTCAGCCAGATCGAGTTCACGGTAAGGATTCTGCGGTGCACCTGTTTTGTCATTCTGAAAAGTAAATAATCCGAATGCAACATTCTTATCAAGTTTATCCCATGAAGGCGCACTTTTTACGCGGGCTGAAACGAGATATGTTCCGTAACCTGTCTTTGCAAGTGTCATTTTATCTGCGTTGTATACCGCAACGACCTCAGAAGCCATCCATTCCAAACCGCCGCCGAGATCGTCTTTCTTCACAGTCAGATGCAGACCTTCTGAATCAACATATGCATTTCTCGGACTCCATGCCTGCCCCTGATTCCAGAACCAGTTTGGTGCTCCCGTGAACTGATAATTTGTCCACCACCAGTAACCGGAAAACTGAATCAGACAATCATCCGATCCGCAGTATTTTTTATTAATATTTACATCAAGTTTAATATTAGGAGGAGTGCATGTTCCTCTCATCAATACATTATCATTATCCGAGTCATCGTCGTCTGTCCGTTCAGCAGGTGCATAGATAGTTTCAGCCTGAGAAGCAAATCTGGAATCGTTGTCATCAGAACTACCGCATGAATAAAAGAATAAAGCTAAAAATAAAAATGTAAGAGTTTTCATGTGAATTTATTTTTTAATTTTAAAAAAAATTATATGAAAGCGGATTTTATTTAAAAATTCTTTGGGGGGAATAAAAATCTGAGTAAAGTAAGAAAATCTGAAATAAAAAAACAGATATTACTATTGATAATATTTGATAAAAAACTTTTTATAAGTTTTGTCTAAATTCCTGAAAGGTTCAGAAAAGTTTTTAGATATTACATACCTTTTGGTTGTAACATTCCCACCCTGTTTCCTTCGGAATCTGTAAATGCGCAGTACAATCCGACACCCGGAATATCATCGGGTTCACCGGGATTCATTCCTCCTAAAATTTCACCACCGGCATCCTTTACATTTTTCATTGCTTCTCTGATATCTTCTACCGCAATTACAACAGATGTAATATTATTATCTTTAGTTTTTTCGAACATTCCTCCGTTTATCATTCCCGGATTTTTCGGAAAATGCGTTTTTTCATCTCTCTCTGAAGTAGACATTATAACATAATTACCCATTTCCGGTCCGAGCATCTGATGCTCCCATCCGAAAACTTTTTCATAAAAAGAAGCTGCGCGTTGTTTATCCTCATAAGGCATTTCGAAATGCACCACGGGATTCATTTTTTTACTCATGATCTGATTTGTTTTCAGTTTTTAAAAAATTTAATTCACAAAAATAACGTAAATAAAATTAACATTCAAAATGCGTATAATATATTTTTTGTTGTTGACCCGGACGTAAGGACGCCAGCAATATATACATTATAAAAAAGATTAAACTTTTATAAATTAATTACAAACAGAATAATAACTGACATTGCAATGAGCATAAAGGTAATAATAACCGGTACGACAGGAATGGTGGGCAAAGGTGTCCTGATCGAATGTCTTGAAAGTAATAGAGTAGATTCAGTACTCATAATCAACAGATCTTCTGCCGGAGTTACTCATCCAAAGTTAACTGAAATAATCCATGAAGACTTTTCAGATTTCAATTCAATTAGAGAAAATCTTAAGGGTTACGATGCCTGCTTTCATTGCATGGGAATTTCTTCACTTGGAATGAAAGAGGCTGAATATTTCCGGATCACATATTCTATGACAGAAGCTTTAGCAAAATTATTGTTTGAAATTAATCCTGATTCAGTTTTTAATTATGTCTCAGGTGCAGGAACGGACAGCACTGAAAAAGGGAAGATCATGTGGGCTCGTGTTAAAGGAAAAACCGAAAACATGATATTGAACATGGGTTTTAAAGACGCATATATTTTCAGACCGGGAGTGATAATTCCAGAGAAAGGCGTTAAATCCAAAACCGGTTGGGTGAATTTCATGTATGCTCTGTCCAAACCTTTTTTTCCGTTAATGCTAAGATCGAAGTATGTCACATCAAGTTCAGGTATGGGCAAGGCAATGATAAATTCTGTTTTGCATCCTCAGGAGTTGAAGGTACTGGAGAATAAGGATATCAACCGGTTTGCTGAAGTGTAAGATTAGTTTAAATTTTTAATTTGAGTTATCGTGAGTTTTCTGAAATGAGTTTTTTAATTATATATTTTATTTTTTAACTTTAAATGCTAAATTAATTTTAATGAATAATTCAGCTATAAATATTGACCCGGAAATAATGAGTGGCGCTCCTGTTTTCAGAGGAACACGAGTAAAGATTCAGACCTTGTTTGATTATATAGAAAATGGAAAAACAATTGAAGATTTTATTGAAGATTATGATTGGGTAAAAAGAGAACAGGCCGTAAGTGTAATAGAACTCGCTAAAAATTTTTTAAGTAATGAAAAATATTTGAATATACTGGATGAAAATACTGCTGGATGAAAATGTTAACAAGAAATTAAAAGCTCTCCTTCCTCAATTTGAAATAAATACTGTAAAGGAAATGAACTGGCTTGGTAAAAAAAATGGTGAACTGATTTCTCTTGCAATACAAAACAACTTCAAAGTCTTCCTTTCTAACGATACAAAAATTAAATTCCAGCAAAATCTAAGTAAATATGATATTAATTTTCTAATAATTATTTCAAAGGATAATAATTTGGATAGTATTAGACCACTAATCCCTGAAATTATAAACACTTTAACAACTATTCAAATTGATCTTTCTCAAAATCGATATTATGAAATATCTTGAAGTATGTTTTTTTGATCTTTTAGGTTTTAATTCTTAATACTTTTATATTTTTCAGCATATAGATTTACTGAAATTATCAGCATATACGTTAATAAAAATTTATGTAAAAAATTTTTCCATATGCGGTATTTTATTATATCAACAATTCTTTTTATAATAGTACTAATCATTTACGTTCCCTGGAACTTAGCTGCTATTTTTTTCCCCGCAGATGATCCATTATTTAAAGTGTCTAAAGATACCTGGCTGATAATAATGAAAAGTGATATAACAAATGATTATGAAGAATTAGCCAACTGGATAGATGACTATCATGGTGAGATGTATGATCAACAAGTTTTGAGTGACGTAGCAAGCTGGTCACTAAAAAATAAAACAGGATTTAAAAAATTAATGCATTTTATGGAAAAAGACAGTTCAAAGAAAAAATTTGAAATACTTGGTTTTGTAATTCATCAGTCCGGTCAGTATGAAGATTTTAAGAAAGAATATGAAAATGATACATCCGGAGCAATTAAGTCAATTTTAGAAAAGTCAGCTGAGGATAAAAGAAATGTTGAAATGTATTATAAAAAAATGAAGTAATTATTAAAAATTTATTTTATAATCTTTATTTCAGGGATACTAAAAGCACCAACTTCATTCGGGACATCAAATCTGTGCGCTTTCAGATCATTTAAATATTTATTAATATTATTTCCGTAAGCTCGTTCGCTAACGCCAAACAAAATCACACCGTCTACTTTTCCTTCATTCATTAATGTTTTGTAACGGTAAACATTCCTTTCAATAAATTCCGGTTCATTGCTTTCCGGAAGATTCTTGAAAACTATGAAATCCAACATTATTTCTCCGTTCTTTTCAAATAAATCATAATTGACCATCGGATCGGTCTCTTTCATTTTTTTGAGCTCGCTTACTTTTACATCCACCACTTCTTTAATCTTTGCATTTCCTGTAACTGCCTGTAGCAAAACTAATTTCTTAAAATTTTCTATAGAATCATTTTCGGAAAGGTATTCCTGCATATACAAATTGTCAGAAGGATGCGATGACCAGGTAAGTTTGTATTCAACGTTGTCAAATGTTAAAGAAATGCCTGATCCAAGATAATCGTTAAAAGTCATCTTCTTTTTTGTAGAATTATCATCAACTTCTTTTAATTCATTATCATCACTGCCTTTATTATCTAACGCATTTTCTTTTTTCCCGCAATAAAAGGCAGACAATAAAATGAGGAGTAATAAAACTGAAAAATGTCTATTTGAATTCATAGTATTTATATATTTAGGGTTAAATTTAAAAAATAATATTCAGTGACAATCGATTGCTTCAATAATTTTTTCACACCTTTATACTAATATTTCCGGAAAGTGAAATCCTGTAATTTCCATTTACAAAATTGTTTATCAAATGCAAAATTGAATGTTACTTCACTTTGAGTTATCAGGTTTAACTTACATTATTTACAATTACTTTAATTTTGGTTGTATCTACGTTGAATTCCATAAGCGAAAGAAATATTCCGTATGTTTAATGTTTTTCAATGTAATTTTCATCCACCAAAATCAATTTAACTGAATTAAGTTTACTAATTTCAGACAGGATAAATTTGTTTTTTGTTTAAGGCAGATGAATAAAAATACAGTAAGAAAAATCAGATCTAAAGACTTTCCCGGCAAACCGGATTTACATTATGCTAATGAAAACTACAGGTTATTTGTTTTACTATACAGACGTAAATCCTGACTGCATTTACTTATAAATTATTATTTATTACTTATTAATAGCAAGTTTATCTCCTGCATCTTCAATCCTGTCCTGAAGATCCGCCATCAAACCTTCATCAGTAAGATCGATCGGAACAGAATTTTTCCAGTCATGTTTTACAACTTTATGAAGTCTTTCAATGATATCGTCATCATGAATTTCAATGGCAAGTTCACGACGGTCATCAAAACTTCCCGGAGCAAGATTTATCGATCCGATTATCGCACGGTTTCCGTCCGCTAAAAGCATTTTCCCATGAAGCTTAAGATGTTTTATCTTGTGAATTTTTATTCCGACATCATCCATTATCCTGAGGCCGCCGACACCTTCGACGAGTTTATCTTTTTTAAGTGAATGCGGCGGAAGCGCCATTACATGGACTTTCACACCGCGGACGGCAGCTCTTACAAGTCTTTCAATAATTACTGAATCCTGATAACGTTCATTCTGAACAAACAGAGAATGATTAGCGCCGTCAATGAGCCGCGCAATCCTGTCACGCCCGTTACCTCGGCACCAAATAAGATGCGCATTATCTCCGGGTTCATACTTCTGACGGTTCCAGTCACTCAGAAAGCCTTCCAGTACTTCTTCGACTTCATGCTTGTGAGTTGTAATGATTGCATAGTCTCTAGTAAGATTAAGATTTTTTGTTGCCCAGTTAAGAGACTTTATAAAAGCGATCTCATCATCAGCAACCATTGATTTTTCATGAGTGATACCGAAATCAGGATTGCTGTCTTTAACCTCGATACCGATATCTTCAAGTGCTTTACGGGTTTGTTTATTTTCTTCTTCGCCGTCCCTTCTTGCGGGATTCAGCATTACTTTAACATTTACACCCCGTTGCTTTGCAGCTATAACTGCTTTGATAAGATCAGGATCTGAAAAGATGAACATCTTTATCTTCAATGAAGACTTTGCATTATTGATGGCATCGAATATTAATTTCGGTGTGTCATCGGGTAAAATTATAATTGATCTGTAGCTCATTGTTATTATTATCTGATTTGTAAATTTAATTTTAAGATTATGCTTTATTCTGGTCACTGTTTTCCGTATTCTGATTTACCGGATCGACCAAAGGAGTACTCCCCGCCTGTATCCTGTATAATTCCGCATAAATTCCGCTGAGCTTCATGAGTTCATCATGCGTACCGTTTTCAGCGATCATACCGCCTTTGAGGACTAGTATCCTGTCAGCATCCCTTATGGTGCTTAATCTGTGGGCAATGGTAATTACAGTTCTGCCTTTCATAAGTCTTTCGAGCGCTTCCATGACAAGTTTTTCTGAATCAGTATCCAAAGCGGCAGTAGGTTCATCAAGTATAAGTATCGGAGAATTTCTTACTATTGCGCGGGCAATACCAAGTCTTTGTCTTTGTCCTCCGGAAAGCGTCAGTCCTCTTTCACCGACCATTGTGTCATATCCATGCGGCATCTGTGAAATAAATTCATGCGCATTTGCCATTTTAGCGGCTTCCATTATTTCTTCCGCCGTAGCGTCAGGTCGTCCGTAAGCTATATTATCATAGATCGTTCCAAAAAACAAAACCGTATCCTGTAACACAAACCCTATCTGATTGCGCATTTCGGTGAGCTTATAGTCAGATACATTCACTCCGTCTATCTTCACTTCACCGGATACTGAATCATAAAATCTCGGAATAAGACTAAGAAGAGTTGATTTACCTCCACCTGTAGGACCGCAAACACCGATCCTCTGACCGGATTTAATGGATAAATTTATATCAAGCAGGACAGGAGTATCAGGTTCGTAGGAGAATGCAACGTGTTCGAAATCAATATCCCCTTTGAAATTACCGGGCTCTACCGGATTTTCCTTTTCGGTAATTGTTTCAACAGTATCCAGTATTGACTGAACTCTTTCCAGACTCACTGTTGCCTGTGCAATTACATTTGTCATTTTAGCAAAGTCCTGTACGGGTTTAAAAAATTTTGACAAATAAGAAAGGAATACAGTAAGAGCTCCGATCGTCATTGCATCAGCCAGAATAAGTCCCGCGCTTCTCCATAAAATAAAACCTGTGCATAAAGAAACAGTGATCGCAACAATTGGCGAAAGAAGTGATTTGACGCGCCGGGCTTTGAGAGCTGCCTGAACAGTCTGAAGGCTGACATCTTTCAGCCGTTTTTCTTCAAGATCCTGTCTTCCGAATGCTTTTACGGATCGAACGGATTCGAGTCCCTGCTGTAAAACACTCACAATTTCACTTTGATTCTTCCTGACTTCATGAGTTGCAGTTTTGACAGCTTTCTTGAACCTTGCAACAAACAACAGCAGAAACGGAGTTATACCTACAGCTATCAAAGCAAAATCCCAGTTAAGATAAAACATCAGAATTACCATTCCAAGAATTGTAAGCGAATCTACAAGAATACTCAGAAGAGCAGTTGAAGCAAAGCTCTGTATAGTAATTACATCATCAGTAATTGTACTCAATAAATTTCCGATCTTGTGAGTGTCATAATACTGAAGCGATAATTTCTGAAGATGATTATAAATTTTCTGACGGAGATCATTTGCGACATACTGCGCTACGCTTTCTGTATAATAATTATCAATATATCCGGCGACAGCACCTATAACGGCAATAAGAACAACGCCGATTGCGGCTATAGCTGCCAGTTCCGTTGTCTGTTCACTTACAGAAAAGTCTCTAAGCCATTCCAGATATCCGGGTAATTTATGTTTGCCTACAACATTATCAAGTATGATCTTCAGCGGCCATGGGGCAGCAAGACTCATGGCAGTTTCTATGAGCATAGCAAACAAAACAATATACAACCATTTTTGATAGGGTTTCAGGAGCTGTGCGACAAGCGGAAAAAGACCTTTCCGTGGTTTCTTTTTGTCAGAAGAATTGTCTTTTTTATTTTCTTCCTTATTTTCTTCCTTTGATAGTTCATTCCGGTTCTGATTTGCAATATTGCCGGTATTCTCAGATTCCATTTCTTTAAACCGAATTAGATTTTTAATTTTTTGTGTTTGCAAGATAATTACAAAAACAGCAAATAAAAATATTAATTCTTTTCTGAAAATGAAGCCTGCATGATGTATCACTGGATTCTTTCATTGAAAAAAACCTCTATCTCTCAGATATGATTTTTACAATTTTCTTTGGATTTCTATTTGAAATGAATAACCTCGCTGCAAGCAGCGAGGTATCTTAGTAGTATCCAAAATAAATTTAATTTATTTAAATTTGCTT
>JAGQWH010000166.1 GCA_020437545.1 Ignavibacteriota bacterium
ATACGCTCCCAGTAAGAAAGTTCTGGGGTTTACTATAGCAGCATTGGGATAAAAATTCATCCGCGCATTATTGTCAGTTGTATTATAAAGATAGAACGGGTCACCTGCAAAAAGCGTAGTATGATATCTTAAAATCACAACATTCGCATCATTGGATGTGACACCCTGTAAAGTAAAAATTTCATCTAAATATGTATTAGCTTCCACACATGGTATGCAGCTTGTATTTGTGAATATTTCCACCAGAACCTTATTGGTTGGATTGATTGATTCTAGAGATGTGGAAAATGAAAACAGACTTGACCAGTCGGTTGTATCTGACGATAATACAGCTTTTACTCTCCAGTGATATGTACTGCTGTCATTTATAACACCGCTTGTAACAGTAAAGGAAGATGATGTTAATCCTGATGTATCCAGAACAAAAGAAGTAAATCCAGGATTCAGTGAAACCTGCAAAGTATAACTTACTGCATCAGGAAAATCAACCCAGTCGAATACCGGATTAAGTTCAGATATAGTTGTATTGTTTCCGGGTGAAAGTAATTGCGGAGTTGTCACTGCTGCAGAATTGTTCACGACCGTATCGTCATTGCTTTCACAAGAGTAAAAGGTCATGACAATTAATAAAACCGGTAATATTAAAAAGGCTTTTTTCATTTCTATTCTAAAATTTTATTAAACTTATTAATAAATTTAAATTTTTCAATGACAGAAAATTGTATTCATAGTTTTCATTATATTCATTCCAGTTTATTGTCAATATTGTGTTGATATCAAAACCCTGAAACCTTCAAATGGTTGTACAAATCTGCAAATTCCATTAGTGCATTTTAGTCCGCCTCTTTCTGATCCGTAAGACACACCGAATGTATTGGATTGATTCAATTTATACGAGATCTCACCGGTAAACCAGCTGCTCTTTCCTGTTGGCTCATCATCATTATTGGTGAATTCTGATGTTACAGTCAGCACTAATGAAGGTGAACTTGAGAATGTCAGTGAGTTATATTGATTCATAAAATTCTTATCACCAATATTAATTGAATTATTTGCCCACTGTGTCTCATTAATAAAAGTCAGTGAATAAACATCCGTGAATGAATATCTGAATTCAAGTGGAATGGTTGTTGTTTTTATTATTTCAGAACTACCCGGATTTATCTGATTATATAAAACATTTTGCTGCAATGCCAGTGCAAGCTTTCCGTAGATTTTATCAGTAGCATAATCTTCAGCTTCAAGATACAATTCCCAGAAAGGTGAGAAAGCATTATTCATATCAGGCAGCCAGCTGTCTCCTCTGTCAACTCTCTCGTAAGAAATAACGGATGAAGTATCAATATCAGTATACTGATAATGTTTTGAAGCTATACTTCCGCTTAGATTAAAACTTAATTTATCATTCGGAACATATACAAAATCAATCTGACCTCCTACCTCATCATTAAAATCGACGACATGAGGGTTTCTTGAAGTAAGTACTGAATTGTTTTCTTTTTGAGCAGTCGGCGGATTCTGATAAGGAAGCATTCTTGAAGGTCGTGTATTGCTTCTGTTATCAGGAAGCGTTATGTCAAATCTGTAATTCTTGTACTCAAGTGTCATTCCAAGATTACCGAAAGTATAAGAAAGCGCTGAATATAACCCGTCTCCGTTGGCTGTGCTTGCATTATATATCTCATTAGGAGAAATGACTGATGATTTATAAGCGTATGACGTATAAAACTGAAGACTCTTATAATCAATATTAAAATAACCTTCGGATACATCGGAATTAACATAAGTTAGAAATCCTTCTTCAGGGAGGATTCCGTTTGAATGAACATAATTTATTCCCATCGTAAGTGGCTTTAAAGGCGAAACTCTCAGATATGCATTTCTGAGTTTATAATTTTCTACTCTGTATGGATCCAGATAATCCCGGTAATTAATATTTCCGCCAATGATCTGAGCTTTTACCTGAAGAGGGTTTTTGAATTTGAAGGTATTTTCATATCCGATCCTTACTCCGTCTATACCTGTATCATAAGCCAAGGCTCTGTCCTCAAAAGTATTAAGCGACATACCCAGTGAAATGGCTTCCCAGAAATCACCTGCTCGAAGTGAAATTCCTGATTCATGATCGTATTCAACAAAGCGTTTTGATATTCCGACAAAATTTACGCCATACTCTATGGAATCACTTATCTCATTTCTGAATCCAAAAGTGACACCGTTAATTTTTAAACGGGCATCTGTCAGATTTTCAAAATATTCTTTGGGATTTTTGATCGTTCCTGTGTACTGATATCCATTACCATATCTGAGAAGGTTACTTACCGCTGCTTCAACATTCAGGTTTATCTGAGCTTTAACAAATGTTGAAGTAATTAAAATAAAAAATAAAACTGATAGTTTTTTAATCATTTAAGGATGTCATCGCTATATTATTTAAACTCCTATTTGAAATAATTTAAAATAATTTATAATTATGCAGGACTATTTTAAGATATTGCTAAAATATTATTTGGATTCATCTTTTATATCCTGAGCATCATTTCCGCTGAGAGCATCTACAATTTCTTTTTCAATTTTAACTTCATCACCTGTTATATATCCCAGATGTTTTGCAACAATATTTTTATTTTTGTCAATTATCAGTGAATAAGGGATACCTACTCCGCTGTAATCTTCAAATATTTTTTTGTCAAGATCAAAAATGACAGGGAAGGTATATTTATTGGCATTTATAAAAGACTTAACCTTGGAAACTGATTTCTGATTATCCTGACTGATAGCAAGATATGTAAATCCCTGATCTTTATATTTTTCATAAATAGGCTGCATTTTTTTCATCTCTTCTTTACAGGGAGAACACCAGGTCGCCCAGAATGAGATCATAACAGGACCTTTTTCCAGTAACTTACTTAAAACGATCTCATTGCCGTTCAGATCATCTTTTTCAATTTCATTAAAATACTGACCGAATGAAATTACGGGTGATAATATTATAAATAATAATATTGTTAGAATTGTCTTTTTCAATTTTGTTTTTGTTAAGATTAAAAAAAATAAAAATAAACCGGGATATTCCGGAATAGTCTATGATTTCATAAGAAGAATTACAATTGCGGTAATAACTAAATTAGCTATACCAAGCGGAAGCATTACCTTCCATCCAAGATTCATCAGCTGGTCATATCTGAATCTCGGTATGGTCCATCTGACCCAGATGAAGAATAGAACCATCAGAACAACTTTTGAAGCAAATGTAAGTACCTGTATGATACTTACTGCCATTGCAGGTAAGCCCATATCCTGCAGATAAGGGAATTGCCATCCGCCAAGATATAATGTTACGATCATTGATGATGAAACAATTACATTCGCATATTCCGCTAAAAAGAATAATGCGAATTTCATACTTGAATATTCAGTATGATAACCTCCGACTAATTCCTGCTCAGCTTCCGGCAGATCAAAAGGAGTTCTGTTTGTTTCTGCAAATGCAGATACGAGGAAAATTATAAATCCAACCGGCTGAAGAATGATATTCCATTTCCATCCTGCCTGACTTCCTACAATTTTATCAAGCTCAAGAGTTCCGTTCATCAATATAATGGCTATTACAGCCAGTCCCATTGATAACTCATAGCTTATCATTTGTGCTGAAGCTCTTAATCCGCCAAGTAAAGAATATTTATTATTTGAAGACCATCCGCTTAATGTGACACCGTATACCCCAAGTGATGTCATTGCCAGAAAATAAAGAATCCCGATATTTACATTGGCGATCTGAAGCTGTATGACCCTGTCACCTATAGTTATAGTATCACCAAAAGGTATGACTGCAAATGTTGATAATGATACTATGATTGAAATTGCCGGTGCAAGAGAGTGAATGAATTTATTGGCTTTTTCAGGAACGATGTCTTCCTTCATTAAAAGTTTTACAGCATCAACAAGAGGTTGTAAAAGTCCCTGCGGACCTACTCTGTTTGGTCCTACTCTGTTCTGTATAAATGCAGATACTCTTCTTTCTGCATAAACTGAATATGCAACTGCCGTTAATAAAACTGCAAGTACAAATCCAATTTTTGAAAGTGTGATTATTAATTCCGTAACTGTTTCAGACATTAAAATTCAAATTGTGAGTAGGTAAAATCCGAAAAATAATCGTAAATTTAAATGCAAATTATAAATTTTTTTACAACTTAAAATATTAAGATCATCAGTGATAGTACTTTTTTTCAAGTATGTCTTTTAAACTTTACATACTTTACGAACTTTGTAAACTTTACGAACTTACTTTCCCATTCCCCGATTGGATATCTGAAACTTATTCCCCTCAGGATCACTTCCGTCACAAAAATTCAGTTTTTCGAAAGTTTGTATTTTACCCATTTTACAACCTCTGCTTTCGATCAATGCCTTAGCTTTTGCTACATCTTTTACACCGAATGCAATTTTCACTCCGGTTTCCTTTTTTATGTTTCCGGCTCTACCAATTTTATGTAATCCGATCCGGCAGCTTCCACAGTCTATTTCCGTCCACTCCGGATCTACCTTTCCAATAATTTTAAATCCAAGTACTTCATTGTAAAACCCGGCAACACCGGGAACATCTTTTACAAATAAGATTATTGTTGTGATCTTTCCTATCATGTTTTGATACTTTGTCTACTTTGTTATATGAATTTAAGGTTATTAAAATTTATTTTAAAAGTACCATACGTTTTGTATCTAAAATATTATCCTCAACTTCTAACCTGTAAAAATAAACTCCGCTCGGATAATTTGAACCTTCAAACAAAACTTCATAGCTCCCTGCAGGTTTATTTTCATTTACCAAAGCCGCAACTTCATTCCCAAGGACATCATAGACAACCAACTTCACATGCTTCGTAACCGGTAACTCGTAACTTATTACTGTACTCGGATTGAACGGGTTTGGATAATTCTGAGAAAGAGAATATTTATCAGGAATTTCTGTATTTAAATTAGTAAAACCTGTAAGAACACCTCCGGTTGTGGTCTTTAAGATTTTGCCGCTGTCTCCAACTATAAATCCATCACTATCATTGATCATATAAACACTATTTAGTCGTTTTGTAGTATTGCTTTCCTGGAGAAACCAATTTTCACCACCATTAGTCGTCTTAGCAATTGTTCCTAGAGTACCGACAGTATAGCCGGTAAGACTATTTACGAAATATATTTTTAAAAGCGAATCTGTCGAAGATGTGTTTGTGGTTGTCCAATCAACACCTCCGTTAATGGATTTATGAACATTTCCATTTGTACTGCTCATGTATAGCGTATCATTAAAAGGATGGCTTAAAGAAAAAGTTTGTGAGAAAACTTGTCCTGTATAACTCCAATTGTTTCCGGAATCAGTAGTTTTTATTACTCCGCCTAAAACGGCATACCCTGTTGATTCATCTAAAAACCTAATATCGTTATAGTCGAAACCGCGTCTGGTTGATAGAAACCAAGAACTACCAGAATTAGTAGTTTTATATATAATTCCGGCAACATACAATTGTCCATTTAAATATCCGTATTCATTTCCGCAGACATATCCTGTTGTTTGATTAACAAAAGTCAAATTCCTTAACCAATTAAATCCGCTCCCGAGAGGAGTAAAAAAATTTTCTCCATTCACCCAATTTCCCCCTCCATTAGTTGTTGTATTTACCATACCGGAAGCTGATCCTCCCGAAATTACAAAATATAAATTTTCATTTACAGATAAACCTGTTTTTACAGTTAGTGGAAAGCTATTAGGAAAAGCTTGCCATGTAATTCCACGGTTTGTTGATTTTAAAATTACACCATCACTTGCGAAAATAAATCCATTATTGTCATCTGTAAAATTTATAGCTACATAATTTCTTGTACCAATTGACATATCTATCCATCCTGTTTGAGTGGTACCTATTTGAACAATAGATAAAAGAAAAATCATTATTAAAAAAAGTTTAAGTCTTATTTTTTCCATAATCATTTAATTAAAATTTATTAAAATAAAAATATTAGCTGCTCGAAAGAGAACAGCTAATATTAAAAAACAATTTACTTTAAAACAACAAGTTTTCTTATTTGGAAAAAGCTACCCGACTCCATTTTATAATAATAAATTCCACTTGAGAGATCTTTAGCATTAAATTCTATTTGATAACTTCCTTTATCTCTATAATTATTTACCAATGTCTGAATTTCTTTGCCTCGTTGATCATATATTTTTATGACTACTTTGCTTGAAACTGGAACTTCATATTTTATCACAGTAGTAGGATTAAATGGATTCGGATAGTTTTCATATAATTTGTAATCAACTATATCTTTATTTACTTTGCCTTCTTCTTTTGTGATATTGATAAAAGGTCTGGCACCTGCTTCTTCTAAATCACAAGGGCTTTTATAACCTTCAATTGTACCTTTTTCTGACATTACAGATACTTTGTTGGTATTGTCAACTGCAGATATTCTATAAGCATATTTCATTAATAATCTTGCACAGGATCCCGTCCCATTTCCATCTTTATAAAGTGTTAAATGTGTATCTATAAATGTTGTATCAACTGTTTGATCAACATATTCATAATATTGAGGCTCAGAGTTTCCGCTTCCAACGACTCCTCGATAAATATAATATTTTGATAAGTCAGGTTCTAAATTTTTATTCCAAACTAATTTTGCATTAAATGTATAATCATCAATTATATTTTCTTCTATGGAAACGAATTGAGGTTTTGAAGGTGATGCACCTAAAATGTTAGTGTAATAAACTTCTACTGTAAGATCTCCATTAGAATTCCTTCCGGTTAACTCAATTGTTAAACTGTCATTAGTATTTGGTACATTAAGCGGTGGATTACTCCATGGAGAATATACCTGATTATATCCAATATCAAAACAAGTATTACTATCTCCTTTAATTCCCATATATGTCATTTCATTCACAGTTCCATTCACTGCACTTTGTATAGTTTGGCAGCCTAAAGATTTCACAGGTCTGTTATATAAATCAAATGTAGATTCTCCCGTATATCTATTTAAATTTCCATTTTGAAAAAAGTTAAAACTTGGACTATAAAAATCAATTTTATACTCACCGTTTACACACTTCGCCCAATTCCATTTTCCGTTTGCAGATTGAATGTTAAATGATCGATGATAAGTTTTACTATAAATTAACAATCCGGAATCCGGCATAAATGGATATAATGGTTCTGAGGATAACCATTTCCATTTTCTAAAATTATTTGTAGAGTAAAAACTTCTTCTCTCTCTATTCTCAAGATAAATTGTATCTGTGCTTCTTGGTATCTTAACATAATCACCAGTTGTAAAGTAATCTCTTAAAGTAAAAGTTGTATTTGAAGTTGAACTCATCGCTGAGCTGTTATCCCAGCCTATGAATTCTCTATCAAAAGCAGAAGCTAATCCTCCTCCATTAATATTATAAGAACCCATTTTTTCACTATGTCCGGCTCCATAAGTATAGTGTTCGCCAAATTCATGAGCAGGAATTCCTATATCCCAAGGATTCTGCATTTCATAGAGACATCCTGATCCTGGAAAACCGGCAAAAATTCTTTTTCCATCAAGAGTTATTTCTGAAACCCCTGTTCCAAATGATGAAGAATGTCCGCCTAATTTAGCTATTCCGGAATAACTTCCAAGGTCTATAGTATGAGCATTTGTAAATCTAAAATTAATAAAAATAAAATCGACAACACCATCCGGTTCATGTCTGTTATTGTCATTGTCATAATCGTTTGGATCAAATTTATCGTAATCTGCAAAATTTATACTATCATCCAAATTTTCCAATAGTTCTTTTACAGCATACCCTATTCTTCTTGATGTATCTGCATAATAATCTACTTGATTTTCAAATATATACAAATGCGGATAAACATCTCCTATAAGCCAAAATTTTCCTAAACTGGCATCTCTAAACAAACCTGTTAAACTTCTGTCCCATACATTTGTTGTTGTTGGACAAATTATTGAATCTGCCCAAGACGGAAGAGTTTGAGATTGTGTACCAGGCCAATATTGAAGTAAAGAAGAATTTGCTATATCAAAATCTCCACTGGTACTTGGAAAATTACAAAAGATAACTAAAGCTTTCAAAGTATCATTAGCTATAGGAAAATGGGGGAAAGTATAACTGCCTGATTGGTTTGGATCATCCATTCCAAATATTAAGTTTGTATAATTTATTATGGGGGCTGGAGTGGGGGGGGGGGCTGTAAATGTTACAACTACAACTAAAAAAAGTAAAAATAAATTAAGGTTTTTCATTTTTGACTCCTTTAATTAAAGTTAATGAATTTGTTAATTAATAATTTCTTATGACAAAGAACTTATTACAACAAGAACTTGAGAAACGAAGATATGTAAAAATTATTGCATAGTCAACAGTTAATTTTGAACATATTAATATTTTTTGTCATTGCTGTCCAAAACGTTTTTCATAAATTAAACAATATTAAAATTTAATCTGTTTTGATAACATTTTTGGAAAAATATCGAGTCTTTTTCAATCAACCCTTCAATCCATCTAAATCTAAAACTTATACTGTCCAAAAAAAATTTATATCAATTCTGCTTAAAAATTAGTGATAATTTTTTTTAATCGCATAGGGTTTAATTCCCCGCCGCTTGCGGCGAAAGAATAAATAATAGTTAATCATGATACT
>JAGQWH010000167.1 GCA_020437545.1 Ignavibacteriota bacterium
GCAATTTATCACAGGCGGGTTCAAAAATTTGAAAAGATAAAAATATAGATTATCATTTATTATTAAAACTTTTTTACTTCTTTGAAAATGTTTTGGACAGTATTGAATAATATCAGGACATTCCTATTCAATTCCCGCAAATGCCTTTAAAAAACTAAATGTAAAGTCTGATAAAGCTATTTCAAAGTAAAATTCCATTTTCACAAATGGATGGATTTCTATTTGAAAAAGTCCGTTCAGGGGGTTAAATTACTTCGGGTAAACAGCATGGATTTTGAATAATTTAATACAAGTATAAAAAATTCAAAATTATTGTAATACTATTAGAAAATTATATTAATTAAATTAAGCAGTAATTATGAATGACAGGGAGAAGATCAGGTATATAAATTTTCTGATGAATGTTAAAAATCTTGGAAATAACAGGATAAGAAACATTATTTTAAGATTACCAGAGCCTTATGATTTTTTTAACTGCAGTCCGGGTGATCTGAGGAAGATAGACGGTATTGATCATAGTATAATAAGGAATATTTTTGAAGCTAAACAAAAATTATCAGATTATAATACGAATGCAGACAAACTGATACTGGATGCGGGAAATAAAAAAATCAATATACTGTCATTAACTGATCCTGATTACCCTGAAAATCTTAAAAGAATTTATGATGCACCTGCGATAATCTATTTTAAAGGAAATATCAGAAATACCGACAGGTATTCTCTCAGTATAGTTGGCACACGAAATCCTACTGAATACGGTAAGTATACCTGTGAAAAATTTACTGAACAATTGTCAAATCTCGGAATACCTTTGATAAGCGGATTTGCCAGAGGGATAGATTCAATAGTTCACAGGGTTTCTATGAAACAAGGAAATCTTACATATGCCATACTTGGCTGCGGAGCGGATGTTATTTATCCGTATGAAAACAGAAATTTATATTATGAACTGATTGAAAACGGCGCTGTGATTTCAGAATTTCCCGCAGGCTCGAAACCGGATAAACTTAATTTTCCAAGACGAAACAGGATCATAAGCGGGATCAGTTTAGGCTGCATAATTATAGAAAGCGGAATAAAAGGAGGATCTTTACTAACAGCGGATTTTGCGGTGGATCAGAACAGGGAAGTATTTTCTGTTCCGGGGTATATTAATTCCAGACAATCTGACGGTACAAATGAAATAATAAAACGCGGACAGGCAAAACTTATAACCTGTATAGAGGATATCCTTTCGGAGCTGGAAATAAAATTCAAACCGTTTTTAAACAAGGAGCTGCTCTTCAGAGATGAGAAATCCATTCCGGATCTTAATGAACTTAATGATACAGAAAAAAAATTATACAACAAATTGACAAACGAACCAACTCATATTGATGCAATAAGCGAATCTACGGGATTGAGCATATCTGATTGTCTTGTTAATCTTTTATCACTCGAGTTCAGGGATCTTGTAAGACAATTACCGGGAAAAAATTTCATGAAAGCTTAATGTCGGAAAAATTTATTATTGATGACAGAATATTCAATCTGAAATTTTCCTGTGATGTAACAAAATGCAAAGGCGCATGTTGTACTTTAAAGGGTGCCGGCGGCGCGCCTTTACTTGATGAGGAAGTGAGGATTATTAAACGGAATACCGAAATTGCAAAAAAATATCTAAGTGTTATAAATATATTTCACATTGACACTGATGGAGTAATTGAAGGTGAACCCGGGGATTATTCACTTAAAAGTGTCAATGATGAAGAATGCATATTTGCATTTTATGAAGAGGGAATTGCAAAGTGCGCTTTTCAGCAGGCATATAACAACAATGAAACGGATTTTAAAAAACCCATTTCGTGCCATTTGTTTCCTGTCAGAATCTCGGGTAAAAAGAGAAACATTATAAAATATGAGGAAATCAGTGAATGTGAAGATGCACTCGTGAAGGGTAAAGCTGATGATATTACGGTATTTGAATTTGCCAGAGAAGCTCTTGTAAGGGAATATGGCGAACAGTTTTATAAGGATCTTAAATCAAAATATTTTACAAAAAAAGAATCTCAATAAATATTTAAATTAAATTTTAATTACTTTCAGGAAAAATGTACAGTCAGTCTTTATCACAGAAACAAACTCAGAAGACACTTCCGAAAATCATTATGCAGCAGAATATACTTGCAATTCCACTGCTGTCTCTTGACAATATAATTAAAAGAGAACTTGAACTTAATCCCATGCTGGAAGAGGGAAGTGAATACGAGCAGGAAGAAACCGGTTTAAGCGATGATGCAGCAAATTCAGATATCAATGAAGAGAAAACAAAAATTGATGAAGATGATGTGAATTACGAATCGGAAAAAGATAAAAATAATGAGGACGAATATAACTGGGATGAATATTTTGATAATGAAGAGTTTGATAAAAATTCGATAGGAGAAAAAAGAGATGATTCTTATGAACCTGTAATATCTTCGGAATACACAAGTTCACTGAAAGATTCCCTGACGCTTCAGATGCATCTCTCAGGTTTATCTGATAAAATGATATTCATCGGAGAGGAGATAATATGGTCTTTGAATGATGAAGGATTCTTTGTTGATAATGATGAAGATATTTTATCGGATCTGAACAAAAAGAAAGCAGGGACAATCTTCGCAAATGAAGAGTTTACAAAAGAAGAACTTGAAGAAGCGCTTAAATTTGTTCAGCAGAAGCTCGATCCTCCGGGCATAGCTGCAAGAAGTCTTAAGGATTGTCTCATACTTCAGATCGAAAGATCTGAAAGTGATTCAGAACTTAAAAAAAATTCTATCGATATAATAGAAAACCATTTTGAAGATCTGCGTTTAAAGAGATATGAAAACATTAGCAAGGCTTTAAATATAGATCTTCAGCATGTAAAGGAGATATTTGAATTCATTCAGAAACTTAACCCGAGACCCGGAAATGATATTCAGATATCAGCTAAAGATTATATAATACCTGATCTGATAATCAAAAATAATGAAGGTGATTTTGAAATTTCGCTTAATGACGGGAATTCTCCGTCACTCAGAATCAACAGTGCTTATAAAAAACTGTATAAGGATAAATCAAACAAACTGGATAAGGATACAAAGGAATTCATTGTAAATAATTTTAACAAGGCAAAGTGGTTCATAGATGCAATTAATTCTAGGAAAGAAACACTGTTAAAAATAATGGGCGCAATAGTCGAGCGTCAGAGATTTTATTTTGAGAATAATGACACAGGGCTTAAGCCTATGTTTGAAAAGGAAATAGCAGAAGATATACACATGGATCCGTCCACCGTCAGCAGAGCGGTAAGAGGCAAATACGTACAGACTCCATCGGGAATACATGAATTGAGATCATTTTTTACAACAGCTTTATCCAACAGTGAAGGTGATGATGTTTCAAATTCGGAAGTCAAGATCACTTTAAAAGAACTGATAGACAGTGAAGATAAATCAAAACCATTATCCGATGAAGATCTTTCTCATGAGCTTAATAATAAAGGTCTGAAGATAGCAAGAAGGACAGTGGCTAAGTACAGGGAATCTTTGAATATTCCACCATCAAAATTAAGAAGAGAAATTTTATAATTTAAAAAAATAAAAATTGAAGAAAGAAAACATGATCCGTTCGACTACAGTAATTGGTCTGATCAGAAACGGAAAAGCTGTAATTGGCAGTGACGGACAGGTAACAATGGGCAACACAGTTATGAAACACACTACCCGTAAAGTAAGAAAGATATTTAATGATAAAGTACTTGTAGGATTTGCAGGAGCTACATCTGATGCTTTTACATTATTCGAAAAATTCGAATCCAAGCTGGAGGAATATAAAGGAAATCTCTCAAGAGCCGCAGTAGAAATGGCAAAGGAATGGAGAACTGATAAATACCTTCGGAGGCTAGAAGCGCTTCTTGCGGTAGTAGATCATGAAAAAGCTCTTGTTATTTCGGGTACAGGTGATGTGATCGAGCCTGATGACGGAATAGTTGCAATTGGTTCGGGTGGTCAGTTTGCTCTTGTCGCTGCCAGAATGCTAGTAAAGTATTCCAAACTCAGCGCTAAAGAGATAGTTACGGAGTCATTGAATCAGGCGGCAGATATATGTATATATACAAATCATAATATTTCCATTGAAGAATTAAAGAAATAGGAAATAAAATATTAACTTAATTAAAAAACGAAATTGATCAAAGAAGAAAAGAAACAAAGCAGCAAAGTGAAAACAAGGAAAGAAAAATTGATTGATACATCAAACGGAATCAAACAGTTAACTCCATCGGAAATAGTAGAAGAACTTGATAAATATATCATTGGTCAGAATAATGCCAAAAAATCGGTTGCAATTGCTTTGAGAAACAGATGGAGAAGACAGCAGGTCAGTGATGTCATGAAAGATGAGATCATGCCTAATAATATCATTATGATAGGTCCTACAGGAGTAGGGAAGACTGAAATTGCAAGACGGATCTCAAAACTGGCAAATGCACCGTTTATAAAAGTTGAAGCATCTAAATTTACTGAAGTCGGATATGTCGGCAGAGATGTTGAATCAATGATAAGAGAACTAACTGATCTTTCCGTTACTATCGTGAAAAATGAAAAGATGAAGGAAGTTCAGCTTAAAGCTGAAGAAAACAGTGAGGAAAGAATACTTGATATTCTTTTACCGCCTGTTAAAAAAGCTTCCAACGGTTCAGCTGAAAATAATGAAAATCCGGGCGGTCAGACTCAGGAAGAATTAAATGCTGCGACAAGGGAAAAATTACGCTTACAGTTAAAAAAAGGTAATCTTGATAAAAGAATGATCGAGCTTGATCTTTCTGCCGATAATTTCCCGATGCTCCAGGTACTTGGTCCTATTGGTCTTGAGGAAATGGGAATAAATATCAATGATCTTTTCGGCAACATGATGCCAAAGAAATCAAAGAAAAGAAAGCTTTCCATAGCCGAAGCCAGAAAAGTACTTACTCAGGATGAAGCCAATAAACTCATTGACATGGATGCAGTTATTAATGAAGCCGTTGATAAGGTTCAGAATTCAGGAATTGTATTCATTGATGAAATTGATAAAGTAGCAGGCGGTCAGTCAAAATCTTCTCAGGGAGGCGGAGGACCTGATGTTTCAAGAGAAGGAGTTCAGAGAGATCTGCTTCCGATAGTGGAAGGTTCGACCGTAGTTACCAAATATGGTCCCGTAAAGACCGATCACATTCTGTTTATAGCATCGGGTGCATTTCATATTTCCAAGCCAAGTGATCTTATTCCCGAGCTTCAGGGCAGATTCCCTATAAGAGTTGAACTTAACAGTCTTGATGAAAAAGACTTTTATAAAATTCTGACACAACCGGAAAATGCACTCATAAAACAATACAAGGCATTACTGAAATCGGAGAATATTGATCTGAATTTTACTGATGATTCGATCAGGGAAATTGCAAAGATTGCCGCTGAAGTAAATGAACAGGTTGAGAATATAGGAGCAAGAAGGCTTCATACTATTCTTACTACTGTTCTTGATGAAATACTTTTTGATGTTCCGGATAAAGTAAAAAAGAATAAAATTGAGATCGATAAAAAATATGTAAATGAAAAGCTTAACGCCATTGTTAAAAACCGGGATCTAAGCAGATATATTTTATAACACCTTATAATTATGAAGAAGATAATAATAATCGTTTTACTCATTTTGATACCCGTAATTTCCCATTCTCAGATCAAGCAGAGATCAATGAAGCAGAATGTATATGTTGGCATTGGCTTTAAGCTGATCTGGCTTACAGATCCTCAGGCAAGTGATGCTTATCCGTTCTTTCAGCTCTCAGGAGGGGATTTTTTGAAAGAGATCGATGGAATAATAGGTATAACGCTTAATGAACAATACGGATTTGAATTTTCACCCGGATATTTATACAGTAATGCTCTGAATAATGACGGTTATTATTATGATTCTGAAACTGAAAGAAGATTTTATGTTCCTACGCAATCCAGATTTTATACAATTCCTCTGAATGCAAAATTCAAGTATTATCCTTTTGCAAAGAATTATTCCTCATCTTTCAGTAAAATGTATTTTGGAATAGGAGCAGGTCCGATGTATATTAATGAAGAAATAACCGGTCAGATCTATTCGGATGAAGGTCAGAATTTTATCGGAAACAGATCTGCATCGGACAATTTCTGGACCGGGAATTATGAGATTATGATCGGAACAGGTAATTTCTCAAAGATTGGGTTTGGTTTTGAAGTAAGCTACAGATTTGTTCCTCTGCCGCATGATGTAAAAAATAATCCACTGATTACAAGTCTTTCAACAAATTTTAACAGTATAAATCTTACAGGAAATATTCTGTTCAGTTTCTGATAAATCATTAAATAATTTTAATATTTTATTTTATCAGAAACTGAAAGACAGAATATTATTATAAGCTCATTGTTAAGCTTTCAACAGTTCACGGGCTATTACAAGTTTTTGAATTTCACTTGTACCTTCATAGATCTGCGTAATTTTAGAATCTCTTAAATATCTTTCGACAAGATATTCCCTTACATAACCATAACCACCGTGTATCTGAATCGCTTCAAGAGCGCAATACACTGCTGCCTGACTTGCAAGAAGTTTTGCCATAGAAGCTTCCTTGATATAATTTTTTCCTTCATCTTTACATGCAGCAGCTCTGTATATCAGCAATCTTGCAGCTTCAACAATAGTAGCCATCTCTGACAATTTGAATTGTATTGCCTGAAGATTGGAAATAGTAGAATCAAACGCTTTTCTTTGTTTTGAATATTTTATGGAAGCTTCAAGACTTGCCTGAGCTATTCCGAGCGCCTGAGCAGCCACGCCGATCCTGCCTCCGTTGAGCGTATTCATAGCGATCTTGAATCCGACACCTTCTTCACCGAGTAAATTTTCTTTCGGAACTTTTACATTATTCAATCCGAGAGTACAGGTATCTGAACTCCTGATACCAAGTTTATCTTCTTTTTTACCGATCTCAATACCTTCCATGTCCTGTTCGACTAAGAAAGTTGAAATTCCTTTATGACCTTTTGATTTATCTGTCATTGCCTGAAGAAGATAAACATTTGCTTTAGTTCCGTTTGTGATCCAGTTTTTCATTCCGTTAAGAACATAATGATCACCTTCCAGAACAGCCTCAGTTTTTTGCTGTGTTGCATCGCTGCCTGCCTCAGGTTCGGATAAACAAAAAGCGCCTAATAATTTTCCGGATGCAAGTGGTTTCAGATATTTCTCTTTAAGAAAATCCGATCCCCATTTTTCAATTCCGTAACATACCAGAGAATTATTTACAGACATTATAACACCAACAGAAGCATCAACTTTTGATACTTCTTCAATAGCAAGTACATATGATAAAGTATCCATTCCGGCTCCGTCCCATTCAGGTGAAACCATCATTCCCATAAATCCAAGTTCTCCGAGTTTCTGAACTATCTCAGTAGGGAATTCAGCTGAAAGATCACGCTCGACAGCTGAAGGCGCTATTTCTGTTTCTGCAAAATCCCTGGCAGCATCTCTTATTGCTTTCTGCTCTTCAGTTAAATCAAAATTCATTTTAGTTTTATTTTAATTAATTAATTATTTTTTTGTGTAATCATAAAAACCTTTACCGCTTTTTCTTCCGAGATAACCTGCGGCTACCATCTTTTTAAGAAGGGGACAAGGTCTGTATTTTGAATCTCCGAGTCCTTCGTGCAGAACTTCCATGATGGAAAGACACACATCAAGTCCAATAAAATCCGCAAGAGTAAGCGGACCCATCGGATGATTCATTCCGAGTTTCATTACTGTATCTATTGATTCCGGAGTTGCCACGCCTTCCATGACGCAGTACATAGCTTCATTAAGCATTGGAAGCAATATCCTGTTGGCTACAAATCCCGGATAATCCTGAACTTCAACAGGTACTTTTTCAATTTTTTCAGATAATGTTTTTATGGTATCATATGTCTCCTGCGAAGTTGCAAGACCTCTGATAATTTCTACAAGTTTCATCAGTGGAACCGGATTCATAAAGTGCATGCCGATTACTTTATCGGCACGGTTTGTAAATGCACCTATTTCCGTAATGGAAATCGAAGATGTATTGCTTGCAAGAATTGTTTCCGGTTTGCAGTTCTTATCAAGTTCTTCAAAAATAGATCTCTTGATCTCTTTATTTTCAGTAGCTGCTTCGATCACAAGATCACAATCTCCGGCATCTGATAAATTTATAGAAGAACTGATATTCGAAAGAATTTCTTTCTTTTGCTCTTCAGTAAGTATTTCTTTTTTTACCTGTCTGTCTATGTTCTTTGAAATAGTTTCAAGTCCCTTGTCAAGAAATTCCTGTTTAATATCAATTAATGTTACTTTATAACCGAACTGTGCAAAAGTATGCGCAATTCCGTTACCCATTGTCCCTGATCCTATTACTGCTATTTTATTCATGATTATGTCCTCTTGGATTTATTGTTTATAATAAATAAATGTTTAAACGGCTGTTATAATTAAAAAAAATTATTCAAATTTATTGAAATCTACCTAATACTTAATACCTAATACTTAATACTGTTAAACTCTCTCAACTATTAAAGCGCTTGCTTCACCTCCGCCTATACACAGTGTAGCCAAT
>JAGQWH010000168.1 GCA_020437545.1 Ignavibacteriota bacterium
GAAGATATTGTATCTGAAGCAATAGTAAAAGCACTCGAACACTTTGACGAAGACAGAGGAAGTTTTGAAAGTTTATGTCTGGTCATCATTAAGAATAAAATATTTAATTTGACCAAACATAATAAATATCTATATTTGCTTGTTCTTATAGATGAAGCCGGTGATATCATTGATCCTGATCCGAAAACTATTGAGAAAAAAGAACAAAATATCATTTCTTTGAAATATATTGATGAGTTAAAGAAAAAATTAAGTGAAGATGAACTGAAATTATTAAATGCATATTACGAGCTTTGTGAATCTACTGATAAACCAAGTATTTCAGAAGCATCCAGAATGATTGGAATTGAACCCAATAAGGGCTGGGATATTTTCAGAAGGATACAGAAGAAAGCGGTGATTAAAAAATATGATGATATTGGGAAATTTGAATTTGTTAAACACTCTGTTAAATCGAAAATTTCTGATAAACCCTTTCTTTTTAAAGAATCACAATACTTTGTTGACTCATTTGAAATGGAAATTGAAACCAGGTTTGAGATGTTTGTTAAATCTCTTTCAAAAGAAAACTTGTCCAAGCTTGAAAGAATTTATAAAGATTGATTGAAATACGATATTACTTAAAGTTAAAAGTTTGAAAATAATTCTAATAGAATAGCAAAACAGAGTTTTGCTAACAAGTGCGTTCCCAAACCTGTCAGCTGAAGCGGACTAGTTTGGGAACGAGCATAAATTCATTGAATCACTTTCTGATGATAATATCTCCAAACTTGAAAGATTGTATAAATATCGAATATTATGAAAATGTAATGTTTTAAAAAGATTGATTGAAATTAGCAGATGTGATTTGCAAAACGGAGTTTTGCTGACAAGTGCGTTCCCAAACTGGAGTTTGGGAACGAGCAAAACTTCTTTGAGTCTTTGAGGCAGAGAAATTGGAATTGTTTTCGGACAGTCTGTGGAGTTTGGGAACGAGCAATTGAACGAGCAATTGAACAAGCTATTTAATTACTTAAAAATTTGATAAACATATAATGAAAATACATCTTATCCGTTCACCCGAATACAGTACTGAAGATCTGACCAAAGTATATGAACTCTTAAATTCATTCAAAGGACCGATGAAATTTGAGATGAATGATCATGTGTTTGATAAAAAGGATTTTTATTTTCTGAACTATGATCTTTACCCTCATCATAATTTTAAATTTGATTCCGATAAGAAGAAAAAGACATTCATTAAAGAACTGGGATATCCATTGAGTTTTGAAGAATTATTCAGCTTATGTGACAGTTTCAGGAAGAGATTCAGGATCAGGAAAAATGATTTTGTAGTACTGATCACAAACAGATTCAACTCACTCAACTGGTTCAGCCACTGCAATGCTGATAAGAACGCTTTCATTCATGCTGCCGAATGGGAAAAGTTTTACATCAAAGCGCATCATAAGCATCCCGTTGCATATCAGGTGATCGAAAATGTGCTGCAGAACCTTATGGAAGTGGAATCACTGGAAGGATACAACGAATATGTTCACTATCATGTAAGAGGATGCATAAATGATTTCTGTAAAGACAAACGTGAAGTGATACTTAAATTGAGAACGGCAGATATCTGCGGTAGTTGCTTTAAAAGAATTGAAGAAAAAAAAATACCTTTTGATATAACCGATCAGGTATTTCAGATACTTGAAGGTCTGAGAACGCAGTTTCTTTTCAATAAGAAAGTGAACAGGGTTTCAATTCCTTATAGTATTTATATAGATGAAGATAATAAATTACTGATACCACAGCTCGGGAATATGGAATTAAAACTCGAACCTATCCTGAGTACTTTATATATACTTTTCCTTCTGAATCCAGAGGGTATAAAAGCAATAGATCTTTCTAAACATAATTCCAAATTGAAATATATCTATAAATTTTTAAACCCGAATGTCATACCGGAACAGGTAAGAACAAGTATTAATGAACTTACAGATTATGAAAACGGATCTTTCAGCCAGAAGAAAGCCAAGATCAACAGGAAAATAAAATCCCTTCTTGGAGATACCCGGGCTCAGGATTTTCTTATCTCGGGCAGACCCGGACAGCCGTTCAGAATAAATCTCCAACTGGAGAATATGGATATAAATTTTTAGTATAAACTCCAACCTGCTTTATATGAATCTTACCACAAAGTCACAAAGACACTAAGAAAAACAATCTGTCATTTCCGTAAGGCTAAACCTGAGATATTACCGGAAAGAATTTAACCTATCCAAGAAAGCCGCTGTTCACATAATACAGACGCAAACCACGGCGGCGGATTGAGTCTCTACTACCAAAATCTTACAAAAATAATGTAACTGTTGCATATACCAGTTATCTCCGCAACCTTGCGGACCTCTCCCAAGGTTGCGTTTATGGGTGAGGTATGAATATTTCTTAGTAATTTGCAATTGGAAGTAATTAAAAATTAAAACAAAATATGAAAAAAAATGAAAAAGAATTACTTGATCAACTGGCGCAGATGTTTAACACTCTGAATGCAGGTTGTGTAATACCCTATCTCGATGAGAATATTATGTATTTATCTCAAACTGCCGATAATGTAATCATTGGTAAACCACAGGTGAAAAATTTTCTCAGACAGGTCTGTAAAAGTATCAGGAATTTTAAAAAGAAAAATTATCTGGTGGTCGGAGCTTTAAGTCATGATCCGGATACCGAAGGAGGAGAACCTTATTTGTTATTAGGGCAATATTCCGACCATGGAAGCAAGGAATCTAAAGTAACAATAAAAACGGAAAACAATCTGATCACGGAAATTGAGATAATTTTACTTGCATATACGGGTGCTTTATAAGGTCAATCCGGATAAAAATATTAATTAAATGAATTCGAAAGCGTCAGGATATAACTGCTATAAATATAAGAGCATTAGATGCAATGGAAATGAATTTTCCGCAACCTTGCGGACGGATAACAAGGTTTCGAAAATAGCAGATGAGAAATAAAGACTTATTATTTTTGTAATAAATTTAAATGAAATTTTTTTATTAGAATGCCAAAATGATGATGAAAATTTGTATTAACAGTATAAAGTTTTCTTTAAAAAGAGAAATTTAAATTGCCGGAATGTTGCGGCAATTTAAATAAACAATATATTAACTAAATTAAAAACCAAAACGAAAGGCAGGGTAACAAAATGAACGCAGAAAAATTGAAATTCAGCAGTTACAAATCCATGAGCGTGGTACAGTTCAGGACGGATCAGATCAACACATTCGGGTATATTTCTTTATCCGAAGCTCTGAAGAAGAAATATGCGGAGATAAAGGAAGTGAGCGAAGCGGGAAGTGTGAATAATCTAGTTTTTGTGAATAAGTCGGATGAGTTTATTTTCTTGTCGGACGGTGACATTCTCTCCGGAGCAAAGCAGAACAGAGTGCTGAACACTTCGGTACTGGCAGCTCCGAGGTCAACAGTAACGATCCCTGTAAGCTGTGTCGAAGCCGGAAGATGGAGGTATAATAAGACAGACTTTACGGATTCGGAATATTCTGCTCCTGCATACATGAGAAGCAGTAAAGCGAAGACTGTTAAGAATAATCTTTTATTACAGAAAAGCTTCTCGGCAAATCAGTCCGAAGTCTGGGAAGATGTCAGATCTTATGAAAATTCCATGGGATTTTTTTCGAAAACATCAAATTTGTCAGATGTATATGAAAACAGGAAGGGAGATATAAACGATTTCATCAAAAGCTTCAAACCTGAGCCGGAGATGAACGGTATGGCAGTATTCATTCACAACAGACTTCTCAATCTGGAAATATTCAACAGAGAAAATATCTTCAGTGAGTATTTCAGTAAGCTGCTCAGAAGTGCTGCATTTGAGGCAATGAATCTGAAGGATGCGGAGAATAAACTGACGGAAGCCGAAGCGTTATACAAGACAAATGATTTCATGGATAACATATCAAATCTTAAGTTTGATATTCACAAGGGAGTCGGAGCCGGTGAAGAGAGGAGATTTGAATCGAAAGATATGACGGGATTTGAACTGTCCTATGATGAGAAGATGATCCATTTCGTTGCGCTGAATCTGAAAAAAGATGAGAACAGGATCCTGACTGACAGAAACGGCAGAAAGATCCTGAATTTTGGAAAATTCAAAGGCAGAACGATCCGTGAGATCTACAGACACGATCCGGAATACATTAAATGGCTTTGCTTCGAGTCGAGAATAGATGCTGATGTGAAGAAAGAGATCTATGAGGAAATGCTGGTAGTGATGGACAGAAATACCATTTAAAACAAATCAGAGGAACAAACGGAAGAACAAAAAAAGTTACGCGATATTAATTATCAGATAACTTTTATTTCCCCGGCAGGAAGGGATGACTGCCGGGGGATTTTTAATTTTTACTTAATTTGCAATGTGAATTCTCGGCGGAGACAAATCTCTTTAATAAATAATTCAGACAACAAATATTCCCTATACACTTTTATTTAACTAAATTCATTTTTCCAGTGGCAACATTATTGCCGGCTGTAACTCTGTAAAAATATATCCCGCTTGACAAACCTGCAGCATTGAAAATAACCGAATAGTATCCCGGTGATTTAACTTCATTTACAATAGTCGCAACTTCCTTACCTGATGCATCATATATTTTCAATGACACAAATCCTTGTTCCGGAATACTAAATTCTATATTTGTAGAAGGGTTAAATGGGTTCGGATAATTCTGCGACAATTCAAATTTTTCCGGAGTTCCGATCAGCACATCATTATTTAAATAATAAAATTCAGAGCTCCCGTTATAATCTGTTTGTTTTAATCTGTATTGGTAAACACCTGAGTTCAGATTCCTGTCGGTAAAAGTATAATCTGACGAAGAAGATGTGGTGCCGTTACCAGAAACCGATCCTGTTTGAATCCAGTCATTGTTATTACTATTATTTTTAATACTTCTTTCAATAATAAAACCCGAATTATTATTTTCAGAGCTTGTCTGCCATTTTAAAGTTACATCGTTCTCATGAACAAAAGAAGTAAATGAAGTTAACTCAACAGGAAGCGGCCAGTCGAAAGTTACTGCACAATCGACACTTGCAGTGCCACGCAGCTGAAATATTATATTACCATAAAAAGGTCCGGTCGGAGTCCAGGTAAAGGTACTTTGCACATAAGTAAATCCCGTCTGACTCGGGAAAGTAGCTCCCGGTGGTAAATTATCGCAGGACAGGAACATAATGTTACTGATGCTTGTCGAATATACATAGACTTCGAAAGTTAACGTTCCGCCGTAAGATAAATTGATGATATCCCCGCACTCAATTGAAAATGTATCTGTCTGTGAACCATGTGTATAAGTAGCAGTTCTGAAATAAATTTCAAAATAATCTGCTTTGGCATTCTGAAAAGAGCCGTTTAATGTTAAAATGAAAACGGCAATGCAAAATAAAGAAATTGAATTTTTAAATAAGTTTTTCATATTATTTTCCTTTCTTAAAATTTAATTATATATCAGGTAAAGATTTATTATAGTTTTGAATTAAGAGTAAGTAATCTTGAGTGTTTTGCGGCATGTATTTCCCTCCTTTTTTAATTGGGAAAATATGTTGGTTGATTTTATTTTGAAATAAAGTTATGAATAACGTTTAAGATTTGAAATGCAGAAAGTTGAATCTGAATCTTCCCGTTTACGGGACTACCTCACCAGCAGACCGGCTCTCTTCCAAACCTCCATAGCGGAGGGGATTTTAATCAGAAAGAGCAGTCACCCCGGTAAAAATCACCTGCTTATTTTTGCATTTAAATTTGAAGAGAGATTGGCGAAATTCAAACCGAACAAATCATTCGAAATGCTTTGATGTAATTTTAAATTTAATCTGCAATATTGTTACAGAGAATTTAATATCAAACTATTACCCCAAAAAATTTAAAGGAGAAATTAATTATGAAAACCATAATATACGAAATATTTCTTCCGGTATTATTAATTTTTATCTTCACTTCTTTTCTTAATGCAATACCTGTCAATCCATATATCAACAGTGTCAGTCCGGATATCAACAGTCTGAATGCAGGGAGATCACAGAATATTGTGATACATTTTCTGCAGGATATGGATCCATTAACGCTTAACAGTACAGGGATAAAAATTTCCGGAAATGAAACAGGTCTTATGACAATTGTCATAACATACAATGCCGCAACCAGAACAGCGGAGATAAATCCCGATGAGGATTTTAAGACCGGCGAACAGATCAATGTAAACATTAATAATTCAGTAAAAACCATAGCGAATGTTCCTGTTGACCCGATATCATATTCCTTTACAGTAAATGTCAGCAGAGGGGATGGAAATTTTACAATGGAAACCGTTCAGCAAGGCGGAATAAAACCCGATGGCATAATATCAGGTGATTTCGATGGTGACGGAGCTGTTGATCTTATCACTATTGATAAAGATTCGCTCAGGGGAGTATTCCTGAAAAATAACGGAGCAGGTTCATTCACACAAAATAATATTTTCATCATTGATACTACATTAGTGCTTAGTTATACATATGCGGATTTTGACAATGACGGAGATATCGATCTTGCATTTATTGTCGGAACATATTTTGATTATCGATTAAAGATTTTGCTTAACAATGGAAACGGTACTTTTACAAACGGATACAGAGGAATTGTATTCGGACGAGTAGGAACAGGTTTGTTAAAATCTGCAGATATAGATAATGATGGTGATAATGATATTCTGATAGTATTCGGAGACAGATTCTCCGGTGTAATGGATATTCAGAAGAATAATGGCAATGCAGAATTCAGCTCCGGAGGATCATTTACTCATGCCTGGTGTCAGGGACAGCAGAATTTATATGGTGAGATATTATCATTTGGTTTATGTGATGCTGATAATGACGGGAGCATCGATATTCTTCTGCAATCATATGAGAATACATGGGATTTTGGCTGCAACTGTCTTAATGAATGTCATACCATTCAGATCATGACCAATAACGGATCAGGAGCATTTTCTGAAAAGATCGCTTACTCATTTTCTGAAGATCATAATATAATATGTACAGGTGATTTTGACGGAGATGGTTTTGTTGATTTCATGTGCAGCGGATTGTACATGAAAAACAATGGTAACGGATTCTTCACTTCTTCCCCCGCTGATATTATTGCCGGTGCAGGAATCACAGGTGACTTTGAAGCTGACGGTGATCTTGATATTGCAGTTCTCGACGGGAATTCAGTCAGACTCTACAAAAATGACGGTCACGGGATCTTTACGGGACCTTTTAATTTCAATACCGGAAACGGTCCAAACGGGATCTGCTCAGGCAACTTTAATGGTGACTGTGCTCTGGATATCGCAACTTCCAATTCAGGCAGTAAAAATGTATCGGTTCTATTCAACTCAGGCAGTACGTCAAACTGCATTGTGACCGGACCGGATATGCTCACTGTAAATACTCTGCAGACTATGTACACTTCTTCGGATAATAGCGGCTTCTGGGAAATTAACAATCATCCTCCATGCAACGCTTATATAACAGGAAGCACTCCGGATACAGTATTTGTAAATGCAGGAACATCACCTGGAATATTCATACTTTATCATAATTCACAGGATGAATGCGGATGGATCACCTGCAGTAAGGCTGTGACAGTGGATAATCCAATGCCTGTAGAGCTTGCTTCTTTCACTTCAGTTTTGAATAAAAATACAGTTACGCTGCAATGGACTACTTCATCAGAAGTTAACAACTCCGGATTCGATATAGAAAGGTCAGTTTCAAGTTCTCAATATCCAAATGAAAATATTAATTGGGAAAGAATCGGAAATGTAAGCGGACACGGAACAATTGCAACGCCGAACAATTATAGTTTCATTGACCGAAGCCTTACTACCGGAAAATACAGATACAGACTGAAACAGATAGATTTCAACGGTAATTTTGAATACTACAATTTACCGGATGAAGTCGTGATCGGCATTCCTGAAAAATATGAACTGTCTCAGAATTATCCGAATCCGTTCAATCCGACGACCAAAATAGAATTTAGTATTCCGGAAAAAGGATTTGTGTCGTTGAAAATATATGATGCATCAGGCAGGGAAGTTGCTTCTCCGGTAAATGAGCTTAAGACTCCCGGATATTATTCGGTTAGCTTTTCTGCAAAAGACGGAGGAGTGAATTTATCAAGCGGGATTTATTTTTACACTTTAAATACAGGGGACTTTATTGCTACTAAGAAGATGTTGCTTGTTAAATGATAGGTAATTCTTTCAGATCTGTAAACTTATGAGCTGTGTAATTAAACGCAAATAATTGAGCTGCTTTTTATGTACGGATTCAATTGCAGGGAAACGGATAAGGCACGGGATGATTTACACGGCGAAACAGCTATGTGAATAAGTTCTGACATTCAATCTCACCCACTGCCCCTTCTCTTGAGACACTCTTCGGAGAGGGGGGAATTGCAAATAATTATTACATTTCCATTTTCACAAATCGCAAAAATTAACATTTGACATTTTAATTTCAAAATATTATAATGCAGACAGATTTTGAAATTAATAGCGTATGAAAAA
>JAGQWH010000169.1 GCA_020437545.1 Ignavibacteriota bacterium
AGTGTGTAGAGTTTTTAGAGTGTGTAGTCCGCCGCGGCGGAGTGTAGAGTGTGTTGAGTGTTTAGAGTGTTTAGAGTGTTTAGAGTGTGTAGAGTGTGTAGAGTGTTTAGAGTGTGTAGAGTGTTTAGAGTGTGTAGAGTGTGTAGAGTTTTTAGCGTTTGCAGCTATCTGTTAAGTAGGTTGTAGAGTGATTTGAGTATTTTGTCGCGACGGATCTTCCGGACACTCACTTAAAATAGTAATTCTTAAGTTTCTTCCGGAAAGAATAAATTTCTTCAACATAAATTCCTTCAGTAATTCAAGATCTGCTTTTTATCCGTTTATTAATTTTAATTTTATAATTGAGATATCAGTTTGTTAAAATTTCCTTACAAGGATTACTCCGGCTATAATCAGAACTATCCCGACAATTCGCAGATAATTCACAGGGTGTTGCGGAGAATCAAGTAAACTAAAATGTTCCAGTAAAACCGAAAAGAAAAGCTGACCTGCTACAACAAGAGCAAACGTAAATCCGGGTCCCAGTTTCGGAAAAGACAGAATTATTACAGTGACATAAAATGCACCAAGAATTCCGCCTATCCATGCATAAGCCGGAGCTGATCTTAAACCTTCCCATGAAACCGATTGCTTTGTAATATAAATATACAATACAAGCGCTGCTGTTCCAACAATGAAGGATAACATTGAAGCATGCACGGGACTTCCGCCGGCTTTTGCAAGTTTAGTATTTAATCCGGCCTGTATAGGCAGAAAAGCTCCCGAAAAAAATGCAAGGAGGATCCAGAATAGTTTGTTTAATTCCATTTAAGTTGTCTGATTTAATTGATTGTGTGAGTAATAATTCTTAATTCCAAATTCCAAATTCCAAATTCCTAATTCTCACCATGTCCTTGTCATGTTTATATTACCAACATTGGTGTTATATGAAGTAATCATTAGATTATAAGCATTGACCATGTCATTATAATTTTTATTAAAGGTTTTCTCGTTTTTCGAATCCCTGGCTTTTTCGAAGAAATTTTTTCCTGTATCAAGAAATTTCTCAACTGATGAAGTGAAATAATCCTCGAAATTATATTTCATGAATTTCACTTTCTCACTGAACTCAGTTTTCAGGATAATATTTTTACTTTCTCCGAATTTCATTTCAAATTCATAGAATTTTGTTTTTGCATCGGTCATGTCTGAATTATATTTTAAATTTTCAAAGCTTTCGTAGAAATTCTCAGCGGCATCAAGTATGTCTCCGTAAGCATTCAGCATTATCTGTGAAGATGCTTCGTCAGGATCTGACGCTTTAGAAGGATCGTATATTTTTCTTTCAGGCTTGAATTTTTTAAGATCAGCGGAAAATTTATTGAAAGCGGTCTTGTATTTATCATAAGCATTTTTCATCTCTTCATCATAAGGCTTGACCTTTGACAGATCATCTTTATAATCCTTATTGGAATAATATTTCGAGACCTTTTCTGAGACTACGCTGAATTCTTCCATGAGTGGAAGAAGTTCTTTGAGATCCGTTTCAAGAGTTGTCTGCATTTCAGGCGAAGCCTTTAGCTTGGAAAGTTCACCACCGTCCAGCAGCGATCTTTTGTAATTCTTCACGGTGCTTCCGAGCGTTCCGGAATAAATCTGCAGACTGACCGGAAGTATGAATGAATTTTTAGTTATGGATTCCGGAGCAGGTATATCCGTTATGTAATATCTATAAACGTTCTCACCTGATTCCTGCACTTTATTCATCACTTCTATATACTTATTGTAAAAATTCAGATCATTATCTGAAGAGACATCTTTGGTCTTCTCTTTCTCAGGTACTTTTTCTTTTGAAGAGGTCAGCTTTTCTTTTACTTTGGTCAGTATTGAACAGCCGCCTAGAATGGTCAGGCTCAATATAATTATTGCTGTAAACTTTAATCCGGACATAGGACTTTATTTAAGTTCAGTGAAAATAATATATTTCTTACAATATATAACTTGATAAATATTTCAATTAATTAAAATTAAGTCATCTGAAATTTCATTATCTGAATGTGTTCATACTCATGCAGAGCAAGTGATCTTGCTCTCCAGTAAATTGATTCCTGTCTGCTTTTATTTTTTTCAATAATCTTTCTTGCCCATTGTTCGTTTGTAAGAGAGTTTAATAAACTCATCAGCATCCTTCTTCTCAGTTTGAAATAAGTTAAGAGCTCTTTAATATCAAACTCCTCAAACAATGAAAGTGCTCCTATATCTCTTTCAGAATGGATAGGGAGGAGTTCGGGTTTATCAATTGTCAGTGCCTGAATTATGATCATTGAATTCAGACTTTCGGAATTCAGAAGATGAATGACATTTTGCCTGAAAGACCTTTTACCCGGGATAAGAGGCATATCAAGATCCTTAACAGGTATATATTTTTGTAATTTTAATAAATCGTTGTGAGTATTCTTAAGAATAGAATAAATGCTTTTAATACCTGATACTGATTGGATAGTTGGAACACTTTTCTTTACTGTATCCATTATTTTTTTCAGATCAGTTTTGTAATCCGCAGACATAATTCATTTTATAATGAAAAGAATAAGTGTTATGATTAATTACAAAAAATAATTTTAAAATAGCCATCTCCTTTATACGGATAAAGGTAAAGTATAAGTAGTTATTTGTAAATTTAAATTTCAAATTTAAAACAGCATTTTTGATAAGGCAATAATTTTAAATATACCTGATCAAAGTGTTCTATATAAAATTTATGTTTTGATATGAATTAATAATGAAAAAACTCAATAAATATTATGCCGGTCTGTTTTCAATATTACTTAAACAACTGTCAAAGTATGAAAGGAAAGCAGATCATGAAACTCTTCATAAGATCAGGATCACGATCAAGAAGATCCGATCAGTTTTCAGGCTTACGGGTTTTTGTGACAAAAATTTTAATGAACGGAAACATTTTCATCCTTTGAAAAAAATATTTAAAGATGCGGGAGTAATAAGAGAAAGTTATATAGCCGGTAAATTATATGAAGAGTATGGTATTAATAAGGAGACTGATAATAATAATTTGATTTATGATAATGAAAAAAGGATGGAAGATATTTCCGGATTTATCAAAAATACTAAAAGAAACTGTAAGGTTGTTTACGATAAATATTTTGACACAAAGCAATATCCGGGTAATGTAAGTGAAGAATGTTATTATGAATACTTCATTAACAGGCAGACGGAATTAAGGAATCTTGTTTTTCCTGATCTGATCGAAGCAAAACTTCATAATGCAAGGAGGATCTGTAAGGAAATAACATTCTTGGTTGAGATCAGCAGCAATTCAGAAAAAAAGACTGATCCGTTCTTTGATAAGCTTCAGGTTATGATAGGTGAGTGGCATGATAAAATTGAGCTATTGAAATTAATGAGTTACGATGATAAGAATATTACAGAGAATAAAATTAAAGAACTTGAGAGGAGTATAGGGTCTGAAGTCAGTTCAATAAAGGAACTTATAAATGCGTTTTATTTGAATAGTAACTAAGGTAAAAATTAATTTTCAACAACTTACTTAACCAATTAACCAATTAACCAATCAACCAATTAACCAATCAACCAATTAACCAATTAACTAAACACCTACTTCAGAAGCACCATACGCTTAGTATCGATCAATACTCCGTCAACTGTCAGTGAATAAAAGTAAATACCGCTTGGCAATTGAGAATTGATAGTTGAGAATTTATAGTTATAACTGCCAGGCGCTAATCTTTCATTTACAAGTGTCTGAACTTCTCTGCCTAATCCATCATAAATATTTAAACTAACAAATCCAGGTTCTGAAATCCCAAATCCCAGATTTGTCACAGGGTTGAACGGATTCGGATAATTTTGTTCGAGTATATAATCATTTGGGAATATTTGATTTTCAACAACACTTATGGAAGAAGTTGTCCTGTCATACTTCAGAATTTTACCATTTCCGCCGCATGAGTATCCGTAAGTGGTATCGGTGAAAACAACATCAAACACTGCAGTATTTTCGGGAGTTGGAACAGGGGACCACGTAATACCTGTATCTCTGGAAATAAGAAATTTTTCAGAATATCCTGAAGCCATCCATATTTCCGAAGGAGTTCTCTGATCAATACCGTAAGATAATCCGAAGACTCCGAGTGTGTCATAAATCCAGTTCGTTCCCTGATTGGTAGTCCGTGCGACGCTGGAACCGTATTCGAGATCACCTCCTGAGCAAATTGTTTTCTGATCATCCAAAACTGTAAGGTCAAAAAACGGTTCGGGAGCAAGTACAGTCCCAAGCCAGTTTAGACCGCCATCTCTTGTCACCCATGTTATACCTGCAATATCCCTGAATCCTCCGCAGGCGTATCCGATTTGAGGATTATCATCATAGAATTTCACTTTGAATACAGGCAGTAATAACTGAATGGTAGAATCAGTTCTTGTTTTAGTCCAGTTATTTCCATTATCGGTGGTCATTACAATTGTCGATCCAACGCCACCCATAAATCCTTTAAGCGAGTCAACAAAAAACACGCAGCTCAGAAATAAATTAGTATCAGGATACATTGAATTCACCCATGTATTCCCGCCGTCAGTAGTAGTGAGGATCAATGTTCCAAGATAATTCGGAGCAACCGGAAAGATCTCATAGGAGACAGCCCATCCCAGTCTTTCATTAAGGAAAAAAATATCTTCTATATTATTGAATGTACCGGAGTTTTGAATAGTCCAGTCTGTGCCTCCGTTTGTAGTTCGAATAATTATTCCCGAGTCACCTGCAATCCATCCTGTATTTGAATTTATGAATGAAATGTCAGTCAGATTTTTTGTTGTCGGACTTTCAATTGCCGACCAGAAATCCTGAGAATGGGATGTATCTGAAAAGATAAATAAAAATGATAGAGAGATAAAAATAATTTTTAATGAGTTGTACATAATTTTCTTGAAATTAAAAAATACATTTTCTGATTGCATAATGATTTTGAATTACTTGAGATAAATATTGGTAATATCTGAAATTATAGCAATTAAGAAAAATGCATATTTTTTCTGCTCAAAAATTTGAAATTGAAAATCTTGAAAAAATTTTTTCCGGAAATTTTGAAAAAAAGTATACTAAAATTTAAAATATGAAAAAATACTTACCTTAGTAAAATACATTTTAATAAATTGAGTAAGCTTTATTTTCAAAGGATTTCCATTTGAATGCCAAATTAATAGAGTTGTTTATTAAATTAAATTAATTCCTGAATATTGACTTGAAAGTTCTTTTAATAATAAAAAACTTCACAAAGTTAAAACCCAAAAATTTTATTAACTTAACAGAAAGGAAATCTTCCATGAAGACTAAACTACTACTTCTGGTGTCATTTCTTTTAGTGTCCTGGTTTATGTATTCAGGATTCTCAAATGATGACGACAGTCCCAGATGGAACAATCACCCAAGTACAAGGATCGATATAAGTCCGGTAGGACAATATTTAGATCTTCCAGAGGGAACTTCTGATAACTTCAGCACGGAAACAAGATTTGTTTCAACTCCGCAGGGAGTGTTTGCTGTAGGACCAAACTTCAGAGTTCATCCCAGAACAGCAGGGACCCAAAGTGAAACACCTATCACAGTTCATCCGCTAAATCCAAACAGATTTTATGCTTCTGCCAATACATTTCAGGGTGGATCATTCTGCACAGGATGGTATCTTTCAACTGATGGTGGTGTTACATGGACAGGAAATGATTCTATGTATACAACAGCCGGTACGTTCCAGAATAATTTTGGTGACCCGGCACCAATGATAAGATATGACGGAAGATTGGTCATATCATATATAACAACCGCAGGAAGGATGGGAGCCAGTTATTCAACAAATAACGGAACCAACTGGGCAACTACAGTAACTTTCCCTGGATCAGGTACTTCTTCTGATAAAAACTTGTCTGCAACTGACGGATTTCCGTCAAGCAATTATTACGGAAGATGCTATACCGTATACACAGAATTCAGCGGAGCTTATGCCAACAGGATCGTTTCATCATATTCTGATGACGGCGGTGTCACCTGGTCAAGTATTATTCCGGTAAGTCCGGTGCCTTCAGCAGGTCATCACCATCAGGGATGTGACTTAGTTGTAGATATATACGGATGGGTTAGGGTTGTATGGGCTAACTGTACAACAAACGGTCAGAACTCAACCGAAGATTCACTCGGCTGGGCTGAATCCGGAACCGGAGGAACATCATGGTCCGATGCCTCTAACCATAAAGTTAATACTAATGGTATAAGGACATCCGATCTTTTACCTTCACCACCAGCAAATGTAATAAGAATGAACGGATTCCCCAGAATAGCAACTGACAAAACATGTTTCTCATCAGCAGACGATGAATATGTAGTAATGGCAGAAAAGAATTTTGCACCTGCTCTTGATGCCGCAGATATTGTATTAATGAAAACACCGGACGGCGGATCCTCCTGGACCAGAACAAGGGTAAATCAGAATCCGGCCGGATCTTATGAATACTGCCCGGCTGTGGTTGTAGATGAAACAGGCGCAATCAATGTCTGTTATTACAGTACAAGAAACAGCGGTACAAATTCTACAGCACAGATCTATCTTTCAAGATCAACCGATGGAGGAGCTACATTTGTAGATGTACTTGTATCAGATCATACTTTCACACCTGCTCCGATTTCCGGAACAGCTTCCGGCTATCAAGGTGACTATATCGGTATAACTACAGGCGGCGCAGGAAAGATCATTCCTTACTGGTGCGAAGGAAGCACAGCAAGCAGCGGAAGATATCAGGCATGGGCTGCTTTAGTGGATATCAGCAAATCAGAGATCTGTGATGATTTCTCCTGCGATAATTATCCCGGAACATCTTCCACTCCACTTACAACAAGTAATTTCTTTGAGGAATATTCCGGAACAAATTACTGGACAAGACAGGCTGCATCAGCTTATAATCTGGGAGCCGGAGCAGCAAGATTCAACTGCTGGTCAGCAAGCAACGGTACACAGCAGTCACTTATATCTTACCAGTTCCCGAATGCTCCTGCAAACACATATATAACTTTTGATGTTGCTTACAGACCATGGTCAGGCGGTAATGTGGATTCACTAATAATAGAAACTTCAAATAACTTCGGTGCTTCATACACTATCCGTGAAAAGCTATGGGGCGGACTCGGAGCACAGGCTGGTCCTTTGAATACTGTATTCACTGGCGGTGGACAGTTCACTCCTACAGGAGGTCAATGGTCACCAAGGATCTACCCGATTCCTGCAGGAACAAATAAGATCAAAATAAGAGGAAGAAGCGGATTCGGAAATGATATCTGGATAGATAATGTTTGTGTACAGAATTTACCGAATCCAACAGCTACTTCGATCGGACTTGCCAATGAAGCCATGTTCATTCCTACAAATCCATTCTGGAGACTTGCTGGTGAGCCTGTAAAAGTATATTTACACAGAACTGATTTCCCGAATGTGGTAGTCGATTCTGCAAGCGGTACGATGGGATCAAACGGAGTTTGTAATAATCTGACTTTTAATAAAGCTCTTAACGGAACTTATTATAAAGAAGTCAGACACAGAAATTCTCTGGAAACCTGGAGCAATATCGGTGTAGCATATACAAGAGGAAGCGGTTCATCACATCACAATTTCATTCAGCCGGATGGTCAGGCATACGGAAATAATCAGGCTGTTGTAAGCACTACTCCTTTTTACAGAGGTATTTACAGCGGAGATGTTGATCAAAACGGACTGATTGATCTGGGTGATATAATTGTAATTTATAATGATGCTATAAATTTTGTATCAGGATATGAAGTAACGGATCTTAACGGTGATCTGTTTACAAATCTGACTGATGTGCTTTATGCATACAATAATGCAACTGCATTTGTATCTGTTGTAAGACCTCCGGGAGCTGAGCCGTTACCTTCACCTTCACCTCTAGAGGAAAATATTACAAAACCGGTTACATTTGAAACAGATGCCGAAAGACAGAAATATGAACTTACTCAGAAATTAATGGAACTTCAGAAAACTGAATTAACAGTTGAAGAATATGTTCCAAACTGGGGAGTTGATCTTAAAGACGTAGACAGATTAAGAAAGATGAAAATAGAAAATCAGAAAAATATTAAACTTAATGTCAAAGCAGATGCAGGTGCAGGAAACTAATTAACCTGTATATCTTTATTTTAAAACCAAGGGATCCGGATTTATTCCGGGTCCCTTTTTTATTAGTATTGGGTATAGGGTATAGGGTATTGAGTATTTTTTTGGAGAGGAGAATTACGAATTATGAATTACGAATTATGAAACTAAATTATCAGTTAATTAACCAATTTAACCAATTAACCAATTTAACCAATTAACCAATTTAACCAATTAACCAATTTAACCAATTAACCAATTAACCAATTAACCAATTAACCAATT
>JAGQWH010000016.1 GCA_020437545.1 Ignavibacteriota bacterium
TAAATCGAGGGTTTTCAAAAGTAGGGCTGATAATTTTGTCAAGCAAGGCATTATTAAATTTCCGGGCAATTAAATTTTTATTCTGACTTTTATCCAAAAATTTCTCTCTTATGAATAATTACTTGACTTAATACTGACTTTTGTATAATTTCATTGAAACAAAAAACGATTTTTTTAACCTTCAAAGGAGAAAACCATGAATGATTTCGAGAGTTTAGATTTTTTTGGAGATGATGGCAATAAAGGACAGAAAAAGAATAAAAATAAAGAAGAACTTGAAAAGATCCTGAAGCTTGAAGAAGAAGCCAAGAAAAGTTTTGACCCCGAAAATCTTGAAGAAATAATAAATTTTTATTTTGAAAACAACGATTTTGATAAAGCTCTTAGCTATGTAAATGTTTATCTCGACATTTATCCCTATTCCACTGAAGCATGGCACAAAAAGGCTCTAATACTTGACAGCCTTGGAAAATTCGAAGAAGCTGTTGAATATTTTGACAAAGCCATTCTTCTCGATCCTACCGATACTGAGATCTATATAAATAAAGGCATTACACTCGATAATTCCGAAAATTTTGATGCAGCACTTGAATGTTTTCTCAAAGCAATTGAAATAGAACCCGAAAATACGGATGCTTTATTCAATATGGGACTTACATTTGAGAAAATGGAAAAGTTCAGCGAAGCCGCCGAATGTTTTGAAAACGTATTGCTGCTTGATGAAAATCACAGAGATTCTTATTATGAACTCGGATACTGTTTTGACTTCCTTGACAGAATGCAGGAATCCGTTGATGCTTATGAAAAACATCTTAATTATTCACCCGGAAATTACACGGCCTGGTACAATAAGGGCATTGTATTGAACCGAATGGGTCGCTATATGAAAGCAATAGAAAGTTATGAGATGTGCATTGCTATCAGGAGCAATTTTTCTTCTGCCTGGTATAACTGCGGAAATGCCTATGCCTCCATCGGTCGCCTTTACAAAGCAATTGAATATTATAAAGTTGCCCTTGAGCTCAAAAGCACAGATTCCTTCACACTTCATAATCTTGGAAATGCCTATGAAGAACTGGGCGAATATCCTACAGCAATTAAATATTTTTCAGAATCAATAATGACCGATTCTCACAATTATGAATCATACTACGGACGAGGCAATTGTTATTTCAATCTTTGTAAATATGAAAAAGCTCTTGATGACTTTGATTCGGCTCTGATCCTTTGTAAAGATTATTCGGAGATTTGGTATCTTAAAGCTGACTGTGAACAAGCTCTGGGAAGGATTGAAGATTCCCTGAAGAGTTATGAAATGGTTGTAAAGCTTGAATCTACAAATCACGAAGCCTGGTATGATTACGGTAAAGCGCTTCTTTCAGCGAAGATGTACGAATCTGCTTTAAATGCTTTTGATAATGTCATAAAAAATCACGGATTCTGGGAAGACCCGTTTTATCAGAAAGCTAAAATTCATTTTCTGAAAGAAGAGATCGAACTTGGAATAGAGATGCTTGAAAAAGGATTTGATCTGAATCCTGCTGACAGATTTGATTATGAATTTGATAAGGACTGGAAGAAGATCATGAAGTTTTTGATCAATGTTTGATATTAGTATTGAGTATTGAGTATTGAGTATTGAGTATTGGGAAAGAGATTAAATTTTTATTTTCCACACATTACTATCTCTCAGGACTTATTACTTATTACTTATTAGTTTAGCAGCAAATTTTATTGCTTCTTTAGTGCTTACAATATTTGCCAAGCCCATTCCTGCAATATCAAAAGCGGTACCGTGATCTGGTGAAGTTCTGATAATATTTAATCCTGCCGTAAAATTCACACCTTTACCAAAAGAAATCATCTTAAAAGGTATAAGTCCCTGATCGTGATATATAGCAAGTGTTATGTCAGATTTTTCGTAGATCTTATTTGCGAAATATGCATCTGATGCAAATGGACCTCTGAGATTAAACCCTATTGAATTCAGATCTTCAATAACCGGAAAGATAAGGTCAATTTCTTCATTTCCAATCATTCCCCCGTCCCCGCTGTGAGGATTCAGAGAAAGGATATTTATCTTCGGATTCTTAATTTTGAAGTCCCTTACAAGTGAATTATTGACCGCGATTATTTTCTCAGTCAGGAGTTTCTCATTCAGAGCTTTGGCTACTTTTGAAACCGGTATATGTCCTGTGACCAGCGCAACTGTGAATTTCTTCGAATGAAGTATCATAATTGTACTGTCAGATCCCGTAATATCTGTCAGCATTTCAGTATGACCGGGATACTTAACTCCGCCTAGATTCAGAGATTCCTTGGATAATGGAAGTGTCACCATTGCATCAAAATCTTTTGACATGCAGAGTTTTGCCGAGAGTCTAACCGAATCACCGGCTATTTTACCCGCATGCCTGTTAATCTTACCAGGTTCGATTTTATATCCCGCAGGTACGGGTATTTCAATAATTTTTGAGCTTGGGATCTTACTGAGTTTTAGAAGAGAAGAATAGTGGTCAAATATCTTTTTTGCTCCCGCTATTTTCAGTTCAAATTTTGAGCTGAATGTATTATCGTTAAATATTTTAAGAATGATCTCCGGACCGATCCCGTTTGGGTCACCCATAGTAAGGAGAATTTTCGGTAGGTTACCTTCTTTCATACTGATCTTATTTTTTATCTTCATCTTCCCTGATCACAGTAACTTCAGCATCAGCCCAAAGCCCTTCGAGATTATAGAATTTTCTCAGATCATCCTTAAAGACATGTGCAACTACATTTACATAATCGAGCAGGATCCAGCTAAGGCCGGTATATCCTTCATTATGCCAGGAGATCTCATCTTCCCTTTTTGTTTCAAGTTTTACGTGATCTGCAATTGATTTCACCTGAATGTCCGAGGAAGCCGAACAGATCACAAAAAAGTCTGTAACGTTCGTAAGTTTACGGAGATCCATGATAATTATTCCAGATCCTTTTTTTTCAAGCATCAGTTCAGCTATCTTTGCAGCCAGTTTTTTTGAATTCATAATTTATTTCCTTTTATTCTGATATGGTTTAAGCTCATTAAAATCTTTTCCGATCACAACAGTTATGTCGAGGAACAGACTGTTATTAATTTGCTGTATAATATTTCTTTCCGATACACCGAGTGTGAATGCCACTTTTTTAGCTTTATTGATATCACCCGATCTGTCAATTATTATTGTTTTTTCAATATCCTGAGTCTTGTAATTTCCCATTTCTACAACATCAATATTATTTTTTCTCAGATATTCTGTGAATTCGGATGCTACCCCGTTTTCCGTAGTGCCATTCTGAACGTCAAGCTGGATGGATAAATTAGGTTGATTGGTAATTGCCTTATTTGTATCAGTAATTTCTTTTACGGTCTTATCGGTCTTTATATAATTATTGATAAGAGAAAAGCCGAAGTATGCGACAAGGATTAAGAATATTATAATTACGCCGTTTAATATGTAATTCAGCAGATTATTCTTCAAAAAAAACTTTTATATATTTTTAAATAAAAAACCGAAAGTAAATTTTTACTTCCGGTCAGAATTTTTGATGAATGTAAATTCAGTTTTTTTATCTCCAATTGGAATTATATGAAGAATATGGATTGAAAGGATTATAATTATTGTAAAGATAATCGCTTTGGTCAATATTCCTGTATTCAAAATTTATAAATGAATTTTCGGATATTCTGTAATTTACCGCAGCTCTTGATAAAAACACCCCTGAAAGATTCCTCTGAAGAGCCTGTGAAGAAGCAGCCCCAAGTCCGTTATTTGCAAAAGGCGAGTACTGAACTTTTACATCGGCGCTTATATTGAATCTGTCATTTACCTGATAATTCATCGAATTTATATATGAAGTAAGAGATACATTTCCGTAAGAAGAATTCAGCATAGAAACACTGAATGAATGATTCATTGTGAATTTATTCGGGTTTATGAATCCTAAAATTAAATTATTTGAACCTGAAGTATTTGTTGATGGTCCTTTATCGTCATATCCCTTGAACTGTGCGTTCGAGAAATTTGAGCTAAAAAATATAACAGCTATTACTATAATTATTCTTTTCATCGTGATATTGTTAATATGGTTTATGGTATATACAAATTTATGTAAAATTCCACTTTCTGAGTAAAAATGTCAATGATAAACTGAATGCGGATTATATGATCCTATATATTAAATTCCTGTAAAAAAAATCTTCTGGAAAAAAATTTTGTTCCGGAATTAGCAAAACATTCTATTTACTCCATACACTCCATAAACTCCATACACTCCATACACTCAATACACTCCATACACTCCATACACTCCATACACTCTATACACTATAATTCAGCTTCCTCACCATTTCAAATACGGCAATCCCATAAGCTACAGAAACATTAAGCGACTGCTTCATTCCCAGCATTGGTAGTTCGAATGCCGTATCTGCCATATCGATAATTTCTTTTGATACTCCTGTTATCTCATTCCCAAGCACAAGGCAAAGCGGGAAATCATTTTTTTCAACATTCCAGATAAGGTTTTTACTGTCCGTAATTTCGAGAACTGCGATTCTGATGTTTTGCTTTTTCAGGTCTTTTACCAGTTCGACAGGATCTTTGTGATATTCCCATGGAACTGTCTCAGTTGCCCCGAGTGCGACTTTCTGTATCTCTTTTCTCGGAGGATAAGGGGTATAACCTGTCAGATAAAGTTTTTCAATCAATGCTGCATCAGATGTCCGGAATATTGCACCTACATTGAATATGCTTCTGATATTATCACATACTATATATATCGGATTTCTTTTATAATTTTGTAATTCATCAGGGTTTTTTCTTTCCTTCTCTATTTCGGAATGTGTAAGTTTTCGCATTTAAAGTTTTTAATTCAATTAATAACTTGGGATTGTCTTTATTGATCTTATGTAATTTTACAAATTACATAAGATATTTTTATAAACAATTCATATAGCTTTGACCGAAACGACAATTACAAATGATATTAAATCTCAACTTGACAGGTTTTTTTCTGCTGACGGAATTCTTTCAGAAAATTTTGACAGTTTTGAATACCGGAGTCAGCAGAAAGAGATGGCGGAAAAAATTCTTAGTACACTGGAGTCAAAATTACATCTGTTTATAGAAGCTCCTACAGGAATCGGCAAAAGTTTTGCATATCTTGTACCCGCGATTTATTATGCAAAAAAAAATCAGAAGAAAGTAATAGTTTCCACATATACAATTAATCTGCAGGAGCAGCTGATCAATAAGGATATTCCATTCCTCCAGAGAATTCTGCCGATCGAGTTCAAAGCAAAAATTCTTAAGGGAAGAAACAATTATCTTTGTCCGAAAAGACTTATGCATGCAATGGAATCATCAAATGTATTATTCGAAACAGAGGAGCAGCACAATTTGGAATTATTATACCAATGGTCTAAAAGAACAAAAGACGGAACACGGTCAGATATTGATTTTCCATTGAATGAAGAGGTTTGGAATTCCGTTTGTTCGGAAAGAGGGATCTGCACTCACAAGACCTGCGGCGGTGATAATACCAATTGTTTTTATCAGAAAGCAAAAAAGGAACTTGCCGATTCTGATGTGATAATAGTGAATCATCATCTGTTCTTCACTTTATTTGATGGCATATCCGAAGATAAAGACGGATATTTATACAGAAATGATTTTGTAATATTTGATGAAGCACATACGGTTGAGCAGGTTGCAACGGATCACATTGCCCCGTCACTTTCCCGGGAAATGGTAAAGTATCATTTACTCAAATTATACAATCATCAGAAAAAGAAGGGTTTTCTTTTGACATTACCTTCACTCCACATACAGGCGATAATTCAGAATCTGCTGGATCTGAATACTGCTTTTTTTTACAGATTAAGAAGAAGTCTATTTGAATTGAATGGAGATAAACCTCAGGGGCTGACATGCAGAATTTATGATAAGAACATTGAAGAAAATCTGATGAAGGGTGAAATGGATAATCTTCTGAAAAATCTTCGTTCATTAAGACCAAATTGCAAAAGCGAAGAGCAGGAGAATGAGCTTAACGAGTTCATAATCAGATTCTCCGAAATGAATTACATCCTTGATGATTTTTTGAATCAGAAGAAAAACGAAATAAAAGATAATAATAAAAAGAGAAGTGAATTTGTATACTGGGTAGAGTTATCCTCACAAAAGCCTGAATCAAATGTAAGCATTTGTTCATCACCGGTAGATATTTCAGATTATTTCAGGGAGAATATATTCAGACCGAATAATTCTACAATACTTACCAGCGCTACTCTGACCATAAATAATAATTTTGAATATTTCAAAAACCGGCTGGGCGGAGAAAGTGTACTGGAATCCAGACTGGACTCACCATTTGATTTTTACCGACAGGTCAAGATTTATATCCCTAAAGACATACCAACACCTTCAAAAGATGTGAATTCAATATATGAAGAAAAATTAACCGAATGGATAAACTATTTTATCGGATTAACCAAAGGTAAGGCATTGGTTCTTTTTACAAACTCAGCATTAATGAAAAATATCGGGAAGGAGCTGAAAGAAAATCTTGCCTCTGATAATATAGAATTACTTATTCAGGGAGCAGGAATTTCAAGAAGCCGGCTGCTGAAGCATTTTAAAAATGATATTAATTCGGTTTTGTTCGGACTGGATAGTTTCTGGATGGGAGTTGACGTGCCGGGTGAATCATTAAGTAATCTTATAATGACAAGACTTCCCTTTCAGGTGCCGTCACATCCTGTTGTTCAGGCAAAGATGGAATTCATAGAACAGAACGGCGGAAACAGTTTTTTTGAGTATTCATTACCTGAGGCTATTTTAAAATTCAGACAGGGAGTAGGCAGGCTCATAAGGCACAATACTGATCAGGGAATAATTGCAATACTTGATAACAGGATAATCAATAAATCTTACGGTAAGTATTTTTTGAATTCTATTGATGAATGTGAGATAGAGATAGTGGAATAAATATACGGTTTTCATTTTATCTGTCAGGATTAAAATTCATTTGTTTTGTCTTGAATCCGTCATTGCGGATTACATGAATGAAAGAGTTTTCTGTAAATCCGGGAGAGAAAATGTTTAATTCCATTTTATCTCAAAATTCAATTACTTATTTTTGATTTTAATTAGAATCATAAGCACCTTAAATATATAATGGAAAATCAGAAATCAGAAGCATTAACACCAAACTATCAGCAAAACGGCACATCAAAAAGGCAACCCGAATACACAAAAAATCTTTATGAAGATGCGCGAACCTGCTCAATAAAGATCTTATGCAGATGCGAAAGAACAGATTCATATCTTGAAAAATTAATAGACGCTGAGTTAAGAAACGATACTCTCAATGACTTTGATAAGGCATTGCTGAATGAAATCTCCCATGGTGTCATAAGATGGATGAGACGACTGGACTGGTTTCTTAACGGCTTTTACAGAGGTAATTATGAAAAATGTTTACCGGAGGTCAGGAATGCAATGAGAATTGCTTTATATCAGATACTGTTCCTTAATAAAATACCATATTCTGCAGCCGTAAATGAATCAGTTGAATATATTAAAAGAATACACGGAGAAAAGCATGCAGGCGTTGTAAACGGTTTGCTCAGAACAATTATAAGAACTCTTGATAATCTTGTCTGGCCTACGAGAGAAATAGATGAAGTAAACTATCTCGGTCTGGTCCAGTCTCATCCAAACTGGATGGTAAGAAGATGGATAAACAGATTCGGATTTGACGATGCAGTTAAATTATGCGAAGCCAATAACAAAAGACCTGTAATGTCATTGAGAGTCAACCGGCTTAAGATCTCAAACACGGATTTCGAAAATTATCTTAGTGAAAAAAATCTTTATTTTAAGAAAGGTAATTTTCTTGATAATTTCTTTTCGACAAAGACAATGTCCAAGATCTATACTGATGAATTATTCCGGAACGGATACTTTACTATACAGGATGAAAGCGCAGGACTTGTTTCAAAATTAGTGGATCCGAAAAAAGATGAATTGATACTTGATCTGTGTTCTGCTCCCGGAGGAAAGACTTCACACATGTCAGAGCTTATGGGTAATGAAGGACAGATAATAGCTGTTGAGAAATATTTATCAAGGGTAGAAGTCATGAAAACGAATCTTGAAAGACTTGGAGTTACAAATGCAAAACTTATACATGACAATATATGTGAGCCGGCATCAAAAGAGTTGACTGAGTATTATATCGGAAAAGCAGATAAAGTGCTGGTGGATGTACCTTGTTCAGGTTTAGGAGTATTATCAAAAAAGCCTGACATTAAATGGAAGAGAGAGCTTGAAGATATTTACAATCTTCAGAAATTACAAACCGAGATACTTGAGAATTCCGTAAAGTATCTCAAACCGGATGGGGTTTTGATATACAGTACATGTACAACGGAATCTGAGGAGAATATGGATGTAGTGAATATGTTTTTAGAAAATCACCCTGAATTCATGATAGAAAATGCAGAAGCATTTGTAGATAAAAAAGCAGTAAACCCGGACGGATGTATTGAATTATTCCCGCACATTCACAATACAGACGGTGCTTTTTCAGTAAGACTAAGACGTAAAAACTGATATTTATTTATTGTCCCTGAAATTTTTCATAAGCATCGATGATATCCTTTACAAGTTTATGTCTGACAACATCAGATTTTTCAAAATAGAGGAATGAAATATCATCTATATTCTGAAGAATCTGCTGGATCTGAACCAATCCGGACTGGTCTCTTTTCGGAAGATCGATCTGGGTAACATCTCCGGTAATTATTGATTTTGAATTAGGACCCAGTCTTGTCAGGAACATTTTCATCTGAAGCGTAGTGGAATTCTGAGCTTCATCCAGAATCACAAATGCATTATTCAAAGTCCTGCCTCTCATGTATGCAAGCGGAATAACCTCAATTATATTTTTTTCAATATAGCTTTCAAGTTTTTCCTTGGGCAGCATATCCTCAAGAGCATCATATAACGGTCTCAGATAAGGATCTATCTTTTCGGAAAGATCACCGGGAAGAAAACCAAGACTCTCACCCGCTTCTACAGCCGGTCTTGTCAGAACAATTTTACTTATTTCCTTATCTTTCAGAGCTGCAACCGCAAAAGCAACAGCGAGATATGTTTTTCCTGTTCCTGCAGGTCCAATAGCAAAAACTATATCATTATCTTTAACCAATCTGAAATACTCAGACTGATTCTTTGTGCGTGGTTTTATGAAATCATTTTTTCTTGAAAGTATGACATCATTTATTTCATTAGGTGTGAATCCGAATTTCTGTTTTATACTTTTCGATCTGTCATCATTGGAATCAACGAGATCAAGTACAAGTTTCACATCTTTTTTAGTTATTTCACCCTGTCTTTTTTGAAGGAATATAAGTTCGTTGAATATCTTTTCAATTACTTTAATTTCCTCAGCTTCGCCTTTCAAAAAGATATTTTCACCTCTGAGAACAATTGTAGAATCGAAGCTATCTTTGATTACATTGAGATTTTCTTCATTTACTCCTGAAAGGTTAAGGAGATCAATGCCATTAAGAGAAATAGTTTTATCAATAATGTTTATGTCCATGTAAGAATTTGGGATAAATTAAAAACCCTTATACCTTTTCAGGTATAAGGGTTTGTAGATATATATTAATAAACTACCACTTGGATAAATATTATTTACCGTCCGGTGGAGTTACTTTTTTCATTTCTGTATCGCCTTCAGTTTTTGTTTTTCTAACTTTTCTTGTTTTTCTGTAAGAGTTAGTTTTGTTCATTGCATCTTTTTTCTGAGCGTCAGTTAAAGCTGGGATTTTCAAAACCTGACCCGGATAAATAAGGTTTGGATTAGGAATTGTTTTAGCAACTTTTGGTGGTGCACTTACAACACCATTTTTGTTAGCATCCCAGATTGCAGGCCATAATCTTGAATTGTTATAGATTTTGCTCATTCCTGCGATCTTTGATAAACAGTCACCTTTTACAACAGTGTAACCTTCTGTTTTTGGAGCTAAAGCTTTACATTCAGCGATTTTCTTTTTCATAGCATTATATCTGTCCCAGAATTCAGGAAGACATTTCATTCTGTTGTTGATACCGGCATCAGTTAAATAAGGCCACATATCTTTTTCGATTGCTTCTGCATCATCCGGTCCTTTGCAGGCGTTAACTTTCTTTTCTGCATCAGCGAATTTAGCTTTGTACTCTTCGTACTGTGATTTTGAACCAACTGCTGCCCAAACACCGTTTACTGCGTTGTTAGCATCATTAGTTCTTGTTTCTAAACCGAATTTTAAAAGCTCTACTTCTTCAGTAAGAGTTTTTAGTTGAGCTGTTAGATCTGTTTTCCTGGCTGTATACTCGTCCATTTGTGCTTGCCATGTATCTTCATCCATTTCCTCTTCGGATGACATGTCATCATCATCATCATCGTCTTGTGCAAATGCTGAGTTCGAGATTACTGCCAAGGAGAAAACCATCATAAATACAAATAATTTATGAAATTTCATTTTTAAAAGTCTCCTTTTGTTTTTTAAGTTTTAATAAAATTGTTTTAAAAAAATTACATGAAAATTAAAGAATTACGGGCAATTTCTTCTTATGCCTTCAGCAATTCCTTGCCATTCATTAACTTTTGCCTCTTGATCAGCAATTTGCTTCTGCAAGTTTGACTTTTCGTCATTCTTTGCATTTACCTGTGATTGAAGTGCGTCGACTTCAGCTTTCAGGTCATTTAGTTGTTGCATTTGCTCGTCACTTACTCCACCGCAACCGACCAGGAATGTAGATCCTGCGAAAGTTACAACTGTTAGTAAAATGAAAAACAAGTTTTTCATTCTTGCCATTTTTAAAACCTCCTGATTTTTGATTGGCATTTATAAATAGGGTTAATTAAAGTAGTTCAAAACTAACACAATTAAATTGATTTGTCAAGGCATATTCTAAAAAAATAGACACTTTTCTTTTTATTACGTTAAAAAAATGTAATAATTAAAAAAGTGTCTAAAAAAAGAGACAGTAACTGTAAAATTAATTTATCTTACGCTAAAGAAATCTCCGATTTTAACTCTCATATTGATCAAAATAACAAGAAATCCGAAAGTATTCCTGTTAGTGGTTCCTAATCTGACAGATGGACCGATCGCAAAAGAATTTTTTGCAAATCCCTCACCAATATTTGATATCAGATATTCGAAAAGAAACTGATTATTTCTGACCTTCGAGCTGAACATATAATCCATTCTCATATCAAAAGAAGAAGAACCAATTACCATGTGAGTAGCTGTTAATCCTAAATGAAGTTCTCCAAATCGTTTTGAGAAATAACCTTTTGCTCTGGAGGACTGAAGTATCTGAAAAGGATATCTTAATTCAAAGTTTGTATATTCGCCTCTTACTATATTATTTGGCATAAGCTCTCCTGTCTCGGTATTATATACTTTAACCGGAGGATCCACATCACCTGAATCGATGGTTGTGAAATAACTTATATCAAAAAAATTTCCAAAAGGAATAGATACACCAAATTCTATTCCGATATTAGGGGAGAATATATTGTTATAATTTGCAAGTAAATTTGCCGGCTCAACCGGTGTAGGATCGTTGCCTGAATATTTCAGTACTGTTTCTTTTAAACGGGATGAAACTGCTGCAGAAAGGTTAAATACCCTGAAAGAAGTTGATATATAATCTGTTTCCATTGGTCCGGAATAAGGTGTTCCAAACTGGAATGTAAGTCCGAGACCGGCGGAATATTTAAGTGGTATACCAAGTGGCTCCCATCCAAAAGCAGATAAATAGGGATTAACAAAATTGTTTGTTGGAAATACATCATAAATTGAAGCCGGACTTATAGAACCTTTTTTCTTAAAGGCTTCTCCGACATCACTTAGACCTTTAGTGAAAACTGTTCCGTAATCAGTTCTGCCACTCTCATCATAGATTGGTACTTTGGGAAATCTCCCGTTGAAAATATAATTTGTTAAAGGATCATTTTCGGAATAGTCATATCTTGTTATTTTATCTGCACCTACAGAATAAGATTTTGCGCTGCGACCGTCATCATATAAAGTAATATCACTTAAATATCTTGATACATTTAATATACTGTCAATATTATCGGATGAATAATTGGGATTAATATTTCTCAGACTGTCTGCTTTAAAATCATAAACTGATTTCTCCATTGGTCTGTTATCACTTTTCCTTATGATGTCAAGATCCAAATTTCCAAATGGTAACAGGAATTCCTGAATTCTGACATCCCCTGTAACTTTTATTCTGGGATAAGTATATCCGACAATTATTTTATCCTCCTGTGTCTGAGAATATGTATTATCAACAAAGCCAAAAACAATTAGCAGAACAATCGAGCACAATATTAAATCTTTTATTCTTTTTAACATATTAATATTCATTTAATAAAAATTATATAAATTTTTTTATATTCAGTATCAGTTTATTTTAACTTTATTATTACCTTTATAGCTTCGCAGATAATTCTGACTGCTTTGTGACAAATCAGACCAATTATATCTTTTTTGAGTTCCGTCAAGTCTGATATAATTATCATTCTCAAATCCTGCTATAACTTCAATGTCAATATATTCAGGAAGCGGATCTATTCCAAGCTCAAGTAATAAATTCTGTACAGTGTAATCATCCCTTACATTGATATTTACTATTTTAAAACTGGACCATGCTAGCTGATAATCATAATTGTTTTTTTTAGAACCCGAACAGGAACTTATAAAAACAATCATTAACAGAATTGCAGAAATCTTAAAAGAAAGTAATTTTATATTATTGATCATTAATCTTATTTAATATTTAATATTCACCAAATGTAAACTTGAGATTTATTGGCCTGGTTCTCTGATTTGATATTTTATCGTACACAACAATGCTGGTTGTGTAAATATATGGGTCATCATCTCTGTTATCCGCCCATCTTTCAAAATTCGAACGGTTAAATCTGGAAAGTTTTATTCTGAATCTGTTATCATCAAGTCTTTTTATTATCAAACTTCTATTGGGTTCAATTTCAATTTGTTCAGGATAATCATCAACAATAATAATTTCATATGAATAATCTTTCTGAATCTGACTTAATTTAGATTCTTCATTCATTGTAATGAGAGGAACTGTCATTACTCTGAACATTTCATTTTTGCTGATTCTTATAGAGTCTACATTGTCAGGTTTTATTAATGTCCTGTCAGACCAGTTATCCAGTAACTGTTTGGATTCTTCGCTTAATTTGACCCAGGGTAAAAACGGTGAAAACTGCAGGGTGGTATCATTTATCAATACATTCCATTTACCCATATCTTTATTGGTCTTATCTATGTATATCTCAAGAAACTGAAGCTCAAGTCCCTTTGGAATTCCCATTTCATATTGAAAATTATATAATTGATCCTTGATATAATCCGGTTCTGAATTGAGATCTGCTTCAATCCTGTATGTTTTAAATTCAATAGCCGGTTCAGGAACAATCACTGAATCAGCAATTTCACTGGTCAACGAATCTATTTTGAAAGCTTTGACTTCACCGGAATGTGAAAACGAAGGAAATATTGTTAATATAAAAATTATTAATATAAATCTTAAATTTATTTCCCGTTGATTTGAAATCATTCTGTACTGTATGTAATATTATTTCTCAAAAATATATAATGCTTTTATACATTAATCACTGTAACCGTAGGTTATTTTTCCACCGCTTTTAACTCGGAGGCTCTTAGTCTTGCTTGGCTCCACTATACCAATTAATGAACCATCCTGGTATACAAGTAGTTTTTTATCGGCACTGGGATTAGTAAAAGGCTGATTAGAAAACTCTGTTACATTTTGGGTTGGTATTGGTTTCGGATCTTTCTTTTCAGTCGTCTTTTCAGGTTCATTTTTGGTTTCAGGGGCAGAAGGTGGCTGAGGAATTACTGTTTTTGGAACCACTATAGGTGTCGTATTATTCTCATTTGCCCTTCTTGTTAACTCAGCTAAAAGACTTCGATTTACAATACTATCCTGATTATAATCCACTACTGCATTTAGTTTTAACAAAGAATCAAAATCCACTCTGTTTACAACTGTATCTTCTTTTCCGATTATTGTTAAACTGTCATTTGCATCTATTACCTGAACCAAGGACAGGTCAGTTCCTTTATAAAATAAAATTGCTATTGCAATTATATATAAAGACTGAAATATAAGAAACTTTGCGTCTCGTTTTTTCCTGCTTAACATATTCTAATTTTCTTATAATTTATAAATTGACAATTACTTTCCTGTTATTTTTAATATCTTATTTAAAGACTCATTAAACTGAGGATCTTTCATGCTATCTACAGTTTCTTTCCAGGCAGCTATTGTTTTATTCATTTCATCAAGCTGATACTCTGTCGGCAAATTAATAAATTCTATTTTTCCATTCATCATCATACTATCTTCAGATTTCCCGTTTCTGGAATCATATAAATTCTGCACCTGTATCTCATATTCATCAAAAACTGATTCAAATAGTTTTGCTGAAGCAAGAATAAATAATGACTTTATCTCAAAAGGAACTGCAATCTCAAGAAACAATTTTTGATTTTCCTTTCCAAGACCAATAGTAAACAAAATTACTGCGGCACCGATCAAAGGTAAAGCAGTACCTATTCCGTCAACCAACCCGCTCCATTTTTCGATGGTTTTTATTACTTCAGTCTCTGATGGATGTCTGTCCTCTATTTTACCGGCTACAACTTTTACAGCCCATATGAGGCATAATATGAATACCATAAAAACAAGTACCGGATACCACCATAAGTTAATAGCGACAATATCCTGAGTGATTACAAGACCTTCCCCACCGGAGATCTTGTTTATTGCACTCTGGTAAATAGAATCGAAAAATATTGAGATTATTATGACAATTATTGACGGAAGAGCAGAATATAACAGTGACTTTATTGAAATACCTTTATGCTGCAATGATATATCCTCCTGCTCTTGTATTTAAATTATTAATTTCTGATTTGGACATTTTTAAATTTAATTTTTAATGGATAAACGAAAGAAAAATAATTAATTAAACTATAACAATCAAAGCATCTTACATTCTTTTTTTAATGTAATTTATCAATAAACATAATCCCCTAACATTTCAAGCCTCCCGTTTTCAAATTTCATTATCATCATTTCATGATTTGAACGGTTTTTTATGGTGTAATTTATATGAACGGCTTTAAAGTCCGTAACTTTCTGCAATGCATCATAGATCTTCCCTCTGGTATTATTTCCTTCACTGATCTGTTTTGCTACAACCTTCATTGCATCATATCCCATGTAATAATTTTTCTCGGCTGTTTCACTTTTACCCGAAAGATCTTTCTTTGAAACATCCTTCAGATAATAATCAGATTCGAAATATAAACGGATTATATATTCGGAATTATCTTTAAGTATCATTTCATTATTCCAGTCACTTGTACCAATTACAGGCAGATTCAATCCCGCATTTCTCAACGCAGGAAGTATCAGATTTATTTTTTCCGGATTCGAGACCGGAATGTAAATTGCTTCAGCAGCTCCGTAAATATAATTTCTGTTTGGATCAGGTTTCGTAATGCTGAAAGTTTTTATTCCTGCAGAATCCACAACCCTGTCTGCCCTGCTTCCGAATATTTTATAAATACTTACTATGTCACCTGCTCCTGCAAGTGAGTCGGTATTGGAAAAAACAAAATTCATACTGCTGAATTTCTGAATCTGATCAGCACTCAGTTTTCCGAAATCTATGAATTTCTCTTTAGAGATCATTGCTTTTTTCAATTCATTGATAGCAGAGTCGAGATCGGTATCATCCACTTTAAAATACTGTGTCGAAAGTACACTTCCTCTTGCTTTCAAAACTTCGGATGTAAATGCTCCGGCATATTTAATACCGTAGGACTCTTCCGATAAGATCAAAAACCTGTTTAAATTCAATTCCTTAGTTGCGTATCTGCCCATCAGCTTGCCCCGTGTCTCATAAGTCGGATTCAACTGAATGATATATTGATTATCGGCTGCAAGAAAATTCTGTGTTGCAGTAGGTGTTATTAACGGGATCTTATGAAATGCGGGCGCACCTGCATTACTGCTGATCTCACTGCTGAATACCGGTCCGATTATTGCTTTAATATTTGTATCATTTCCCATCTGATCTATCAATTCAAGTACTCTCGCAGGATCCCTTCTTGTGTCTTCTGTTTTGATAATAATATTATTCAAAGTATCCTGAGAGTTATATTCATCAAGCGCATCTGTAATGCCTTTCAGAATTTCCTCTCCCAAAACCTTGTCTTCCGGATTTTCAGAATTCTCCATCAAAGGTAAAATGACTCCTATCCGGGTCTGGCTGAAAGTCTGATCAATACCGGATAAAAACAGTATCAGTATTATTGCCGTGCTTAAAAAATATATTCTCATGTTATATTTAGTATTGGGTATTGAGTATTGAGTATTGAGTATTTCCATTAATATACTTTTTACTTTCAACTTTTAACTTTCAACTTTCAACTTTCAACTTTTAACTTTTAACTTTCAACTTTTAACTTTTAACTATTAACTATTTTACTCCCACTCTATCGTAGCAGGAGGTTTAGAGCTTATGTCATACACTACTCTGTTAACACCTTTTACCGAATTTATAATTTTATTTGAAACCTCTGATAAAAAATTCTTATCAAAATGAAAAAAATCTGCTGTCATCCCGTCTGTGGATGTTACTGCACGAAGTCCGACTACATTCTCATAGCTTCTTTCATCTCCCATCACTCCTACTGTCTGCACAGGCAGCAAAACCGAAAATGCCTGCCATATCTTATCATATAAATCATTCTTTTTCAAAGCATAAATATAAATATCATCGACTTCCCGTAAAATTTCCAGTTTGGCTTTTGTGATATCACTTAATATTCTGATCGCAAGTCCGGGTCCGGGGAAAGGATGCCTGTATATCAGACTCCCGGGGAGACCAAGCTTTTCTCCTATTTCCCTGACTTCATCTTTGAATAATTCCCTGAATGGTTCGATGAGATTGAGTTTCATTTTCTCGGGTAGTCCGCCTACATTATGATGTGACTTTATAGTAACCGACGGTCCTTTGTGTGAAACCGATTCTATAACATCGGGATATAGCGTTCCCTGAACAAGAAACTTTACATTCTTAATTTTCTTAGCTTCCTTTTCAAAAACATCTATGAAAGTCTTCCCTATTATCTTCCTCTTTTTCTCGGGATCAAATACTTTTTCAAGTCTTTTAAGAAATATGTCAGTTGCATTTACATATATAAGATTAATTTTATAATGCTTTTCAAACAGATCCACGACTTTTCTGCTTTCATTCTTCCGCATCAGTCCGTTGTCAATATGAATGCAGATAAGGTTGTCTCCGATTGCTTTGTGAACAAGTATTGCCGCCACAGAAGAATCAACCCCTCCGCTTAATCCGCAGATCACAATGTTCTTACCTGCTGTCTTTTTGATCTCTTCAATTTTGGATTCAATGAATGATTCGGGTATGAATAAATTCTTTACTTTGCAGATGCCAAAAAGAAAATTATAAAGTATGTTTCTTCCTGATTCGGTGTGATGTACTTCGGGATGGAACTGAAGTCCGTAAATACCGGCTCTTTCGTTTTCCATGCTGCAGATCACGCCGGTCAGACTTTTTGACGAAGAACTGAATTTTTCAGGTAATGAATCTATCGAATCACCATGACTCATCCATACATTAAGATTGTTGCCTGTGCCTTTGAATAATTCAGTATCCCTGAACCTGTATATCTTTGTATGTCCGTATTCTCTCTGAAGTGATGCGTGGAGTTTACCTTTCAGCAGATGACAAATTAACTGCATTCCATAGCAGATCCCAAGAACCGGAATTTTGCTTTTTGTCAAAAGGTCCAGATCAGTTTTTTTGATCTTAGGCGAATCTTTTTCCAGCACACTTGCGGGTCCGCCGGAGAGTATAACGCCTTTGACATTATGATCTTTGCTTTTTTCCTTAATGTATTTTTTAAGATTGATACTGAACGGCTGGATCTCCGAATATACTTTGAGTTCGCGGGTTCTGCGTGCAATTATCTGCGTATACTGCGAACCAAAATCCAATATTAAAACTAAATCTGTTTTTTTCAAATTATTATTATTTTTTCCCGGTTGAATTTTCTGATGCCAGCAGAACAGCTCCAAAGGATGGCTTGTGTTTTTTTATGACCACTTCAACATTCTTAATTTTTTTAATCTCTATGTTCAATTGATCAGAAAGAAAATTTTTATTTTCAATAACACTGCCGATAAAAGCTATTCTGATCTTTCTTCTGACTCCCGTAATACTCAGGAAAGTCCTGATATGTTCCGTAAGATCTTTGACAGCTTCACTGACAACCTGTAAACTCAGTTTACATCCCTGCTCCGCTGATCTGATCACGACAGGTGTTATTTTCTGAATATCAAAATTCTGATGGAATATCCTGTCATTCAGATTATTCTTATCTATGCCGAATTCTGCTTTCAGTTCTTTTGCAAGCAACACATCATTTCCTTTATCAAACTCTTTGGCAAGGAGATTAAGAGCTCTTTTACCGATCCAGTAACCGCCTCCTTCATCTCCGATTATCCTTCCCCAGCCTCCGACTCTTGTGATTTTTCCGTTTACAAGTCCGTATAATACCGAACCTGTTCCGCTTATCAAAATGATTCCGTCTTCACCTTCAAACGCGCCATAAAGAGCAGTCAACGCGTCAGTATGGATATGAATATAATTATAACCCAGTTTTTTCCGGAAAGAAGATTGTAATTTCTTTCTGTCACTTTCTTCGCGTGCTCCGGCTATTCCTATGCCTATACCTTTGCATTCCTTTAAATCAAGATTACATTTCTTAAAAGCTTTGATTATATAATCCGATACAGTATCAGTATATAATCTGACACCTGCAACTGAATAGTGAATGCCTTTGAAAGAATTAAGATATATTACTTTTTTATCTGTGTCTGTAATAATAATCTCACATTTCGTTCCTCCCGAATCTATGCCCGCATAATAACCGATAGTTTTTTTCATTTGCGCAAGTTATTAATATTCGTTTTAAATTAAAATCTCAAAAAAATAACAACCATTTATGATCTGAACTCAAATCAAACTGAATCTATTTGATACCGGCTGATAAAAATTTCTATCCGGTTTGTTAAAACATCCGATACCGATCAGTACATTAAATTCAGAATTCATAAGTTTAATATACATTTTTTATATTCTTTAATCTCAGACTTACTTTTAATAAATTCATCATACCAATTTTTAAAAATTTGAATGTTCGCCGGGAGCAAAGGTTTCAGAATTTCGAAAACACTCTGATTCATCTTAAAAAATCTTTAGAGATTATAGACCCTGATATTATTCAAAGAGCGGGAATAATTCGATTTTTTGAGATATATTTTGAATTATCCCGGAATGTAATGAAAGATTATTTTGAAGAACAGGGATATTCCGGCAAAAAATCTCCAGGAGATACCTTTAAAAAACATTTGAAACAGTACAAATTTATAGCGGTCATTTTTAGCTTAGATTAATGAAAGACCGGAATTTAACTTCAAATGCATATGATGTAGAAACTGCAAAAGAAATTGAAAATCAAATTCGTAAAAAACATATTAAACTTTTTGAAGATCTTCACTCAGCTTTATGGAAAAAGTATAATGAAAACTAATTCAGATAAAAAGATTGAAGATTTCACCGGCGGGTTATCACCTGAAGATCTGAGGAGTTTTATTTCTGTACTCGGTAAGGAAGACAAAATCGAATCAGCATTGATCTTCGGAAACCGCGCTAAAAGTAATTATGAGAACGGCAGTGATATGGATATAGTCTTGAAAGGAATTAATTTAGATCACGATACGATAAATTGTGTGAGTTATTTTCTTAATGAAGAATCAGACACGCCATACAGGTTTGACATTCTCAATTTCAATAAAATCACAAATAAAGATCTTGTTTCACATATCAACAGAAAAGACGCATAATTTATTCAGAATAATACAGTCTTACTTTTATTCAAATACAAGGTTTTCCAAGGAACTTTTTGTATGTCTTTTCTGATTTTCCGTAATATTTGATAATTAAATTTTTTAATGAAAATACTTCTTCTTCTAGTTTTATTTTTTATCTTTTCGGATTCAATTTTTTCCCAGACAAGTGAGATCACAGGGAGAGTAATCGATAAATCAAATCAACTCCCGGTAGGTGATGTCGCTGTTGCAGTTATCAAAAACGGACAGATACTATACGGTACTGAAACCTATGAGAACGGATTCTTCACAATAACTGATGTTGAAGTTGGTCTGTATTCTTTGAGAATAAATCAGATCGGTTACAAAACAGTCATTTATGATAATGTAGTTGTGAATACCGGAGCTCCTGCAAATGTGCTTATTGAGCTGGAACTGATCTCAACTGAAGAAATTGTGGTCGAAGAGGACAGATTTGTAATGCCGGGTGACCTTGTAAATTCATTCAAGAAACTTCAATACGAAGAGATCCGCCGGACACCGGGTGGTTTCGAGGATATCGGAAGAGTAGTTCAGACATTACCGGGTGTTTCATTTGTCAACGACGGAAGGAATGATCTCATAGTCAGAGGAGGTTCACCTACGGAAAATTTATTTCTGGTTGATAATTCACAGATACCTAACATTAATCACTTTGGCTCACAGGGTGCTACCGGCGGTCCGGTAAGTATCATAAATCTGGAAGTAATAAGAGAAGTTGATTTTCTGACAGGAGGTTTTTCTGCAAGATACGGAGACAAACTTTCATCTGTACTCGAAGTCAAGCTCAGAGAAGGAAGCCGGGATAGATTTCTTACTGACATTAACCTTAGTGCGACAGGTTTCGGAGCCGTTATAGAAGGTCCGATCGGCAGTGAAAAGAAAGGTTCATGGTTTTTGTCGGCAAGAAAAAGTTATCTTGATTTCATATTCAAAGCATCCGGATTTGGATTTATACCTGAATATTCAGCGGCGCAGTTTAAAGTAGTTTATGATTTTGATGAAAAGAATTCGCTGACAGTAAACGGCGTCGGAAACCTCGACAAAGTTACATTCAATAATGATGAAGAAGAAAACAGACAGGACAATGAGAATATTCTGAAAAATAATCAGTCAGGTTATTTTAATTCTTATGAATGGCGTACAATACTTTCAAAGAGATCTTTTGCTTTGTTCAATCTGGGAAGAAACTTTACAAAATTTGACTACTCCGGCAGGGACGCATTATTCAATGAAATTTTCACAAACAAATCCAATGAAGGAGAGACGGCTCTGAAAGCAGAGTACTTCCTTACACCGGGACCGAATACTCAGATTCAGACAGGCGGAAGTTTTAAATTTGTAAAATTTACAAATGACATCTACCAGCAGCAGGATACTTCTTTTATTATTGATCCTGAAACCGGGATGGGTTATATCTTACCTGAAATAAATATTGATGAAAACACAACCACCAATAAGGCATATTTGTTTGCACAGATCTCACAGAATATTTACAAAGGGATCAAACTTAATTTAGGTCTTCGCTATGATTATTTTGAATATCTTAATGACAAGAACTATATTGCACCGAGAGCTTCAGTTCTTTTCCCGGTAAACAAGAAGTTTAATTTCAGTCTGGCTTACGGAATATTCTATCAGTCTCCGGCATATGTCTGGCTGACAGCCAATCCTCAGAACAGAAATCTGAAAGATATAAGAGCAGATCATTATGTAGCAGGACTTGAGTATTTTGTTTCAGACGATGTAAGAATGACTTTCGAAGCTTATTATAAGGATTATTCTGATTATCCGGTAAGTACAACCAGACCTTATCTGATACTCGGAAACAACGGCGGTAATTTTGAAAAGACCGATGAGTTTGGTCTTGAACCTCTGGTATCTTCAGGAACGGGTTATGCCAAAGGCATTGAATTCTTTCTGCAGAAAGCTCTTACTGACAATTTTTACGGACTGATAAATTTTTCTTTGTTTGATGTTAAATATAAAGCACTGGACGGGATCGAACGACAGAGCACCTTTAATAATCAGTATTTATTTACAATATCCGGCGGATACAAATTTGCTAAAGTATATGAAGCTGCTGCAAAATTCAGACTTGCCGGCGGCAGACCATTCACACCAATAAACCCTGCCGACGGATCACAGCTTGTATCAGAATACAATTCAGACAGGCTTCCTGATTACAACAGGCTTGACATAAGACTCGACAGGAAATTCAATTTCGATAAATGGACGCTTGTAGCTTATTTTGATATTCAGAATGTTTTGAATCAGAAGAATGTGACAAATTATGAATGGAATATATATACAAGATCAATTGAAGCCAATGAAAGCATAGGAGTACTTCCTACAATTGGTATTAATGCGATCTTTTAAACTACTTCTTAAAAGACTTCAGTTCGCCGCTACCTTTCAGTCAGATAAAATAATTTTTTAATAGATGATTAATATCATACTATGAAGTAAAGATTATTAATAAATTTGTACAGATAAAGACAAAGGGTAAGAGTAAATCAAATCAGGAATAAAAAAAATCTTTCCTCATTCCAAAAATCTTACTCAATTATTTTTTTATCGTTCTTCTTGATTCCGAAATTGATTTATTGGTCAATTGAGAATCCTCACTTCATCATCTTCTTCAGGAGCGGGACTAATAGATCACATCTGATTTAGAAGGATTAAATTTAAAATTTTCATAAATAAATTTTAAGCTTATGATGAATTTAACTTTCCTTCAATTATTTTATAAAATTTAAAATTATCTGTTTTTTATTTTCCCAATTAGTTATTCAAAAAATGAAAGGAAAATTTAAAATGAAAAACATATTTAAAAAATCGATGATCCTTTTTGGAATATTTGTTTTATCAATATTCCTTATTGGTTCTGTACAAAGTTTAAAAGCAGAAACTGCATACACTGAGATGACTATCACAGATGCCTATGTATGCTGGCTCAATGGAACCTGCAGGCTTGATCTTACACTTCAGCATGGTTCAATTCTAAGTGTAATGTGTGACGGAGATCTGAATTTTGATGTTAATGCACCTCCAAATACAGCCAGACTTGATCTGCTTCAAATGCCGATTCCGGATGTAACTTTTGAAGATGTAATTCCGGGAGATCCTTCAGTAAAGCATTTCCGCTGGAATCCGACTCCTCTTATTTTAAGTTACGGAAATCTTAGATTCTGCGCATTTGATGCTGATAATAATTTAATAGGACTTTGTGATCTAAGTTATGATTTCCCGATGCCAGTAGAATTATCTTCATTCAATGCTACCATTAACGGCAACAATGTAAATCTGATATGGCAAACATCTTCTGAATTAAACAATTCCGGATTTGTGATTGAAAGAGCAGCAATAAATAACGGAAACTCATCTGATTGGTTAAACATAGGATCTGTTCCGGGAAAAGGCAACTCGACAACTTTCTCAGATTACACATTTACAGATCGGGGCTTGAATACAGGAAGTTATAATTACAGATTAAAACAAATTGATATCAATGGTAATTTTGAATATTTTGATCTGGAAAATGCAGTAGTAATCGGCGCACCCGGTAAATTTGATTTATCCCAGAATTATCCGAATCCTTTTAATCCTGAAACAAAAATTGATTATAATTTACCAAGGGACGGAAACATGAATCTGAGCGTGTATGATAATAACGGAAAACTTGTTACTACAATTTTTAACGGATTCAGAAATGCAGGATATTATACTGTAACATTTAACGCATCAAACCTCTCAAGCGGTGTATATTATTACAGGATTGAATTTGAAAACATACCTGATAAAGTAATGAAAATGATAGTGTTGAAATAATGTTTATACAAATTTAAAATAAAGAATAAATAATTAAATTTTTAAATAATTGAAGCATAAAATAAAATAAATTTTATTACACGATCATGGTAAATAATATTTACTGTATCTGTAAATTTCAGGGAGAGTCCATAATTCAATATCTTGAAAAATGGACTCTCCCTTTTAATTTTATTTTGTCAGAAGAAAATTATCTGAGACCACTATGCCAAACAGATTTTTATATTATTTCAGCACTATTAGTTTCCGTACGGCAACAAAATCTCCCGCAGTCATTCTGTAAAAGTAAACTCCGCTTGATAGATCAGTTGCATTGAGTTTAATATTATAATAGCCCGGCTCTTTGTTTTCATTGACTAAAGTTACAATTTCTTTTCCCGAGACATCATATATTTTCAGTGTTACAAATCCAAAATCCGAATCCGCCGCGGCGGACCAAATTCCAAATTGAATAGTCGTGGTCGAATTGAATGGATTTGGATAGTTCTGTGACAGACTGTATTTATCCGGAAATCCAATACTGACAGTTTCCTGAAGTTCAAAATATTCAAAGCTGCCGTTGAAGTCGGTCTGCTTTAATCTGTATTTATAATTTCCTGAATTCAGATTTCGGTCGGTAAACATATATTCTGTGATGCCATTTGTTGTACCATTTCCATTACTATAAACATAACCTGTCCTGATCCAGTTATCAATTGTGGATTGTCCATTATCAATTGTCCTTTCTATTTCAAAACCTTTGTTGTTTATTTCGGATACAGTTTTCCAGTTGAGAGTTACATCTCTACCTTTTACATTATAGTTAAACTCCGCCAGTTCCACAGGCGACGGATTGTCTACATAGACATGATATGAAAGCAGAGTATCGGTACTGTTATTTCGATGTGCGGTATAGTATAAAACGAAATGTCCCAATCTGTTGCCGGCTGACACACTGACAGTATCATTTTCTGATGCAGTTTGTAAAGATGCCTGAGTACTGTCGTAATTTGAGATTCTCCAGTATCCATTTTCAGCAGAACTAACATAAACATTATTTACCGAACCCACCAGGATTGTTGTATTACCGGAGATTTTATATTGCATACCAACATTATTTGAATTCCGATATGTAACAGCATTTACATAACCCCGCACATTTGATGTCAGAATAAATTCTCCGGGAGAAATAAGATCCATATCTCCATCCTGATCAAAATCGGCTGTGTTTGTATTTATGAGTGGAAAAATGTTTCCTATTGCATGACTTTCATTGAAAAAACCATTTCCATTGTTAGTATATAATTTGTCGTTAATAAATTTTAAAATCAGATCTATATCCGGACCTGAGTCATGATCAAAGTCACCACCGGCTGCAACTGTGGTATTGAACATACTTTGTGATAATTCAAATGAGCCATTTCCATTATTCAGAAGTATTTCGGTAAAGGCAGCAACAATAAAAGGACTCGTGGATCCTGCAATATCAAGGTCACCGTCTTTGTCCAGATCATATAAAACAGCTTTTTCAAAAAAATTATTTGTAATGATCCCGGAAGTATCAGAAAATGTACCGTTTTTATTATTGAACAATATTCTGTTCTTATACAAAATATCACCGTAACCGTCATTATCAAAATCTCCGACTTCCGGAAAGCCAGTTGAGTAATCAACACCGGGAACAATAAAACCATTTAAGCTGAATCCGGCATAACCGTTATTAATAAAACTGCTGAGTCCGCTTGATTCAGTATTTACTATCAGATCATTATCTCCGTCGTTATCAATATCATAAACAGCTGCGCCGGAAAGTGTTCCGGTAATACGCGAATACACAGGATGATCCTGAAAAGTCCCGTCACCATTATTTAATGTAATATAAAGACTTGCTAATAGCCCTTCAGTCTGGGACAACAGATCAAGATCCCCGTCGCCATCAAAATCCGCCAGTTTTATATTCCATGGAAAATCAAATTCATAACCTGATCCTATACTGAATTCAGATGTCTTTGCAAATTCTCCCTGACCGTTATTCTTATATACTTTATAATGATATCCTCTATATCCATTAATGAGAATATTATAGCCGATACCTAAAGTCACAAGATCCACATCACCGTCATTATCTAAATCTCCTATAGCAATATTTAACAAAGTATCTTCCACAGAAATGGTCTGTGAAAAATTTCCATTTCCCTGAGTGGATTCAATACTGAATCCATATCCGAAAGGATCAAGACTATCACCTGATGATGAAAGAATTCCGGATCTTAAAACTACATTGATCCGCTCTCCGGTTTTGAAATCATTAACCGGATCTATAATTGCTTTTCTGTTTACAGCATCATATAAAACAGAGCTGTTTATATAACCTGACATTGAGCCATAAATTTTTATATTTCCGGAATTGATTGTTGCGGAATTCATACTCTTATTGAAAATAATATTTATATCAGAGTTTTTAGTAACATTGACTGCATTACGAGCCGGATATACCCCATAGATAAGATTTGAATTTGTGCTGTGATAAAGGCAGATCTTTCCTTTGCCGTTATCACTGTTACTTGCACCAATTAAAAAATTATTGCTTCCGTCACCGTTTATGTTACCCGCTTCAGAAACTGAATTTCCAAAATTTTCGCCCGAATTTTCTCCGGAAAAAATTTTATCAGCAGTAGTATCCATATCTGCGCCGCCATAATAGACATAAACTTTACCTCTTTCTGCATCATTAGAAGTTGCTCCTATCAGAATATCATCATAGCCATCTCTGTTAATATCCCCTGCTCCCGAAATACAATTAAATGTTCCCGCATAAAAATCATTAGCTTCTCTGCCTGTAAAGACTTTATCCTTTTCATTATCCATATTCACACCACCATAAAACAGAAATGCATTGCCTGTTGAACTTGTATATCCGTTACCAATGACAACGTCATTGAATCCGTCACTATTAACGTCCCCAACGACTGAAACGCATACTCCCAGTCCGTGACTTACTCCTGATTCAGAAAAAACCACATCAGGTATATTATCCATATTCTGTCCGCCGAAATGGACATACGCTCTTCCCCGTCCGCTGTTGAAATAATAGGCACCTAAAACTATGTCACAATATCCGTCACCATTTACATCTCCCATACCGGGTGTGCCATGTCCCAGATTACTGTATGCTGATTCCCCGGTGATCACAACATCTGCTACTGTATCCATTATGTGATCTCCATAGTAGATATATACTCTGCCCGCCTGAAAAAACAGATCTGTATTATAGGAAAAAGCAGCAATTACAAGATCGCTGAATCCATCATTATTTAAGTCTCCGCCTGCAACGATACCTCCGAAACTACCACCGGATGCTTCTCCGTTCAGAATTACATCCGGTATATTATCCATGTTGACACCTCCATAATAAACATAAGCTCTTCCTTTATAAGAATTAAACATATTTGCTCCTACAATTACATCGCTGAATCCATCACCATTTATATCACCCGCACCTGATACTGAAATTCCAAAGTTACTGTATTGGGAAACTCCTGACATAATAATATCAGGAATTGTATCAATAATCATCCCCCCGAAGAAAATGTATGCTTTGCCTGTATTTATATTCTCAGTCGGAGCTCCGACGATAAAATCTTCATAGCCGTCACCATTAACATCGCCTGCATTTTTCAGGGAATATCCGAAAGAGCCATAATTCAAGTTTGGTCCGTTTATAGTGAGCTGAGTCAGGGTTTGAGACAAAAGAATGTTCTGTATTGTGAGAGTAAATACAAGAGCGGTGAATAAAAGTTTACGATTGTTCATTTCTTATTCCTCCTGTTATTTCAAAATATATTATTTATAATATTTTTATTTTTTCCAAAAAATAAGTTTAAGACTTTAAAAAACTTAATTCAGTTTTGATCAGGAAAGCAATAGGTTTCAGCAATAACGACCATTTTCAAAATGAACATTTAAAATAAAATTTTTGGTTTAAAAATTTAAGCAGTATTAAAAATTCCATGGCGGAATAATTTTGCGTATCCTATATCAGATACTGCAGAAGAAGAGAATGGTAATGAATGACTTATTATTTTTAAATATAGAAAACGAATAATTATTCTGTCTGAATGCTTGAAAGATAATTCAAATGTCCTGAAATTGTAAGACATTTACGAAGGTGCAAATATCCGATTTAAATTAAAAAACAAACAAAAGATTCTCATAAATCATATGCTCTGCCGGAATCAATTATAAAAGAGATAAAAAATTTAAGATTAGATTTTGAAAATGAATTAAACTTTGTATATTTATCTAAAATTTGGTTATTAAATTATGCCATTTTGGATTTTATATATTTTACTTATTAATTCAGAATTAAATAAAAATGGAATTTGAAAAAGCTATAAATCTGATTACAGAAAAATTAGAAACATGGTTCAATGAATTTGTTCGTTTATTGCCAAATATATTACTGGCTGCTTTAATACTTGTAATTGGTATTTTTGCAGCCAGGATCATCAGGAATTTTTCAGCGAAATATGTCAAGAAAATCTCTTCAAATTCAGCTTTGAACAGTCTTTTCTCATCCATCATTTATGTTTTTTTAATAGGTGTTACAATTTTTACCGCACTGAGCATATTGCAACTTGATAAAGCAGTAACTTCCATATTAGCAGGTGCAGGAATAATAGGACTGGCACTTGCCTTTGCATTTCAGGACATAGCATCAAATTTCATATCCGGAATTTTTATTTCATTCAGAAAACCTATAAGCATAGATGATATAGTAAAAGTAGGAGAATATTTGGGTGAGATAAAAGAGATTAATCTTCGGGACACAGTATTGCAAACCTTTCAGGGTGAAATAGTAATTATACCAAACAAGGATCTGTTTCAAAATCCAATTGTGAATTACTCAAGCCTGGGTAAAAGAAGATTTGATCTCAGCGTGGGAGTTTCCTACGGAGAAGATCTTGAAAAGGTAAGAGAAGTTACTTTAAATGCAGTGAAAGAAATTGAAGAATTATGTAAAGAAAAGGAAACGACCTTGTTTTTTGATGGTTTTGGAGACAGTTCAATTAATTTTACGATCCGACTGTGGGTTGATAACTGCTCACAGTCTTCTTATTTAACGACCGGTAATAAAGCTATAATGCTGATCAAGAAAGCATATAATGAAAATGATATAATGATTCCATTTCCGATACGTACGCTGGATTTTGGCATCAAAGGCGGTGTACCATTAAAAGATATTTTACCTGGAAAAGAATAATTGCATAGGAAACTTTTCCATTTATAAGTTTTTGTATAATTGATATCATTAGATCAATACACTTTATACTTTAAACTTTAAACTTTTAACTTTTAACTTTTAACTTTTAACTTTTAACACATTTGCATACAATTTGAAATTGAAATTATAAAACGCTTCATGTATATTGCAGTCTAAGAAAAATTGTTCTTATACGATCTGACTTATGGAGAAAGGTGGAGGGATTAGGCCCTAAGATACCTTGGCAACCGTCTTCCGGTAAACACCGGAGAGAAAGGTGCTAATTCCTATCCTGTTATAATTGTATGACAGGAAGAGATGAGTTAGAAGAATAAATATTGTAATGTGTTTTATATTGAATATTGAATCTCTTCTGACTTATGGTTGGAAGAGATTTTTTTATGTCCCAAATCAGAGTTGAGAGATTGCGGATTTAACATAAATCAAATAGAAAATTTTCAAAACATATTTAAAATCAACCATTCCAAACTCATAAACTGAATATTAATAAGTTTAACATAATTAACACTCCGCCGAGGCGGATAACACAATTAACATAATTAACACAATTAACATAATTAACACAATTAACATAATTAAGACAGATAACTAATTAATCAAAAAATGAACGACATAAAACAAATACTAAAAGACAGGATACTCATTCTCGACGGAGCGATGGGAACGATGATTCAGAGACATAAACTCGAAGAAGAAGATTTCAGAGGTGAAAGATTCAAAGATCATAAACATTCACTTAAAGGGAACAATGATCTTTTATCAATAACTCGCCCTGATATAATAAAAGATATTCACAGAAAATATTTTGAAGCCGGTGCTGATATTGCGGAAACCAATACATTCAGCAGTACAAAGATAGCTCAGGCAGATTATAAACTTGAAGACATTGTATATGAATTGAATTATGAATCTGCTAAAATCGCTAAGGAAGTTGCTGATGAATTCACAAAAAAAGAACCGGACAAGCCAAGATTTGTAGCCGGTTCTTTAGGCCCTACCAACCGAACTGCTTCGCTTTCTCCGGATGTAAATGATCCCGGTTTCAGAGCTGTTACTTTTGATGAACTTGTAGATGCTTATTATGAACAGACAAAAGGTCTCGCAGACGGTGGTGTCGATATACTTCTTGTTGAAACAGTCTTTGATACTTTGAATGCAAAAGCAGCTTTATTTGCCATTCAGAAATATTTTAATGAATCCGGAAAGAAGATTCCGGTTATGGTTTCTGGAACTATAACTGATGCAAGCGGACGAACACTTTCGGGACAGACAGTTGAAGCATTCTTATACTCAGTAACTCACATGGATCTTTTAAGTATTGGATTCAACTGCGCCTTAGGTGCTAAACAGCTTCGTCCTCATATTTCGACTTTGGCTGAAAAATCTGAATTGCTTGTCAGTGCTCATCCGAATGCAGGGCTACCAAATGAGTTCGGTGAATATGATGAAACTCCCGAATCAACTGCAGGTCAGATAGAAGAATTTTTAAAAGAAGATCTAATAAACATAATCGGAGGTTGCTGCGGAACAACTCCGGAGCATATCAAAGCAATTGCAGACGTTGCAAAAAAATTCAAACCAAGAGTACCGCCGGTGCTTGAACATCTGCCCAGATATGCAGGACTTGAGCCGTTAGTAGTATTTAAAGAAAGCAATTTTGTAAATGTAGGAGAGAGAACAAATGTAACCGGTTCGGCAAAATTCAAAAAGCTTATTGTAGAAGAAAAATATGAAGATGCTCTGGCTATAGCTCTTCATCAGGTAGAAGGAGGAGCTCAGGTCATTGATGTAAATATGGATGAAGGAATGCTTGATTCGGAAGAAGTAATGAAGAAGTTTCTGCATCTGATCGCATCCGAACCAGACATTTCAAAACTGCCTATTATGATTGATTCTTCCAAATGGTCAGTAATAGAAGAAGGTCTGAAATGTGTGCAGGGTAAGTCAATCGTAAATTCTATCTCTTTGAAAGAAGGTGAAGAAAAATTCAAAGAAAGTGCGCGCAAAGTAAAAATGTATGGAGCTTCAGTGATTGTAATGGCATTTGATGAGAACGGACAGGCGGATACTTATGAAAAGAAAATTGCTATTTGTAAAAGAGCATATGATATACTTACAAAGGAAGTCGGATTCCCTGCTGAAGATATTATATTTGACCCGAACATACTTACAGTTGCAACCGGTATAGAAGAGCATAACAATTATGCTGTAGATTATATCAACGCAACAAAATGGATAAAAGAAAATCTTCCCGGCGCGCAGGTAAGCGGAGGAGTAAGTAATATTTCTTTTTCATTCAGAGGGAATGACAGAGTAAGGGAAGCGATGCATTCTGCTTTTTTATATCATGCGATTAAAGCCGGAATGGATATGGGAATTGTGAATCCGGGTATGCTTGAAGTTTATGAGGAAATTCCGAAAGATCTTCTGGAAAGAGTTGAAGATGTACTTTTGAACAGAAGAGATGATGCGACAGAGAGACTGGTTGAATTTGCAGAGACGATTAAAAGCAAAGGTAAAGAACAGGTAAAAGATGACGCATGGAGACAGGCAGATGTTAAGAGCAGGCTTACTCATTCTCTTGTGAAAGGAATTGTCGAATATATCGATGAAGACACAGAAGAAGCAAGACAGCTTTTTGATAAACCGATCCAGGTGATCGAAGGTCCGCTCATGGACGGGATGAATGTAGTTGGAGATCTTTTCGGAGCGGGAAAGATGTTCCTTCCTCAGGTAGTAAAAAGCGCAAGGGTGATGAAGAAAGCTGTAGCATATCTTCTGCCTTACATTGAAGCTACAAAAGAAGAAGGAGCCCGGGCTAAAGGAAAAATACTGATGGCAACTGTCAAAGGTGATGTGCATGACATCGGGAAAAATATAGTCGGAGTTGTGCTTGGATGTAACAATTATGATGTAATTGATCTAGGCGTAATGGTCTCTTGTGAAAAGATACTTGAAACAGCCCGAAAGGAGAAAGTCGACGTGATAGGACTAAGCGGACTGATAACACCTTCACTTGATGAAATGGTACACGTTGCTAAGGAGATGGAGAGAGAGGGTTTTGATATTCCTCTTTTGATTGGAGGAGCTACTACTTCCAAAATTCATACAGCAGTGAAGATAGAAGAGAATTATAAACGCGGTCAGACAATACATGTACTTGACGCCTCAAAGTCCGTTCCGGTGGTAAGTAATCTTCTTAGCGATAACAAAGATAAATTCGCAGCTGAAATAAAAGAGGAATATATCAAACTCAGGGAGCATCATTTAAAAAATAAAATACAGAAACCGTTTCTTTCTTATGAAGAAGCAAAGAAGAACAATTTAAAACTGGAATTCAGCAATAATGAAATTTCAAAACCTGAATTTACAGGTATAAAAGTTTTTGACAATTACGACATGGGTGAGATAGCTGAATATATTGACTGGACTCCATTCTTCAGAACATGGGAACTTGCTGGAAAATATCCTGAAATACTGGAGGATAAGGTTGTTGGTGAACAGGCGCAGAACTTGTTTAAAGACGCAAAAGAATTACTTAATAAAATAATTTCAGAAAAATGGCTTACAGCAAAGGGAGTGATCGGAATATGGAGTGCAAATACAGTTGAAGATACAATAGAAGTTTATAAGAATGGAACAAGTTCGGAAGTGTTGACAACATTCAGAACTTTAAGACAACAGGGGGAAAAGAGTTCGAATGTACCAAACATCTCTCTATCTGATTTTGTTGCACCTAAAGAAACCGGATTAACTGATTATATAGGAGGATTTGCAGTGACAACAGGAATAGGAATTGAAAAATGGATAAAGAAATTTGAAGATGAGCATGATGATTATAATAAGATCATGCTTCAGTCACTTGCTGACAGACTAGCGGAAGCTTTTGCAGAGCTTATGCATAAAAAAGTCAGAACAGAATACTGGGGATATGATAAAGCAGAAACTCTGGGAAATGATGAACTTATTAAAGAGAAATATCGCGGGATCAGACCTGCTCCGGGTTACCCTGCATGTCCGGACCATACTGAAAAGATTACTTTATTCAAACTTCTTGAAGTCGAGAAAAACACCGGAATAAAACTTACAGAAAGTCTTGCAATGTATCCGGCTTCGTCAGTAAGCGGATTATATTTTGCCCATCCGGAGGCAAGATATTTCGGAGTCGGGAAGATCGGCAAGGATCAGGTTGAGGATTATGCAAGAAGCAAGGGAATGAGTATCGAAGATGCTGAGAGATGGCTTGCACCGGCTTTGAATTATAAGTAATATTATAGTGAGTAAGCGAGACAGCTGGTAGACTTTGTAACCGGGTTTTTATTTAAAAGGTATAAGTTTTGACAATTTTCTAAAGTTGTCAAAGCAAAGAAGTGTTTTAAAATATTATTAAATTAAAGGAGGAACATTATGGCAAAGCTGGAACATTATTACACAAGATTTGAAGAGAATAAGTTTTATCACATTTACAACAGGGCGGTTGACAGAAAACCAATGTTTAAGAATGAAGGTAACTACGAATTTTTTCTTAAAAAATATGACAAATATCTCTCTCCTGTTTTAGAGACTCATGCGTTTTGTTTGCTGAGAGCTCATTTTGAGTTATTGGTTAGAGTTCCGGATTTGACAACTTTTAAAAAGTTGTCAAATCTCAATCCTGACCACCCGCCACACGACATTATAAGTAATAAATTTCGAAAATTCTTTCAATCCTATGCATTAGCATTTAACAAACAGCAGAACAGAATAGGTACACTGTTTCAAACTCCGTTCAAGAGAGAGTTAATTGAAGATAAAAATAAATTAAAGGAATTTATCTATTACATACATTCAACTCCACAGCTTCATGAACTGAAAAATGACTTCAGGGACTGGAAATGGAGTTCGTTTAAAAGAGTTTTAAATGACAGACCAAGTAAATTACATAAAAAAGAAGTACTTGATTTGTTTGGAGGAAAAGAAGAATTTGTGAATTTTCATTCAGATAAACAAAAAATGTTAGAGGCTGAGCTGTACTTTCTGAAGATCAGAAAACTTGATGATTTATCACATTAATTTTTTTACCAGCTTTGACAACTTTTTAAAAGTTGTCAAAGCTAAACCATTACCTTTTCACAGTTCACTTTCATTATCTGTATCAACATGAAATTTCTTAAGAAATCTGTGAATAACCGGCGCAAGAAATATTGTCATACTTGTAAGAAAAGTTACACCGCTGAACAAAGCATAAAACGCTGCAAATAATTTTTCGCTATTATCTTTAAGTTCCGAATACTGCCCCATTCCACCGAGTATCATTGATGCATTTAAAAATGCATCAACCCAGTCCAGTTTTACTATAAAATGATAGCCTAAGATCCCCGTCAAAATTGAAATCAGGAATATTCCTGTTGCAAATAAACCGGATCTTATAAATCTTTTTCTGAACTCTTTCTTGCTGAGATATCTTGATTTATTATTTATCATAAACAGAATATTTTAATTTTATCCCTTAAAATAATTATTTTCTGATCAGACTGATTACATTCTCAACATGATAAGTATGCGGAAACATGTCAACTGGTCTGACATTTTCAATTTTATATTTCCCTCCGCTGCAGATAATCTGAAGATCTCTTGCTTGAGTATGAGGATTGCAGCTTACATAAATTATTTTTTCAAAATCAGTATCAGATAAGATCTCACAGATCTTCGGATGAAGACCTGAACGAGGCGGATCCAGTATAAGTTTATTGTAATTCTTTACGTCTTCATTGCCGGTTAAAAAATCTTTAATATCAGAACAAATAAATTCTGCATTCTCTATTTCATTAATTCCTTTATTCACATTTGCATCTTTTATTGCATCCTCCACAAGCTCAACTCCCAGAACTTTCCCAACCAGATCAGAAATGAAAATTGAAATCGATCCTGCACCGCAATAAAGATCAAGTACATTATCTACTTTTTTGAAATCCCCAAACTCTGTAATGACATTGAATAGTTTTTCTGCCTGAAGTGTATTTGTCTGGAAAAATGACTGAGGTGATATCTTAAAATCAAAAGCTCTGTCTTCTGACGACCTTAGCTTTTCAAAAATATGACCAGGTCCGTGAAGAACATATTCTGCCTCACCCGTAGCTACCTGAGCTTTTTTATCTGAAATTGAATTTATAATTGTTGAAATTACCGGAAAATTGTTTTTCAAAAGATCACTGTATTCCTCCATCAATATTTCATCATGATCATAAGTTATTAAATTTACCATAAAATCTTTTGTATTCGAACTCTGACGGATAATCAGAAACCTTAGATATCCTGTATGAGTTTTGGTTGAATAAACAGAGATACCTCTGCTCTTAAAAAACTCTCTCGTAATATTCAGCACGTCATTTGATAATTCCGACTGGAGAAAACATTTTTCAATATTAACAATCTTTGAATGAAATTTAGGAACATGCAAACCGAGTGCAAACTTTTCTTTTACTTCTTCTTTGTCTATATCCGTGAGCCATTCATCATCCGAAAATGAGAATTCCATCTTATTCCTGTAAAAAAAGATCTCATCAGCTTTTACTGCCTCTGAAATTTTAAGATCTTTGAATCCGCCAATTCTTTCAATGGCGTTCTTCACTACATTTACTTTATACTCTATCTGTTTATCATATGCATAATTCTGGATCTTACATCCGCCGCAAACTCCGAAGTGACTGCAAACCGGATCAAGTCTGAATTCAGAGGGTTTGATTATTTCCGTTAGCTTTGCTTCAGCATAACTTGATTTTTTTTTCGAGATCTTTACAAGTGCTTCATCTCCCGGAAGTGTTCCTGTTGAGAATATTACAAAACCGTCTTCAAGTTTTGATACTCCCCTCCCTTCTGAATTTAATTCAATTACATTAACACTCAGTTCATCACCTTTTTTAATCATTCAAATTGCTATTTTTTAAAAAATGTATATTAATTATTATATCTAAATTTAAAAATGCTATAAAAGATTAAATGTCCGGGATTAAGATAATTAATAACGCGAAAAAAGTAGTTTCAATAGAAAAGAAAGCGATTTCAGATCTGGAAAAAAGATTTTCAGAAAAAGAATTCAGTAAGTCCTTTTTGCAGGCAGTCGATTTAATTTATAAATGCAAAGGAAAAGTAATTGTAACCGGCATAGGTAAATCAGGAATAATTGCCCAAAAGATAGTTGCTACGTTTAATTCAACCGGAACCCAGTCAATCTATCTCCATTCAGGGGACAGTATTCACGGTGATCTTGGAGTAGTAAGAAAAGAAGATGTCGCCGTAATTATATCAAAAAGCGGTGATACGGAAGAGATCAAACAGCTCATTCCGAATTTAAAGATAATGAAGATCAGGGTAATCGCCATAGTAGGTGATATTAAATCCGATCTCGCAGGTCTTTCCGATATAGTTCTTGATGCTTCTGTTAAAGAAGAAGCCTGTCCTCATAATCTCGCGCCGACTTCTTCTACTACAGCTGCAGTTGTGCTCGGAGACGCACTGGCAATATCCTTACTTCAGAAAAGGGATTTCACATCGGATAATTTTGCGTTTTTACATCCCGGCGGAAATCTTGGTAAACGATTACTTCTAAAAGTGGGTGATATAATGAGCAAAGATGAAAATATTCCTGTTGTAAAAGATTCTGATTCCTTAAAAGAAGTTATATATATGATCTCTTCAAAAAGACTCGGGTGTACCTGTGTTACAAATAAGAATAAAATAGCAGGTATTATAACTGACGGGGATATCCGGAGACTTCTCGAAAAAAATATTGACTCGCTCAGCAGCATAAAAGCAAAAGACATTATGAATTCAAATCCAAAAATAATATCTAAAGACATGCTTGCTTTGTCAGCACTTGAGCTTATGGAAAAAAACAAAATAACTCAGTTGATAGTTGGTGATAAGAAAAAAAATCCGCTTGGAATTATTCACATGCACCGCTTGCTGGAAGAAGGTCTTTAAATGCTAATCCGAAAATTATTTTTCCTTATTTTTTCAGGTTTAATCATTTGTTCTTTTATATCATGTGAAGACAAGTTCAAACCTCTTCAGACTACTGAGAGCATTGATGATCTTCCCTCACAGGAAAGCTGGAATTCAACTGTAACATTTTCAGACTCCGGTAATGTAAAAGCAGTTCTGAAAGCAGGTCATATACTGGTTTATTCAAAAAAAGGATTCACGCTTATTGACAGCGGAGCCGTTGTGGATTTTTACAAAGATGGTGAGATAGCCTCAACTCTTTCAGGAGAAAAAGGAAAGATAAATGATAAGACGAAAGATATTGAGATA
>JAGQWH010000170.1 GCA_020437545.1 Ignavibacteriota bacterium
TTATCCGGAAACAGATTCATTATATATTGACTTGTCATCAAAGACAAGTGTAACCAGTGAAGAAATTTCTGAGGGAGTTGTTTTGGATTATGATATAGACGGTAATATTGTTGGATTAGATATTGATCAGGCAAGTTTGAAGTTAGATTTGAAAGAACTTGTATTAAGTAAACTTCCGGTTAGTTTGCAGAAGATAATTGTTGTTTGACATTGTAACCTTTTATCAAATCCCAATATCCGGAATCAGGCATCCGTATCCGCAAGTCTCTCCGCTCTGTCCGCTGTTTTTAATTTGTCTATGATCTCATCGAGATCCCCTTCCATAATTTCAGAAAGATTATACATTGTAAGACCAATGCGATGGTCGGTAAGTCTGTTCTGCGGGAAGTTATAAGTTCTGATCTTATCGCTGCGATCACCTGATTTTACCATTTTTTTTCTTTGTGAAATGAGTTCCTGATCTCGTTTTGCAAGTTCGAGTTCGTATAGTCTCGACCGTAGAACTTTCATTGCTTTCATTTTATTCTTCAGCTGTGATCGTTCATCCTGACACTGTACAACAGTATTTGTCGGAAGATGAGTTATCCGGATCGCCGTTTCGACTTTATTGACATTCTGTCCGCCCGCTCCGCCTGATCTGAATACATCTATCTTCAGATCATTATCATTGACCTCAACATCAAAATCTTCGGCTTCCGGAAAGACCGCAACAGAAGCAGCTGAAGTATGAACCCTTCCGTTAGCTTCAGTCTTCGGAACACGCTGAACACGGTGAACTCCGCTTTCATATTTCAGATCACCGTAAATACTTTTGCCTGTTATATTCAGAACAACTTCTTTAATTCCGCCCGGTGTAGATGACTCATTAAATTCTATCATCTCGACTTTCCATCTCTTAGTCTCAAAATATCTTGAATACATTCTGTAAAGATCTGCAGCGAAAAGGGAAGCTTCCTCACCTCCTGTACCCGACCGGATCTCAATAATAGCATTCTTATCATCAGCCGGATCTTTGGGGATGAGAAGTTCTTTGATTTCCAATTCTATCTCATTGAGATCATTTTCAAGAGACTCCTGTTCGGCTTTTGCAAGCTCTTTCATTTCGGCATCATTCGTCTCATAAAGTAATTGTTTGTTTTCTTCCAGAGCTTTCGTGATCCCGAGATATTTATCATAGGCATTTACGATATCTTCAAGACCTGAATATTCTTTAGAGAGTTTTCTGAATTCATTCTGATCATTTGTAATGCCTTCTTCGGCAAGCAGATCAGCGATTTCAAAATAACGTGATTTTACTTTTTCTAACTTCTCAAACATTTAAGAATTGAAATTATATTAATATTATATTTGATATTTATTTTTCAACGGATCTTTGACTTGATTCTATAATAAAATCCGCTCTTTCTGATACACTTTTTTGCGGGATAAAAACATGTTTATATCCGAATTTTGAATATGTTTTAATAGTTGAATGATAACTAATAACAGCATCTTGAAAACTGTGTTTTCTTTCCGGATCATTTTTGAAAATTTCTTTCCATGGTTCCGAAATGAAAACATTATCATTGAATCTGTATTCATTTGCAGCATTAATAAGGTGATCAGGCACTTTTATATTCAGATGTTCCCAGCTTATCTGATCTACTATTGATCTGTCAAAAAAAACGATCTGCTCTTCATCCTTCAGAATGTTATACTGATACATAGTACGTGAAATTGTAAGTTCAACAAATTTCATCCAGTCTTTCCAGGGTAAAGCATCGCCCTTGATCCGGATCTGTTCTTTTACTACCTGTCTGCCGGTTTCAGGAATTACTTTAAATCCCCTGTCGGAAATTTCCTGCAGAATACTTGATTTACCAGAACCCGAACATCCGGAAATAATAAAAAAATTCTTTTTACTGCCTGCTCCTGAGTCAGGCAGACAATAATTATTTTCTCCGGTAGTTGTAAGATAAGGTTTTACAGAATCCAACTTATGAAACTATTTGAAATAATCTTTAATATATATCTTTTTCAGTAAGGTAAGTTTTTATCTCTTCTTTATTCAGATTTGATATAGTGAGAATTCCAAATACAAAACTGACAACATTACCTGTAACAATAGTTACTATCTGAAATATTGCAGCAGTCTGAATCGTACTGAAAGTTCCTTTTTGATTTAGTGTGTTCAGTTTATTGTATGCTATAAAATCCATGATACAACTAACTATATTTATAACCGGAAGAAATCCTGTTAGGCAACCAATTCCGCAGGTTGCAATACCTCCTATAAGAGTAGTAGTACCCCAACCCATAAAAGCGAGTATATTTACAATTGCAGATACAAGAAAAAAGGTCCTGGCATTCTGTAAGTCTGATGGCATAATTTTTTTAGTTTAAGTTTTATACAATTAGAAACAGATACGTCATACAATAATAAATGTTAACTTAAACCTGAAATAAAAAAGCAATCGTCTCCGGTTTTATTTATCTGAGATGATTGCTTTTATAATGAAAATTTATTTAGCTACTTTACGAGGTTGAATTTTTCTCCGTATTGCCCTATCACAGGTAACACTTTTACTTCACCATTGGCTGCATTCATTATTCCAATGATCAGCAAAATAATCCATGGTATATAAAGAACAAGTCCGATACCGCATGTGATAGTACCTATTATTCCTGCTGCAATATTTAAAAGTAATAAAACTATTGATTGTTCGGTGTGAAACATTACAAACTTATTTTTCTTCATGTCATCCATCAGTAATGGGATAAAGAAAATCAGATAAGCTATAATTGCCATCGTTTTACCCTGCTGGATCTCTTCGGGTGTAATATTCAAATTTCTTGTAGATTCTGCCATTAATTAACTCCTTTCGAAAGTTTAAAATAGTATTGAAAATAATCGGGTTAAAAATTGCTATCTGAATATTGCCTTGATGCTGCCCCAGGTACTTCTTATTCCTGAAACAGTATGAGATACCGTAATATGATCGGTGTATGTTACATTACCGCTTCCGTTTATACATTTGAGCCTGTAAAAATATATTGAAGTAGTTCTGCCTGTTCCGACTTCTACAGAGTTATCCTGAAAAGAATAGTAAGAATTGTTTCCCGTGGCATCTTTATAATTGATAAATATAAAGTTATCAGGGGATTCCGCGCTTCTTTCAATTTCAAATTTTACCGTTCCGGCTTCATCACTTGTTTTCCATTCCACCAAAACACCCTGAGAATTATCCCTGGCTACAAAATACTGGAGTGTAACGCCGGCATACACTAATCCTGATGAAAAAAGAATTAAGAGTAAAATTTTTATATGTAATCTGGATTTTAACATTTTTAAGTGCTTTAATATAAAAGCATTATTAAAAAATATCAAGTTTCAATTAAGTATCTTTTGTAATAGTTTATAATTAACCTTTTCACAATATCACGGCAAATTGGTATAAAATATTTCAAACTACCGGAATTTACCGGAATAGTTCCCTGCTGTGAAACAAGAAGATCAGGTTTTCATGAATAAACCTTTACTTCAGAATTGATCTTTTGAAAATTACTGAATTGGATTTGAACCCCTGCTAAAAGAATGTTTCACACTTCAAAAATAATAATTGCATAAGGAAAATAGATTGTTACATAAAAAAAGCTATTGTAAAATCCATAGCTATGTTTTCTTATTTTTTAACGTAAAAAATCAGAGAGGAAGAGAACAGGTATCTCAATTTATATTTAAAAATTGAGACGCGTAAGTTTTTTGATTGAAGTATTTAAATCATGCCCCGGCTATTTTGTTTAAGATAAATTTATACTGAATAATAACACTTGCATTTTTTTCTTTTTTTGAACAATATTGCGGAAGTTTCTAAACAAAACAGAGTAAAAAAACAAATAAAGGAAAATATGAAGCATTTAACAATAATTCATCTTAACACGGGGAAGAACTGATCTCAACCTCCCGGCGGATATTCATTTCCTTATTCTAAATACATAACATAAAATTTCGATCATGAAAATAATATTAATAATATTTTTCATTTCGTGCAGCTGCCTTTATGCGCAGGTGACTCAGGAGTGGGTAACAACCTTTAACGGAACCGGTTCCGGCGGGAATTATGCAGTTAAAAATGCCGTAGATAAATTTGGGAATTTGATTGTTGCCGGACGAAGTGACAGCACTTCAGAAGATTATATAATTCTTAAATACAGTAATTCAGGAAATTTATTATGGTCGAAGAGATATGCCGGTGCAGCTAATTCAACTGATAAGATACGTGATATGGTATTAGATGATTCCGGTAATATTTATGTAACGGGAATAAGCTATGAAGGTATTTCTCTTGGAGGACAAAACTGGCTGACGATAAAATATAATTCAAACGGAGAACTTGTATGGAAGCAAAGTTTGAACTGGACCGGGAACAGATCAGATGTTCCGGCTTCAATAGCTTTGGATAAAAATAATAATGTATATGTAACCGGTTACGGATATGTCGGTCCTGCCCCGCTTCTGAAAGAGGATCTTGTAGTTGCAAAATATAATATTAAGGGAAATCTTGAGTGGACAAGATCTCACTCTTCTCCAACAGCATACTCTGCTCATGGGTTTTCTGTGGTGACAGATTCATCAAACTATGTCTATGTCAGCGGGTATTCATATGATAGCATCATTACCATAAAATACAGTGAATCCGGAAATACCATGTGGGAAAGAACATTCTTTAATATTCAGGTAAACTATGTCGTCCCACTATTCTCAAAAATTGATAATCAAAATAATATTATTGTTATAGGTTATTATACTGTCGCTTCACAGGAGAACTTTGTTACATTAAAATATGACAACAACGGTAATTTGTTATGGAGCAGGATTTTTGACAGTCCGATAGGAGCTCAGGATAATGCAAAAGCTTTAATAGTAGATGACAGTTCTAATATTTATGTTGCCGGGAGTTCATTCACTAATTTCTATTTTGATGTGCTCTTGATCAAGTACGCTCCAAATGGTGATACCTTATGGGTAAAAACTTACGATGGAGGAAACAATTCTAATGATGCCGGAAATTGCATGACTATCGATATTTTTGGAAATGTTTATGTTTCTGGATATGCAAGATCAGATATTACATATTTTGATTATTTAACAATTAAATTCAATCCGAACGGAGACATAAAATGGATAAAAACTTATACATCTCCTTTAGTAACTTATAGTGAAGATATTGTATATGGAATCAGTATAGACAGTTCAAACAGTGTGATCATATCGGGTTCATCAAAGCAGGGAACAAACTGGTATGGAATCACATCAATCAAATATTCTCAATTAACAAATGCAAATATCAATTCTATTCCTTCTCTAAGTGAATATAAACTTTATCAAAATTATCCGAATCCTTTCAATCCCTATACATATATAAGATACGAAATGCCAGTACAGGGAAATGTTCAAATTGAAGTTTATAATATAAACGGTTCAAAGGTTCAAACATTAGTAAATGAAAAAAAGGAATCAGGAAATCATGAAATTGAATTCAATGGTTCAAATCTATCAAGCGGGATATACTTTTATAAATTTTCAATAAATGGAAAATTAATAAATACTAAGAAATTAATTTTGCTTAAATAATAAAAGGAGGGTTTATGGACCAGTTTAGAAGTCTGGTTCGGTTGAAGCCGAAACAGTAGTATAATCTTTAGATAACAAATTACCCGAACCCGTTCAATCCGATTACGAAAATATACTACACACTTCCAAAAGAAGGAAATGTAAAAATAACAATATATAATTCAGTAGGGAAAGAAGTGAAAGTTCTAGTAAATGAATTCAAAGGAATCGGAAGTTATATTTCAAATTTCGACGGAAGTGATCTCTCAAGCGGAATTTACTTTTACAGTATAGAAGCCGGATCTTTTATACAAACTAAGCGGATGATATTGCTGAAGTAAAATTTCAGGATATAAAGACATTGTAAATTGCCGGGATGGAATTTATCTGTTCCGGCTTTTTAACTTGTTAGGGACGAATGCAGGATGGCATCCAAAATCCCGATACTCAGCAGATTTGTAACTACAACTCTGTGTTATCTATGTCAAATATTGTCAAAATGCAATCAAATTATTGAATTGCTTTCCGCTCTTTATTAGATTATTTTACCAGACCAAAAATAAAAAACCACTAAATTCATACATGCCCGTAATAAATAAAGTCCACGCAAGAGAAATTTTAGATTCAAGAGGTAACCCAACGATCGAAGTAGATGTAATTTTAGAAGACGGAACACTAGGAAGAGCTGCTGTTCCTTCAGGCGCATCTACAGGTGAAAGAGAAGCCGTTGAGCTTCGTGACGGTGATAAAAAACGCTATCTCGGAAAAGGTGTTTCCAAAGCAGTTAATAATGTAAACGGTGTCATTGCTAAGAAACTTACAGGCATGGATAGTCTTGATCAGAATGGAATTGACGAAACTCTTATTAAACTTGACAATACAAAAAACAAATCAAAACTCGGAGCAAACGCTTTGCTCGGTGTATCAATGGCTGTTGCAAGAGCTTCTGCAAATCATCTGAAACTCCCTTTGTACAAATATATCGGCGGAGTAAATGCAAAGACACTTCCCGTTCCGATGATGAACATCATCAACGGCGGAAAGCATGCAGACAACACAGTAGATTTTCAGGAATTCATGATAATACCGGCAGGACAGAAGAGTTTCTCTGAAGCATTAAGATGCGGAGTTGAGGTTTTTCATTCTCTCAGAAATGTATTGCACAAAAAAAATTATAATACTAATGTAGGTGATGAAGGTGGTTTTGCTCCAAACCTGAAGTCAAATGAGGAAGCGCTTGAAGTGATCATGGATGCTATTAAAAATGCAGGTTACAAAGCAGGTAAAGATGTATATCTCGGTCTTGATGTAGCTTCGAGTGAGATGTGGAAGAACGGAAAGTATGAATTTTACAAATCTCACATACCAACAAAGACATCAGCAGAAATGGTTAAACTTTATGAAAAACTTGTAAAGGATTATCCTATAATCAGTATTGAAGACGGCATGGCAGAGAATGACTGGGACGGATGGAAGCTGCTGACAGATGCACTCGGTAAGAAAGTTCAGATCGTCGGAGATGATCTGTTTGTTACAAATACTGAAATTCTGCAGAAAGGAATCGACCGTAAAATTGGAAATTCAATATTAGTAAAGGTAAATCAGATAGGAACGCTCACAGAGACTTTAAACGCTATCGAACTTGCAAAGACACATAATTATACCAATGTGATAAGTCACCGTAGCGGTGAGACGGAAGACACGACAATTTCCGACATAGCAGTTGCAACAAATGCCGGTCAGATCAAGACAGGATCATTATCAAGAACAGACAGAGTGGCAAAATATAACCAGCTTATCAGAATCGAGGAAGAACTCGGTTCTTCGGCTGTATATCCGGGTTTAAAAGCCTTCTACAATATTAAATAATATACATTCACTAAACAAGATCCACATATTTATTTTCTAACATTCTGACAGGAAAATAACTTTACAATATTTTATAAATTAAATTTAATTAATGAAACTCTCCCAATTTAAATACCCTATTCCCAAAAATCTTATAGCAAAAGTTCCGAAATCACCCAGAGATCAGTGTAAACTCATGGTCATAAACCGTGAGACCGGAGAGATGGAATCCAAGAAATTCAAAGATGTGCTTAATTACATGGACGCCGGAGATGTTCTTGTTTTAAATGATTCAAAGGTATTTAATGCAAGATTATACGGAACTAAGGAAAAGACGAAAGCAAAGATCGAAGTGTTTCTTCTGAGACAGCTTTCCGAAGAAGAGAATATCTGGGACGTAGTAGTAGATCCCGCAAGAAAAGTAAGGATCGGTAACAGAATATTTTTTACAAAGAATCTATACTGTGAGGTCATTGACAATACTACTTCAAGAGGTAGAATTGTCAGATTTAATTATCAGGGTGATTTTTCAAAGTACATTGAAAAGCTCGGTAAGACACCTCTTCCGCCATACATAAAAAGAGAATCAACGGAAAAAGACAAGGATGACTATCAGACAATTTATGCAAATGACGAAAAAGTAGGTTCCGTTGCAGCGCCTACGGCCGGAATGCATTTCACAAAAGACCTTTTAAAGAAAGCAGAAGCCAAAGGTGTGAAAATTGTATTTCTAACACTTCATATCGGACTTGGAACTTTCCGTCTTGTCGAGGTGGAGGATCTTTCAAAACACAGAATGGATTCCGAATATTATGAACTCTCAAAAGAGACTGCTGACATTATTAATGCCGCTATCAATAAGAAGAAAAAAGTAATAGCAGTCGGAACTTCAGTTGCACGGGTACTTGAAACCAACGTGATCACCAGCAGGATGGTAAGATACGGAAAAGGCTGGACAGATAAATTTGTTCATCCGCCGCAGACTTTG
>JAGQWH010000171.1 GCA_020437545.1 Ignavibacteriota bacterium
AAAATCAAAAATCAAAGATCAAAGATCAAAAATCAAAGATCAAAGATCAAAAATCAAAGATCAAAAATCCCAAATCAAAAATCCCAAATCAAAAATCAAAAAAGCCGCTAAACTAATAGAAGCGGCTTTATTTTAAATCTATTTCCTGAGTAATCAAAGCGGATATAAAGATACGAATCCCAAATCGCTATTCCCGGTTCGCCGAGGCGAACCAAATCAAAAAACTATTTCAGATCATATCGGTCTGCATTCATAACTTTAACCCAGGCATTCACAAAATCCTTTACAAATTTTTCTTTATTGTCATCCTGCGCATAAAATTCAGCATATGCTCTCAGTATAGAATTTGATCCGAATACCAGATCTATCCTTGTAGCTGTCCATTTGGTTGCACCTGTTTTCCTGTCAACAATATTGTATAAATTTTCAGATACAGGCTTCCAGGAATTATTCATATCCGTTAGGTTTACAAAGAAATCATTACTGAGTTTGCCTTCACTGTCAGTAAATACACCGTGCTTGGTTCCACCATGATTGGTGCCAAGAACACGCATACCGCCAACTAAAGCTGTCATTTCCGGAGCGGTTAGTCCCATCAGTTGAGTTCTGTCAAGCATCAGTTCTTCTGGTTTCACATCATAGTCATTTTTCAGCCAGTTTCTGTATCCGTCATGTATCGGTTCTAATGCTTCAAATGATTCTGCATCTGTCATTTCGTCAGTTGCATCACCACGTCCTGCGCTGAATGGTACTTTAATGTTTACACCGGCTTCCTGTGCTGCTTTCTCAACTGCTGCGCTTCCGCCCAGTACGATCAGGTCTGCAATGCTTACTTTTTTACTTAAACCTGATTGAATTTCAGTAAGTGTTTTCAATACTTTCTGCAAACGCTCAGGTTCGTTGCCTTCCCAGTCTTTTTGAGGTGCTAAACGAATTCTTGCTCCGTTTGCTCCGCCTCTGTAGTCTGATCCTCTGTAAGTTCTTGCGCTGTCCCATGCAGTATTTATCAGCTCCGTTCTGCTCAATCCGCTATTCAATAATTTTGTTTTCAGATCTTCAACTTCAGCATCAGACAAAGTGTAATCAACAGCAGGTACTGGATCCTGCCAGATAAGGTCTTCTGCAGGCACATCTGCTCCAAGATAACGGCTTCTCGGTCCGAGATCCCTGTGTGTTAATTTGAACCATGCTCTTGCAAAAACTTCTTCAAAATATTTCTGATCTTTATGAAAACGTTCTGAGATTTTACGGTATTCCGGATCCATTTTCATTGCCATGTCTGCATCTGTCATAATCGGATTCTGACGCTTACCCGGATCAAAGGCATTTAATGGTTTATCTTCTTCCTTCATATCTATGGGTTCCCATTGATTTGCACCTGCCGGACTTTTTTTAACTTCCCATTCGTGATTTAATAATAAATTAAAATATCCGTTATCCCATTTAGTAGGATTAGTTGTCCATGCACCTTCAAGACCACTTGTAACTGTATCGTTACCATTCCCTTTTCCTTTTGAATTCATCCATCCAAAACCCTGATCATGAATTTCAGCACCTTCCGGACTTGGACCTAACAGATCAGGATTCCCATTTCCATGCGCCTTACCGACTGTATGTCCGCCGGCTGTCAATGCAACAGTTTCCTCATCATTCATCGCCATTCGTTTGAATGTCATTCTAACATCCTGTGCTGATTTAAGTGGGTCAGGATTTCCGTCCACTCCTTCAGGATTAACATAGATCAGTCCCATTTGAACAGCAGCCAAAGGATTTTCCAGAGTATTACGATCCGAATCATTTGTATAACGGTTTTTGGTTGCTGCAAGCCACTCTTTCTCAGTTCCCCAGTTGATGTCAGTCTCAGGATGCCATATATCCTCGCGGCCACCTGCAAAACCGAATGTTTTGAACCCCATTGATTCGTAAGCCATATTTCCGGCTAAGATGAAAAGATCAGCCCAAGAAATTTTGTTTCCGTATTTCTTCTTGATCGGCCATAACAATCTTCGGGCTTTATCTAAATTACCATTATCAGGCCAGCTGTTAAGCGGAGCAAATCTCTGATTTCCTGTATTGCTTCCGCCCCGTCCGTCTGCTATTCTGTATGTTCCTGCTGAGTGCCATGCCATACGGATCATCAGACCACCGTAATGTCCCCAGTCAGCCGGCCACCAGTCCTGACTTTCAGTCATGAAAGCTTTCAGATCATTTTTCAATGCTTCAAGATCGAGTTTTTTAAATTCTTCCTTATAGTTGAAATCTTTCCCGAGCGGGTTGGTCTTGGTATCATGCTGGCTTAAGATATCCAGTTTGAGTGCTTTTGGCCACCAGTCCATGACAGAATCGTGTATCTCAGTGTTAGCCCCATGCATTACAGGGCATTTTCCATTTTTTGAATTGTCCATTGTATTTTTTTAAGTTAATAATAATTTAAAGGAATGTTAAAAAAAAATTGCGGTCATCTTTATCTGTTTTTGTAAAATATTGCTTCTTATAAAAGTTTCCAAATTTATTTTCAACAAAGACCTGAATATTATTAATATTCCGGTCAAACTCAGATTGCAATAACTTGTTTTTTATTCCAAAGATATAAAAATATCAACATCAAAGTGTAATTTCAATTCTAAATTATCACTTATTCAAGGTTTGCGAACAATACTGTCAAAACATTTTCAAAAAATTAAAAAAAAATCAATTATTAATTCTGATCATTATTTTTTTTGCTCCAATATTTGAACCTCCCGGGTCCTCGGGATAGGCGTCCGCCGTGGAGGATTTCTTCGCTTCTTACTTTTGATCGTTCAAAAGAAATAAAGTAAATCTGAGTAAAGTTGAAATTTATTCTATATTTTATAAAACGTTTGGACAGAGTTAGTGATGAAATATACACGTATTGATTTACCATATTGCTTTACTTAAATTTATTTGTTTAAAATTCTAAATAAATATTATGAATAACCAATCAGATAAAAATACAGAAGTAGTTAAACTTGCTTATAAGGCATTTAATGAAGCTGATATCAGTACCTTAGCCGATCTTTTTGACGACAACTGTTCATGGCACTCACCCGGGAAAAATCCCTTTTCCGGAGTTTATACAGGCAAAGGATCAGTATTTTCTTTATTCGGTCATTATGGAGGTGATACGGGAGGAACTTTCAAAGCTGATCTTAAACACGTACTTAAATGTGATCATAATAAAGTTGTGGGATTTCATCATGTTACCGCAATGCGGAAAAAGAAAATGCTGGATGTATGGTGCTGTATTTATTTTGAATTAAATGATGGAAAGATCACAAACGGTAAAGAGTATTTTTATGATCTTTATGCATGGGATGAATTCTGGTCATAGAGAATTTTTTCAAATACTGCGATCATAAATTAGCAGTGAGTTAATTAATTATAACAGATATTTTTATCTTCAGGTAAAAGTGAGATCATCAGCCGGAATTATGGTAGATAACACAGCAATGTTTACTTATCAGAAATTTTAAATTTACCAAAAGACCTTCAGGATAAATTTCCTGAAGGTCTTATAATATAAATCAATATTTCTTTTTACATATTTATTTTTCCCCGGATATTACAAATGAATTTCCGTCAATAACAACTTTACCGTCAGGAAATTTTTGATTTAAAATTTCTGTGACCTCTGATTTGATTTTGATTATAGTTTCTTCATCAGCATTACTTAAGGCAGCAACAAACGGAGCTGCAATATCTGTCATCATGTTCCAGTAGATCTCTGCAGTACCGCAATCAAGTTCACCGCAGACTTCAACTTCGGATGTATTTTTCAGACCAAGATTTTTAAACAGATCTTCAATCATTCCACTTTCTGCACATCTGAACATTCCCGGTGCATCCGGTGGCTGAGGCGGGATCTGCATGATCCTGTTAATGGTTGAGCCCATTGCAGTTACCCAGAAGTTTTTATCCGGAATACACCAGACTGAAGTTGATATTCTTCCTCCCGGCTTTAAAACACGTATCATTTCTTTTGCTGCAAGCTCAATATAAAGTTTCTTAATTACAATAGAATACAATAAATACCGGGTTAAAGCAATATTTAACTAATTTATAATCTGCTAATTAATTCATTTCTGACCACCCGGAAATCTTACACCGCTGATCTGTTCACACAAAGCAAGAAATCTTTCCTGTAAATCCGCATCCGCTGCTTCTTTCCTGAAATGCTCTTCTTTCTTGTGGAAGAAATAACGGCCGCTTACTTTAGCTTTGTCATCATCACTTACGGCAAGCCATGCCTGTGTCTCTGCGCCTTGCTGAAGATTATCGGTTGCATTTGAACCTCCCATCTTCGTTGGTACCCATCCGGGATTAACTGCATTGGCATACACCTCCGGCCATTTGCGGGCTGCTGCCATGCATAAAATCACGTCATGCAGCTTGGAGTCTGAATAAGTTATGTTCCCGCTGATAAAATCTGATTCCTTTAAATCCGGATTTCCATGTAAATGCATTCCTGAACTCAGATAGATCAGACGCTCCGGCTTATTGATCAGACAGGTCAGTATGTATGGCGCGAGAGTGTTGACTGTAAAGATCTTATCCTCTGATCCCCTGTAAACTCCGGCATTGTGTATGACTGCATCAAATTTTCCAAGTGCATTTATTTCCTCAGATAATTTTACGGTCTCATCTGTATCAGAAAGATCCGCGATCAGAACTTCTTCAGCTCCCGGCACTTTTAAAAGAGTTTGCTTTCTGCGATCTGCATTACGCGCATGAAGGACTACCTTGTGTCCCTGATCAATCAGCATTTCTGCTGCCAATAATCCCAGTCCGTCTGCTGAACCTGTTATGAATATTCTTGACATAAAATATTATTTTGGGTTGCTCAAATATTTGAACCTCCCGGTTCCTCGTGACGGGCGTCCGCCGCGGCGGATTTGTGGTAAAGTGCTGACCTGTGGTTTTTAGACATTCTCAGAAGGTAAATTTGAGTATAGTTGAAATTTTTCTATAATTTTATAAAAAGTTTTGGACAGAGTTGGTATTAACTAACTATTATTATTCAACTATAAAGAATTCTGCATTATCAGTTTTCTGATTAAAGTGATCTATCCTAAATCATAATAACTGTGTTCGATAAATCCTTCTATGTTCCTTAAATATGTTCCATATTTCTCATCAACAAAAGTATGCTCTAACATACTTTCATCCATTTGCTCAACTTTCCTTACAAACTTTTCTGAATTACTTATAAATTCATTAACTAAATTATCCCAGTCCTTTTCACTTTTAATTTCCGGAAGATCAAAGCTGTATTTGTCACTTATCTCAAGCTCCCCGCCGATTAATACGTTTAAAATTCCGGCCATATAATAATTCACATGAAATGTCAGCATTGCTATCGTATTGAGATTATCAACTTTCTGTATAGCCTGCTCCCAGTTTACATTTAGTAATTGTTCCTTAAAATTCGTATCAGCAATCCACTTTCCGTCGATAAGAACTTCCCGGATCCGTCCTGAAAGCATAGTATTTCTTGTCATAAAATTTGATTATTTCTATACTTCAAACCCGTTCCTCTTTAACGAATCGTAACTCGTAACTTGTAACTTGTAATTTCAGATTCACTCTTTACTTCCCAATCCGACCAGTCTGTCCACTGCAGACTGATTGGGAACTCATTATTAAACCCTAAGAGAACACCGAAACCCTCTCCCCGCATAATACGACTCCGCTCCGTTATGATAAATAAAAACTGTATCAAACCGAAAATCACCAAAGATAGCTCCGCCTAGTTTTCTTATATTATCCGGAGTTTTCAGCCAGCTCGATGTTTTATTATCAAAATTTCCGAGCCTCTGAAGATCCCTGTATTCTGATTCAGTCAATAATTCCACACCCATCTCAGATGCCATTTCTTCAGCGCTGCCTTTCGGTTTGTATTCTTTTCTTGATTCCCATGCCTTGCGATCGTAACAAAGACTTCTGCGGCTCTTAGGACTTTCTTCCGCGCAATCATAAAAAATATACTCACCCGTTTTTTTATCAAAGGCAACTACATCCGGCTCACCGTTAGTTCTTTCCATTTCTCCAAGCGACCAGAGCTTACCGGCATTTTTTTCAAGCTTTGCCTGTATCTTTGCCCATTCAAGTCCTTTATGTCGGTTCATGTTTTTTTCAAAACGGACTTTCAATGTGTTGAGTAATTCTTCACTCTGTTTTGGTGACAATATTTTTTTCATTTGCAAATTCTTATTAAAAATTGTTTATAAAAAAAGAGAAAAGTAACATGACGATTTCTCAATCAGAATCGGAAAAAAATTTACTTTACTGATTTACCGATCATATCCTTCAGAATTTTAATATCTACATCTGACAGTTTGTTTATATAAAGACACCCGACACCTGTCTTATGCTTGCCTAGTTTCTTAAGAGCTGCCTCATGTTTCTTGAGATTCATTAAGTATAGCGACAGATTTGCTTTACGGGGAGAGAACCCTATTTTCAGCCAGTCAACTTCCCTTTCCGTTGCCGGACTTTTGTATCTCACATTCCCGAAACCAATTATTGAACTGCCCCATATCTTTGGCTCTTCACCGGTTGCTTTTTTCATCATTTCCAGGATCACAAAACTATCTTTCCGCTTTTGCTCATCTTTTACATTGTTGATAAAATCTTCAACGCTTGCAGAAGTAGGTTTTGTTTTTATCTCAACCAGTTTTGATTTTTTTTCAGCCTTTTGAAATTATTTTTAATTGATATTTTTTTTCAGATAAATTTTAAATGAATAAATGAGATCAGTAATTGGTTTTCAGCTTCTGTGTCAGACAAAAAGAATTAAATGAATTTTATCTGCCTTTACAATTAAAATAAATTCCTCATTCCCTCAAAAAGGGATCGGTATCTTAATATTTCATAAAATGTTTCAAGTGTAATTCTTAAAAAGAGTTGATCCCGGTAGAGTTTGCCTTGGAAAGAAAACCTGTGTCAACGGAACTCAGACCGGACTCCTTAATATCTTCTCCATCTTTTTACCTTTCGCCAGCTCGTCCACCAGCTTGTCTAGATACCTGACCTGTTGTGTAAGTGGATTTTCGATCTCCTCCACACGATAACCGCAGATTACTCCGGTAATAAGATTGGCATTTGGATTTAATTTTGCTTTCTGAAAAAACTCTTCAAATGTTGCTTTAGAATCAATATGTTTTTTCAGTTTCTTATCATCATATCCTGTCAGCCACTTAATTACCTGATTCAATTCGTCTTTAGTCCTGCCTTTCTTCTCCACTTTTGTCACATAATGGGGATAGACCGAAGCAAAGGTCATCTTTGCTATTCGCTCATCGTGTGTATTACCTGTCTTCATGATTTTTATTTAAGATAAATTATTAATTTTATTTAAACTTTAAAAGTCCTCTGTTTTTTTAACTACATTAAAGTTCAATCAATATCCTTCGTATTTTTATATATTCACCAACGTAACGGCAATAATAAATACTTGCTCAATTGCTGTCTTCATTTGAGAAATTTTTCGTAACAGTAAAATGGAAGTTTCCGGCCAGGAAAAAATACTTCGCCTCCTCTCTGATAATCTCTGTTTTCATAAAACTTCAACAACTTTGGATTACCGCTGTATGCATCTAAACGGATAGAATTAAAATTATTTTCTATTGCATAATCTTCTGCAAAGTCCATGAGCTTTTTTGCAAATCCCCGGTTCTGGAATTCCGGTTTAACAGCAAGCCGGTGAATGATCAGAATTTTACCAACATTGTTTTTCCCATGAACTGAATTGTTCTCCTGATCCTGAAGCTCATTTATATTTATTACGCCATATGTATTTCCGTTTTCATTCAGGCAATATAGATTTCCTTTACGAATGTCTTTTGAAATAATTTCCAAAGTCGGATATTGATCTGTCCATTGAAAGATACCTTCCTTTTCCAATACTTCTCTGCAATCTAAAAATATTTGAAATGTTTCATCAAGTTGCGGTAAAGTAACCTTACTAATTCTCATTTTTTAATTTTCTTCTGAAAGCTGAAATGAATAACCTCGCTACAAGCAGCAAAGAATCTTAGCAGTATCCAAAATAATTTAATTATACTAAAAATTACTTATCACAAGCGGGCGATTTTTCTTTGTTTCTCGTATGTTGTATAAATTGATGTTTTGAATTTAATTTTTGAATTTATTAAGATGGGTAAACATAATTAATAGGCTTAAGGAATGGGAAAGAGTTTTGCTTCAAGATATCTGATATTCAGAATATCGTAAGAAAGATAATCTTCCCATTCCCGACAGCTTCTTAATCCCTGAACAGTACTTAAGGATACTCTTAATAGTAATCCTGAATAATATACGAGAAAAGGTTAAGAAGAAGCTTTGCCTATTTGTTTTGCTAACATTTATAAATTAACTAATTTTATTTTTATGAAATA
>JAGQWH010000172.1 GCA_020437545.1 Ignavibacteriota bacterium
TTCACACTCGAATTACATAAGTTACATACGCCGTCAAACAAAATTATTTTTCCTGTCATAAAGTATTTTTAGGTATAAATTAAGAGTATTAATAATTAAATTTTACTCAATAAAATTTCTATATCATATTCCAAATTCTTCCATAAAATATTCTAAATGAATCCGGAAAATACCATTGCAGTTATAGGAGACCTTCACGGCTGTATCAATACACTCGAAAAAATTTACAAAAAACTCTCAGATTATAAAGAGATCAGTGATATATACTGCGTCGGTGATCTGATTGACAGAGGTAAATATTCAAAAGAGGTTATAGAATTTTGTATTCAGAATTCCATCAAACCTGTAATGGGAAATCACGAAGACATGCTCCTGAAGGCAATGGCAAAATCGGATAAGTTACTAAGCTTTTTGTATAAGGATTCCGAACATTATTATTATAACGGCGGAAGAGAGACTCAGTATTCCTACATCCAGTCAAGGCTTTTTTCTAATTTTAAAAAGTTCGCTGAAGAATTAAAAAAAACCGGACATTATGATTTTATAAAAGAACTTCCGTTAAAATATACATTTAAGAAAGTGATCATATCGCATGCGGGTATAACAGATGGTGGAGATGATGTTTCAATCATATGGAACAGAGATACTCCTATGAAAATGGATGAACTTCAGATATTCGGGCATACTCCTCTTCAGGAAGTTGAATACTTTAAAAATTATTATGCCAATATTGATACCGGGTGTGTTTATAAAAATAAATTAACTGCAGTAATAGTTGATACCGGGACAGGCGTTATAGAGGAAATAATTCAGGAAAAATATGATCCGGATGATATTGAAAGTATTGAATAATAGGTGAAAAAATAGAGAAAAATCTTCATAAAAAAGATTAATTTATACAAGTCAGGTTTGTTTCATTTTTATCAAAAAATGAAGAAAATCATGTTAATTTTAAAGATCCCCGGACAGCGAAAATTATTTTCAAAAAGTCCTGAAAAAGTTCGATTTTTATCTGAAAAAGCTATTTCTGTATCAATCATACCATTGTAAAACTAACCTAAATTGCGTATTTTGTAAGAATTAAAAACTGAAAATTAGAATTAAGTTTATAATCATATTTCTTTAAATATTTATTTTGAAAAAGTTATATGATAAATAAAATTCTTCTCTGCTTTCATCCGCTCCGACGGATTAAATTTATAACATTCACAAAATTTCTTTGAAACATATAAAATTTTATTTTAACTATTGTCATCTGTTAATTGCAATTAATGGGTAACAATGAATTTGTTTAATTTTAACTTTTAATAATATAGCAAGCATGGCTAACGAAAAAATTGTACCTGTAAATATTGAAGATGAAATGAAATCATCTTACATTGATTATTCAATGTCGGTGATAGTATCAAGAGCTTTACCGGATGTAAGGGACGGATTGAAGCCTGTTCACAGAAGAGTACTGTATGGCATGAGCGAACTCGGACTGGCAGCTAACCGTCCTCCAAAAAAATCTGCCCGTATAGTTGGAGAAGTTCTTGGAAAATATCACCCGCATGGTGATAAATCGGTTTATGATGCAATGGTGAGGATGGTTCAGGAATTTTCATTGAGATACCCGTTAGTAGACGGACAGGGTAACTTTGGTTCAGTGGACGGTGATTCTGCAGCGGCAATGAGGTATACAGAAGCAAGACTTTCCCGGATTGCTGAAACAATTTTACTGGATCTTGAAAAAAATACGGTAGATTTCACTCCTAACTTTGACGATACTCTTAAAGAGCCGTCTGTCATGCCTTCGGTTATTCCTAATTTGCTAATCAATGGTTCAAACGGAATAGCAGTCGGAATGGCTACAAACATTCCCCCGCATAATCTTACAGAAATATGCGCCGGAATAATTCACTTAGTAAAAAACCCAGATGCTGATATCAAGAAATTAATGTCATTTGTTTCTGCGCCGGATTTCCCGACAGGGGGAATTATTTATGGTTACGAACCGGTAAGAGATGCTTATGAAACCGGAAGAGGAAAGATTATCCTGAGAGCAAAAGTCTCTATTGAAACTGAAAAAAATGGTAAACAGAATATTATTATTTCAGAAATCCCTTATCAGGTAAATAAAGTATCGCTTATCGAAAACATTGCTCATCTTGTAAGAGATAAGAAAATTGATGACATAGCTGATATAAATGATGAAAGTGACAGGGACGGTATGAGAATAGTTATAGGGCTTAAGCGTGATTCGAATGCTCATGTATTAATGAATAAGCTTTATAAGTTCACTCAGATGCAGGTCACTTTTGGTGTCATAATGCTTGCGTTGGTTGACGGTACACCTAGAGTCCTTAATCTAAAAGAAATGATGCATTATTTTATAGTGCACAGACTGGATGTAATTGTCAGAAGATCTAAATTTGAACTTGACGCTGCTGAGAAAAGAGCTCATATACTTGAAGGTTTTATTATTGCTCTGGATAATATTGATGAAGTAATAAAACTTATAAGAAAATCCAAGGATACTCCGACAGCCCGTGAGGGATTGATGAAGAAATTCAAACTTTCTGAAATTCAGGCAACTGAGATCCTGAACATGAGACTGCAGAGACTCACAGGTCTTGAGAGAAAAAAGATTGAAGATGAATATAAAGATGTACTTAAAGCTATTGAAAGACTGAAGAATATACTTTCAAGTGAACAGCTCAGAAGAGAGATGATCTGCACCGATCTTAAAGAATTGAAGGATAAATATGGTGATGAGAGAAGAACAGATATAGTTTATGATGTTAAGAAAATTTCAGATGATGAGATGATGAAGGAATTGATAAAAGAAGAAGATGTAGTCATTACCATATCTCATAAAGGATTCATCAAAAGAATCCCGGTTAATTCATATAAATCACAGGGCAGAGGCGGAAAAGGAATTACTGCAGCAACTACGGGTAATGCAGATAACGATGATTTTATAGAACATATGTTCATAGGTTCGACTCATCAGTATATTATGTTCTTTACTGATAAAGGTAAATGTTACTGGCTGAAAGTATATGACATTCCGGAAGGCAGCAGAACCTCCCGCGGTAAATCAATTCTTAATCTTATTGAAAAAGAGAAGGATGAAAATATTTCATCTTTTGTAATGGTTAAGGATTTCAGTGAACCGCTTTTTGTAACAATGGTAACAAGCATGGGAACTATCAAGAAAACATCTCTTGCAAGTTATTCAAACATAAGAAGAAACGGAATACAGGCTATCAAAATAAATAAAGGCGATAAACTCGTTGAAGTAAAACTGACAAACGGAACACAGGAGCTTGTAATAGGATCTCATGACGGACAGGCGATCAGATTCAATGAATCACTCGTCAGGGAAATGGGCAGAACTGCTGCAGGTGTCAGAGGTATCAGACTTGCAAAGGGTGATTACGTAGTTGGTCTTGTAGCTGTATTAAGACCAAGCGCATCGATTCTTGTCATAACTGATAAAGGGTACGGAAAAAGAAGCGCAATTGGAGATTACAGAGTTACTAACAGAGGCGGTAAAGGTGTTATTACCGTGAAGACAACAGAAAAAGTAGGAAAGCTGATATCAATTAAGGAAGTAACTGATACTGATGATCTTATGATAATTACTTCCGGCGGAATACTTATCAGACAGAATATGAAAGCAATCAGAGTAATGGGCAGAAATGCTCAGGGTGTTAAAGTGATTAGCTTAAAAGGCGATGATACTATTTCCGCAGTTGCAAGGATCATGGAGGATGACAAGGATGTGGATGAGCAGGAGAAGATGTTTTAAAAAAGTATTAAGTATTAAGTATTAGGTATAAGGTATTTTTCGGATGGATGAAGAAACAATAGTAAATATAGAATTTATACTGTCTTTAGTTTAATAAATGTAAAATATGAAAATAATAGATCTGCGAAGTGATACACTTACAAAGCCAACAAAGGCAATGATGGAGGCAATCATGAATGCTGAAGTTGGTGATGATGTGTTTGAAGAGGACCCGACTGTTAACGAACTTCAGGATATGTGCTCAATGATTACTGGAATGGATGCGGCATTATTCGTTCCGACAGGAGTTATGGGAAATCAGCTTGCAATCAAATGTCATACTCAGCCCGGAGATGAAGTGATCGTAGAAAGCGAATCACATATATTGAATTATGAGACCGCTGCACCTTCTGTCATATCAAATGTCCAGCTTCTCCCGGTAAAAGGAAATATGGGAATCATGAATGTCGAGGATATTGCCAAAGTTGTTCGTACTTCGGAATATTATTTTCCTGTAACAAGACTTATCTGTCTTGAGAATACACACAACAGGGAAGGCGGTGTTATTCAGCCAATCGATACAATTAAGGAAACCGCTGAATTTGCCAAACTGAATAATATCAAACTTCATTTGGACGGGGCAAGAATTTTTAATGCAATTGCTGAAACAGGTATTTCGCTGAAAGATTATGCGGATCATTTTGATTCAATATCATTTTGTTTTTCAAAAGGACTTGGAAGTCCTGTCGGTTCAATTGTCTGCGGTAATAAAAATTTCATCGAGCATGCGAGGAAGTGGAGAAAGATTCTCGGCGGAGGAATGAGGCAGGTTGGAATCCTTGCTGCTGCGGCTTTGTTCGCTCTGAAAAATAATGTTAACCGTTTGAAAGAAGATAATGAAAATGCAAAATATTTTGCGGAAGAGATCAGTAACATTAAAGGCATAGAACTGGATCTTAAAACCGTGCAGACAAATATTGTTGTTTTTAGTTGTACCGAATTTTCAAAAGCAGAATTCATGCTGAGAGCAAAAGAGAAAGGGCTGATCATCTCTTCAGGAAGTTATGAAAAAATGAGAGTTGTTTTTTACATGGGAGTTGACAGAAATGATGCCGATGCAGCAGTAAAGATCATACGTCAGATATTAAAAGAAAAGTGATATTTCATTTTGATAATTTAAATATTTGTTTTTTAAAAATCCGCTAAGGCGGATTTTTTATATATACAACATTAACATGTTATGAATTCAAAGGAACATATAAGATCGCTTATGAAAATACCGGGGATAGGGAAGTCAATTGCACAGGATCTTGTAAATATTGGAATTCGGCAAGTTGAAGATCTGAAAGGTAAAGATCCGGAAGAATTATTTGAACGATCAAATGAATATGCAGGTGCAGTGCAGGACAGATGTCTTTTGTATGTTTTCAGATGCGCTGTTTATTTTGCTGAAACAAAGGTCGAAAAACAAAATAGTGAAAAATTGAAATGGTGGAACTGGAAGGATAAATAATATTATTTTTTTTAGAAATGTCCGTAGCCTTTTTCAGTTATAATTTTCAGATTATTTTTTCACTCAAAAATTATTTTAGAAGAGAAATTCGTATTTCAGTAAATTTTTTAATTACTTACCTTGTAATTCTCCTTAATTAAGTCTATTAGTAATAATATTTAAATATCAGAATGAAACTTTCAAATCAGAATAAAAGAAATCTTAAGTCCGTTCTTATATTTACTGCCATAATGTCAATCGGGACATCACTGAATGCATTTATGGAACATGGGTTTGTATTTACTTACATTATTTATGATTTTACAATTGGTCTTATCTTCGGATTGATAATCAGTCTGACAGAAATTTATTTTTTTGAAAAGAAATTCAGAAGAGTCAATTTCACGTTGTTACTGATTTTCAGAACAATTTATTATGTCGTAGTTGCATCTTTAATCGTGATTGTAATAGCTGCATCTGATGTTGGTGAAACAGTAGATACGATACTTCATGATGCCGTTAACGATAAGGATATCAGAGGTCTTTTTGAAAGTGAGGATTTCAATGAAATAGTTCTTTATACAATTGTATTAAGTTTTCTGATAAATTTCATCAGACAGATTAATTATTTACTCGGTCAGAAAGTGCTGCTGAATTATGCAGCCGGAAAATATCATATTCCTCTGGAGGAAGATCTTATATTCATGTTTCTTGATCTTAAATCTTCCACCACTATCGCGGAGAAACTTGGTCTTATCAAAAATCACAGATTTTTGGATGACTTTTTTTATGATCTGACAGATCCGATCCTTGGAAACAAGTGCAGGATCTATCAATATGTAGGTGACGAAATTGTAATCGTATGGAAAGTCAAAGACGGAGTAAAGAACCTTAACTGCATAAATCTTTTCTTTGATATACTTGATGAAATTGATTCAAAGAAAGATCTCTATCTTCAGAAATACGGAGTGTATCCGAAGTTCAAAGCCGGAATCCACTGCGGAAAGGTCATTACAGGTGAAATTGGTTATATTAAAAAGGATATTGTGTATCACGGTGATACGATCAATACTGCTTCGAGAATTCAGGCCGAATGTAATGTACATTCAAAAAGATTGCTTATTTCAGGGGAATTGTTAAAACTTCTCAGGATCGAAGATGAATATAAAGTTGAAGATATTGGTACCAAACTTTTAAGAGGAAAGGAAAATGCTCTTGAATTATTTTCAATTGAAAGGGTTTGATTGTTTTTTAAAAAACAATCTCTTGAAATTACAAATTTAATAAATTAACTTACACGCATCTTAACAAACATTTAAACTAAACCAGCCGAAAGGAGGGATGTCATTATGAGAAATATCAACATAAGTAATTCAGTGTCAGACATTCGCCTTCTCTTATTCTATTCTATTTACAGTTAAGTAATATTTCATTATAAGCAGAGTTTGTAAACTGCGGATGTCTAAAACGGCACCGCAGTTTTTTTATATCAACTTTTAAATTAAAAACAAACAAAACTTAAAATGAAAATTACATTAAATGATCTTGAAAAATTATCAGAAGAAGATAATTCATTTCAAAAATTCACATCAAGAAAGAAAAAATTTGCAGTCAACAAAAGAGTCAACGGTCTCATGACAAATGAAGGACAAAATTATTCGTTTGAAACATCTGACCTTGAAGATCTGAGAGGCAAAGCAGTAGTAGACGAGTTAATGTTTATTATTAAAAGCGGCAAGGAAGCTACTGTTTATTTAGCAAAAAGCGCAGACGGATATTCCGCGGTAAAGATCTATACCGAGCTCAGAGTGCGTTCTTTTAAGAATGACGGGATCTACAGGCAGGGAAGATTTATTGGAAATGCACGTATCGAAAAAGCAATAAATCAGGGTTCCAGGACAGGTATAAATGCACATCAGATATTATGGGTAAACGAAGAATTCCGGCAGATGAAATTTCTCTATGAAGCCGGAATACCTGTACCAAGACCAATTGCAAGTTCGGGGCTGGTAGTAGTAATGGAATTCATTGGTGAAGATGAAGAAGCAGCACCGAGGATCTCTGATCTGACCATGAAAGAAGAAGAAGCAAGAGAAGCATTCAGTCAGTCACTAAATATACTGGAGAAAATTGTCTCAACAGGAAGAATACACGGAGATTATTCCGCCTATAATCTTCTGTGGAACAAAGGAAAAGCTGTAGTTATAGACTTTCCGCAGGTGGTAAATTTTATCAGTAACACTTCAGCAAAAGAATTACTGAGAAGGGATGTCTCTTCGTTATTTAAATCATTTAAAAAATACAGATTCAGAGATCTTCCTGATGAAGAGAGAATCTACAATAAATTTTTAAAAATAATCACAGAGACGAAAACTTTTTAGAAATCAGGAATTAAAGATCAGGAATGAAGAACTGATTTTGACGTATAGTATCGAACTTAACAATCTATGACGACGGAATACAAACTTTATAAACTGAATTAGTAAAGATTAACTTGTAATTTATGCTATATATTTTTAAGTTTTAAAAAATAATTTTATGGCAGGAAAATACAGCAGACGTGATTTCATTTTAACATCTTCACTTGCATTCTTGGCAGCCGGAATTTCTCCGGTTTTTTACTCATGTGCAAGGAAAAAAAATCTTGAACTGGATGAATTTATCAGATTAAGTTCTGTGCTGACAGGATTTAAAGAATCAGAACTTGATAGTAAGCTTGCAATCGTTTACGCTATCAGCTTACAGGATTACCCGCCATCCAAAGCAACACTTCCCCAATTATACAAAGATCTGAAAATAAATGCTGATCCCGGGATAAATCCTGATCCGGAAATTATTGAAAAGACATTGTTTTCAAATCAGGATAATAAAATTCTTTCAGATACACTGATCAATTACTGGATGTCCGGAGTTTATAAAGCTAAAGACGGAATCAAAGTGTCAAATTATCAGGAAATGTATGCATTCAAAGCAACAGGATACCTGATTCCAAATGCTCAGTGCAGAGGTAAATTCGGATTCTGGGCAGAGAAGCCAGTTGTTGGTTGATTGGTTGATTGGTTGATTGGTTGATTGGTTGATTGGTTGATTGGTTGATAGGTTGATTGGTTGATTGGTTGATTGGTTGATTGGTTGA
>JAGQWH010000173.1 GCA_020437545.1 Ignavibacteriota bacterium
AAGGAGAGGCTCTATTCCTACAAATTCTAATTTAAATTTTACACACTAAATGGAACGTTATCTTTCTTCTAATACTGTAATTTTAATCTTGAATTTTAACTCGCTAAAATTTATTTAGGGATAAATTTCAAGAAATAAATAAGTTAAATCTGAACTTTTTAAAAAGAAGCAAGATACTACTGCAATATATAAAGTAAACAATATTTTAGGAATTGTCTTTATGCCGGATGTAAAATTAGTGTTCTTTCTGATTACCGGTTTTAATTTTTCTTTTCACTGCAAATGTATCATAAAAAAAGTTGTAGGGAAATTAAAGAAGAGCAAATGAATTCTCACCCCAAAGGAAATCCATTTTATTCTCATTCAAGAAATTTCTCAAACTCATAAAAAAAAATATAATAATTCATTATGAAAAAAATCATAATCGTATTTATAATTATTCATTCTACATTTTTAGTTGCAAATGCACAATGGATATCTCAAAACTCCGGTACAAATCAAAATCTATACGATATAGAATTTATCAACGACAAAACCGGGTGGGCTGTGGGTGATGCAGGAGTTGTTATAAAGACTACTAACGGCGGAACTAACTGGTTTAATATTCAAAACCCCTCGGGGCAATTAAGTCCTAATTTATGGACTGTTGTTCCAATTGACTCTAATATTGTATATGTTACAAGTGGTAAAGATTTTGCAATGAAGACAATAAATGGTGGTTTAAATTGGAATGTTATTCATTATTGTCCTCAGTGTAATTCTTCATTTATTGGAGCCTATTTTTTAAACAAAGATACTGGATGGTTTTTAGGTGCATACAAAATATTTAGAACATATGATGGTGGTCTAACTCTTGATTCCTTTTATACACCATGGTTTGATATATACGAAATTTATTTTCAAGATATTAATACTGGAGTTTTCACGGGAGACGGTAGAGTATTCAAATCAACGGATGGAGGTGAAAATTGGTTTGACACTAATGTACACGTTGGAGGAAGTTTTCCGATGTTCAGAAAGCTTGGAGTCTCAAATGATAATGTTTGGATAGGAGGTGGAAATCCTAAAATATATAAATCTTCAGATTTTGGTGATCACTGGACTATTTCTGATTCAAGTTTAGGAGCCTTCGGAATAGGTTTTGTTAATGATCAAACCGGATTTATAGGTGGAGGATTAAATGCACTCTATAAAACTACAAATGGAGGAATTAATTTTTACAGACAGCTGACAGATCCTTCAAGTTTGGCATTTATATCTTCAATAACTTTTATAAATGATCAAACAGGATGGTACTCTTGTGCAGTTGGAAGAATATACAAAACAACGACAGGAGGTGAATGGGTAACGAATATTCATTCTCAACTTGAAGAATTCAATTCTGATTCATACAAGTTATATCAAAATTATCCCAATCCTTTTAATCCAATTACAAAAATTAAATATTCACTAAATAAACGCGATTACGTTGAAATAAAAATTTTTGATGTTCTTGGAAAACAGATTAAACCTTATATTAGCAGTATACAGGAATCGGGAAATTATGAAATTGAGATTGATGCAACAGAAATTAATAGCGGCGTATATTTTTATTCTTTATTTGTCGGAGGTGAAAGAATTGAAACTAAACGGATGATCTTTTTAAAATAAATTATAATGTAAACCTTTTCATAAATCTTACACACGTTTAATCTAAATTTTAACAATTTACAAAAAGTAATCATGAAAATTATATTAGTAATCTTTCTAACTTTAATGTATTCAATAAAACCTGTTGAATCTCAATGGATTCTTCAAAGCTCATTCACATCTAATAATTTATATGATATAGAATTTTACAATAGACATACCGGCTGGGCTGTTGGCGATGGCGGTAATATTTTAAAAACCACGAACGGTGGCACAAACTGGTTAAACATTCCGAATCCGGCTGTCGGAAAACCTTTATCAAGTATACATATTGTTGATTCAAATACTTGTTATGTCGTTGGATGGTTTGAAACTATAATCAAGTCCACTGATGCAGGAAGCAGTTGGATAGTAATTAGAAATGGTGCTTTTGGATTTGGTTCAAGTTATAATGCTGTGTTTTTTGTTGATGAAAATACCGGATGGATAGCCGGGACAGGTCAAAAAATATTGAGAACAACAAACGGCGGCGATTCAATAATTACTGAACCATTGTTTGCCGGAAATTTGCAAGATATGTATTTTAAAGATGCTTTGACTGGAATTGTTACCGGTTCAGGAACTGATATGTTTAAAACTACGAATGGAGGATTGAACTGGTTAAATATTGTAATGCCTATAGGTTTCATTATTCCAACGTTTTATAAAATTTCTTTTGTTAATAATCTTATCGGCTGGGTTGCAGGATCTGATAATAGAATTTTTAAAACAACTGATTTTGGCAGTACATGGGATACAATATACACAATACCATTATTTCCTCAATCCATATCCATGAGAGTCGTAAATTTTAGTTCTGAAAACACAGGATTTGTTGGAGGTGAACAAGGATATTTATATAAATCAACTAATGGAGGAACTGAATGGAAAAGAGAGAATTCAGGATTGTTTCCTCCGGCTTTTATGTCTTCAATATTTTCAGTTAATGATTCAATTGGTTGGATAACCGGAGGTGGTGGAAAATAATTAAAACCACTAACGGTGGTCAAACTTTAGTTGGAATATCAAACTCTTCTTCAAATTCTATAAATAAATATGCGTTATCACAAAATTATCCGAATCCATTCAATCCGGTTACAAAGATAAAGTACGATATTCCTTTTGACGGAAAAGTCAGCATTAAAATATTTGACATCAGCGGAAGATTGATAAATACTTTGGTTAATGAATATAAAGTTGCAGGACGATTTGAGACAGACTTCCACGGTGAGAATCTCTCAAGCGGAGTTTATTATTACAGGATCGAGAGCGGAGAATTCAGTCAGGTGAGAAAGATGATCCTGATCAAGTAACCCGGTGAGCCGGAAAAATAGTATTGTGTATTGGGTATTGTGTACTGGGTATAAAGTTTGGAAAGTCAGGTGACTTCCTTCGAGGGTTTAGTTATATGTTAAATTCCTTTACAACCGAATATTCCGAACCGGAGCTCTTCAATTTGCTTTCCATAAGAAAAAAATTCTTTACGTCAAAGCTGAATACATTTTTAATGTTCAGGTCAAATCCGGATAAGCTGATCTTTCTGTCTCTCCTTACTCTTCCCAAAGTAATATGCGGATGAAATGTTTTATCGCTATTGATCCCTAAGCTTCCCATTGATCTGTTCACAAACTCAGAGAGCCTGAATAAATTGCCATCTTCATTCAGCAGAGACAAAAATATCACGCGGGGATATTTTAATTTTGGAAACGCACTGATGCTGTCTGCGGTCAGGCTGATCTTACCGGTTACGGAATGGTTATCTTTATCATTCAGAATTTGAATAATGTTTTCAACAGACCTTTCTTCAGTATCACCAATAAAGAACAGCGTTATATGGAATTTATCTTTTGGCTCCCATTTTACAGTACTCAGGAGATCTTTATTCACAGCGGATAACTTTTGCTTCAGATCATTCTGAACTTCCAGTATCAGGTCTTTGGTTGATTTATCGGGGTTTATGGAGATGAATGTTCTCATGGTTTTGCTGAATTAACTGCGGGTCTATTGACTCAAAGGCTCGAAGACTCAAAGATTTATTTTATTATATACGGGACTAAATAAATCTCTTCCCGCGAATTATCAAAATTATTAAAAAAAAAAGAAAATCAAACCGGATCTTTAATCCGCCTATTTTATCACCCGTCAATCCGCCGGCGGACAATTAAAGGTTATTTATTCACTTAATTCTTACTTTCAATAATCATTCAATAGTTTTATTTTGAATCTAAATTAAAAAGTATATAATGAAAAAACCATACCCGCCGATCTACTATTCAGATTATCTTGAATTGGAAAAACTACTTACATCCCAGCATCCAAAGAGTGATGAATACGGGCATCATGCGCATGACGAAATGCTTTTTATTATTATTCATCAGGCGTATGAGCTATGGTTCAAGCAGATCATACATGAACTGATCTCAGTTAAGGAAATGTTTGCAAAAGAAAATGTAGATGAAAAAAATATAGGAATTGCAATTTCACGGCTAAGGAGAATTACGGTTATTCAAAAAGTATTAATAGAGCAGCTTAATGTAATTGAAACAATGACACCGCTTGATTTTCTTGAGTTCAGGGATTTTCTGATCCCGGCTTCGGGATTTCAGAGCTATCAGTTCAGGATAATTGAGAACATGCTTGGACTGAATATTGAGAACAGGGTAAAGCTTGATAATAAGAATTATTATTCACTCGTATCGGATGAACATCAGAAGATGCTTCTTGAATCTCATGATTCCGGTTCGATCTTTGAAGCGGTTGATAAATGGCTTTCAAGGATACCGTTCATGAAAAATAATAATTTTAATTTCTGGGATCATTACAAAAAAGCTATATTGGAAATGGCTGATGATGAAAGAGAGATCATAATGAATAATCCAAGTCTTACAGATGAAAAACGTGAGAAACAGCTAAAGATGTCTGAGGAAACCAGAGAAAAATATGTTGCGCTTCTGGATGAAGACAAACATAATGAACTTGTAAAAAAAGGGGAAAGAAGACTTTCTTATGAGGCGACACTTGCTGCGCTTTTTATCAATCTTTACAGAGATGAACCAATACTCCATCTTCCATTCAGATTTCTGACTTATCTTGTGGATATAGATGAGAATTTTACTACATGGAGATATAAGCATGCTCTTATGGTTCATAGAATGATAGGTGCAAAAGTAGGAACAGGCGGTTCGTCCGGTCATCATTATCTTATGCAGACAGCGGAGAAGCATAAAGTGTTCAAGGATCTTTTTGATCTGCCGACCTATCTTATACCAAGGTCGTCATTACCGGAACTGCCGGAAGAGCTGATAAAAAATCTGGGATTTAGTTTTAACTTAAACAATAAGGAGTAAATTATGGAATACGGCGCAATAATAATTTTAGTAGCATTTATTATCATTACGTTTTTAAAAACGGCAAGAGTAGTACCGCAGAAATCAGCTTTCATAGTAGAGAGACTTGGAAAATATAACGAAACTCTTGAGGCGGGATTTCATATTTTGATTCCATTTGTTGACAGAGTTTCTTACAAACATTCATTAAAAGAAATTGTAATGGATGTTCCTCCGCAATCATGTATTACAAAAGATAACATAGCTGTGGAAGTTGACGGGGTATTATATCTTCAGGTAATGGATCCTGTTAAAGCTTCATACGGAGTAAATGATTATTCATTTGCTTCCGTACAGTTAGCTCAGACCACAATGCGAAGTGAGATAGGAAAAATGCAGCTTGATAAGACATTTGAAGAAAGGGAAACTATAAACGCTTCAATTGTAAATGCAATAGATAAAGCATCAGATCCATGGGGATTGAAAGTCATACGATATGAGATTAAAAATATTAACCCACCTGACAGTATAAAGGATGCGATGGAAAAGCAAATGAGAGCGGAGAGAGAGAAAAGGGCATTGATAGCAGAATCAGAAGGAGACAGACAAGCCCGTGTAAATCGCGCCGAAGGAGAGAAACAGGAAGCAATTGAAAGATCTGAAGGAGAAAAAATGAAAAGGATCAATGAAGCGGAAGGACGGGCTCAGGAGATTGAGAGAGTTGCAATGGCAACAAGTAAAGGTATCAGGGAAATTGCAAATGCCATAAATGAAAAAGGCGGTATTGATGCAGTGAATCTCAGAATTGCTGAGTTGTATTTGAACGAATTCGGAAAACTCGCGCAGAAAAATAATACAATGATCATCCCGGGAAATCTGAGTGATGTAACCGGAATGGTTGCGACAATCAGTAAAGTATTCAGCACAATGAATACTAATGAGCCGGAAGCTAAAATTGTTAATTAAAAATTATGGATAACAATTCTTTGATATGGTTTATCGTCGGAATATTTTTTTTACTGGCAGAAATATTATTGCCGGGCTTCGTAATATTTTTTTTCGGGATCGGAGGATTGGTTACATCTCTTTTTACATATCTGTTCAATATCGATTCATTAATTGTTCAGATTATAATTTTCATTACAAGCTCTGTGCTTAGTCTGATTTTTCTCAGAAAGACATTCAGTAAATTATTCAGAGGCAATGTAAGCGGAGATAAGGTTCTCAAGGATGAATTTATTGGAAAGAAAGCTCTTGTAATTCATGAAATTGTTCCTGATTCTCTAAACGGGAAAGTTGAATTCAACGGAACCAACTGGGAAGCAAAATCAGATATCTTTATAGAAAAGGGAACAGTAGTTGAAATAATAGAAAGAAAAGATCTTAAATTAATTGTAAAACCATTGTAATAAATATATGAATATTGATCTGACAAATAAGCGGGCAATAGTCTGCGGAAGCTCTCAGGGAATCGGTAAAGCGACTGCAATTCAGTTTGCAGCATCGGGAGCAAGTGTTGTGCTTGTTGCCCGGAATGAAGAATCACTCAGAAATGCACTTCGTGAACTTCCGGCATCCAAAAAGCAAAACCATAATTTTATAGTTGCAGACTTTTCGGATCCGGAAGGACTGAAAACGAAATTGCATAATTATATTTCTGAAAATCCTCCCGTTCATATTCTTGTCAATAACACCGGCGGTCCAAAAGGCGGTGAGGCAATTTCCGCTGATACTTCTGAATACATTCAGGCATTTTCCAATCATCTGATTTGTAATCAGATACTCGTTCAGAGCGTGGCGGATGGAATGAAAAAGGAAAAATACGGAAGGATCATCAATATAATTTCTACATCTGTAAAACAGCCGCTAAAAGGACTTGGAGTTTCGAATACAATTCGCGGTGCAGTTGCAAGCTGGGCGAAGACCTTATCCTCAGAGCTCGGACCATTTGGAATTACAGTTAATAATGTTCTTCCCGGTGCGACAAAGACCGAAAGACTCGCTGCAATTTTTGAAAACAAATCAAAGTCATCCGGAAAAGACATTGAACAAATCAAAGCTGAAATGCTGAAGGAGATACCTGCAGGAAGATTTGCAGAACCGGAAGAGATAGCGTATGCAGTGACTTTTCTTGCTTCGGAATTCGCGTCTTACATTAATGGGATCAATGTGCCTGTGGATGGCGGAAGGTTACTTTGTTTATGAAAATTTTGAGTTATATTTAAAGGTGTATATATTCGCCACGAATTAGCACGAAATTTATTATCACGAATTATCACGAATTATCACGAATGGATTTATATAAAAATTAAGGAGGGCTTTATGGAAGGGAAGATCTTATACAGGGAAGAGAGTTATAAATTGATTGGTATTTGTATGGAAATTCATAGAATACCAGGAAAAGGATATCTGGAGTCAGTATACAAGAATGCACTGGAGTATGAGTAGAAATTATGTGAGATACCTTATGCCAGAGAAAAGAAATTCATTATTAAGTATAAAGATGTAATCTTAAATCATTCATATTTTGCCGATTTTATAGTTTTCGACAAAATTTTATTGGGGATAAAAAGCTGTAATGGAATCGTTAACGGACACATTAAACAAACATTATACTATCTGGCTGTTTCAAAACTCAATCTTGGATTAATAATTAATTTCGGAGAAGATTCACTTAAATCAAAAAGAATATTATTATAAAAAATTATTCGTGCTTATTCGTGTTAATTCGTGTTAATTCGGGGCAAAAAAAAATATGATACTATATAATGTAACAATAAACGTCGATGAATCCATAAATGATGAATGGCTTGAATGGATGAAATCCAGACACATACCTGACGTGCTTGCAACGGGAATGTTCACCGGATATAAAATTTTCAGAATCAGAACTGATGATGAAGGATTTACTTATTCCATTCAGTATTTCCTGAAGTCAGATGAGGATTATGAAAAGTATCAGAAGGATTTTGCACCGAAACTTCAGGCAGAACACACAGAAAAATTCAAAAATAAATTTGTCGCATTCAGAACGGTGATGGAGCTTTGTTGAGTTTGTAATCCGCGGCGGCTGATTGTAAAGTTTGTAAAGTTACTAATCCGCTCAATCGGAACTGAGTTTTAAAATATTTGTTCTTTCCAATACATTTTTGTATAAGAGTAAAAGAGTATATTTTATTCCCGAAAAAATTTTCTTATAATATAATGTAACGCAATACGCAATACACAATACACAATACGCAATACTCAATACTCAATACGTTCTACTTAATACCTAATACTTATTTTTTAACTTAAT
>JAGQWH010000174.1 GCA_020437545.1 Ignavibacteriota bacterium
GGAATAATCTATATAAACAGCTTTCCATTCTGTATAGAAATCATAAACCGTCCAGCCGCCTTCTCTGTGACCGTTACCGGTCTGCTTTACTCCGCCAAAAGGCATATGAGCTTCAGCTCCGATAGTCGCACCGTTTACATAAGTGATACCTGCTTTAATATCCCTTACGGCTTTGAATGCATCATTTACATTCCGGGTAAATATACTTGAAGATAGACCGTAAACTGTTCCGTTGAGAATTCCGATAGCATCATCGAGATCTTCACATTTTATGACCGATAAAACCGGTCCGAAAATTTCTTCCTGCTCTATCCTCATACCGGGTTTCACATCAGCGAATATTGTAGGCTGATAAAACCATCCCTTGGAAAGATCACCTTCAGTTGCAATTTCACCGCCTGTAACCAATCTGGCTTTGTCTTCTTCTTTACCGATCTTTACATAAGAATTTACTGTTTCTCTCTGCGATTCACTTACACATGGTCCGACATCTATTCCTTTGTCATTCCCATAGCCAAGTTTAAGTTTCTTAGCTCTGTCTGTAAGCTTCTTCAGAAATTCATCATAAATATCCTTGTGTAATATAAGTCTCGAAGTAGCTGTACATCTTTGTCCGGTTGTACCGAATGCTCCCCATAAAACCGCTTCGAGAGCAAGTTCCTGATCAGCATCATTCATGACTATCTGAGCATTCTTTCCGCCTAATTCGAGAGAGACTCTTTTGAGTTCACCGCCGGCAACTTCATTTATCCTCTTACCGACTTTAGTCGAACCCGTAAAAGAGATAAGGTCTACATCTTTATGTGAAATGATCGCTTCACCTACTATGCTTCCTTTTCCATGAACAATATTTATCACTCCGGGAATGTAATCCTTTCCGAGTACTTCTCTCATTGCAATATCAATGATCTCAACTAATGTAGTAGCAGTCTTTGGTGTGAGTTCAGCCGGCTTGAATACACATGTGTTACCGCAAACAAGCGCAGGGAACATTTTCCATGTAGGAATTGCCATCGGAAAATTCCATGGGGTTATAAATCCGCCGACACCGATCGGAACTCTGAAACTGAGATTCATTTTATTTGGTAATTCACTCGGAGCATTATATCCGAAAAGTCTTCTTCCTTCTGAAGCCGCATAATACGCAGTATCTATGCCTTCCTGTACATCACCTTTTGTTTCCGCAAAGACCTTTCCCATTTCACGTGTCATTTCAAATGCGATCTCATCTTTTCTTTCAAGCATCTTGTCACCTACGACTTTCAATATATCGCCTCTCTTCGGCGCCGGGACCAGTCTCCATTTATCAAATGCTGCTTTAGCCGCAGCCACTGCTTCTTTTACATCATCTTCATTGGATGATGGAAATATTCCGATAATGTCATCTTCCCATTTTGCCGGATTCCTGTTTTCAAATGTTGTACCGCCAATGGAATCTTTCCATTCACCGTTGATCAGATTTTTAAATATTTCTGCCATTAAGTTTATTTTCTCCTGTTTTTAAATTTTTGAGTTGGGTTAAAATACCTAATTGATATGTTTATTGAAATTGACTTATGAAAGGATTCAGAGTTTTATTTTAATCTCCGGAAATGCATATAGTTTTATAAAACTGCTTCTCGCAAAAATGATAAAACGGGTTTTTGTATAAGACTTCAAAGATGACCGGATCTTGATCATGCTCAAAAAAAATTACATCACTCCTGCACCTGAGCTTTTATCTGATCCTCTATCGCTTTGAGATTTGATTTTAAAAGTTTATTGTATGGATCTATCTTAAGACCTTTCTGAAAAACTTCCTTTGCTTTTTCAAATTCCTTTATACTCATTAAATAACCTCCGTAACTCAGGTATGCTTCAGCAAATTCAGGATAAAGCTCTATGGTTTTAATTATATCAGCTTCATATTTTTCATTTTCATAATTAACTATATTACCGTACGATCTGTAATAATATGCCAGAGAATAGTCAGGATCTATCTCTATTACTTTGTTCATAAGTGCTATAATACTATCACCCTCTTTTCTCTCAAGGAAACCTGTTACTGACATCATAAGAGAATTAACTTTTCTTGACAGTACTTTTGATTTTCCCGGAATGAATTCACTAACGATCATTACTTCCTTATTTTCATTCCCCGGTGTCATAAATACCGGTTTTTGATTTTTAATGACATACCACTCTCTCAGAAAAGCTGTATAAGTAACTCCTTTATCTTCCATGTACTTCGTCATATAATCCGAATAATTTTCATCACTAAGATGATCTCCGAGTTCAGGTGTTATAAGCCCGGCAACATCCACGATCTTTCTGTCCGAATAATAACCAATTGCCCCTATATCATGAGCTGCGATCACATCGCTGTTTTCCGTATTTTCTTTCAGCCATTTTGCTGTCTTTACCTGTCTGTTATAAATGTATCTGTCTTCGCTTGAAACTATGCTTTTGTAAAGCTGAAAATAATAAACACTGAATGAAACAATTACTCCAAATACAAGAATCATAACATATCTGAATACCGGAATTTTTTTAAAATATCCCGAAAGCATTCCGAAAATTTCTTTATAGCCCGAAAGCGAGACCAGTATGAAAAAAGGAATTAAAGGCATAAGATATCTTCCGAATCTTGTAAAAGCCGGTATCTTCATTACATGGATGAACAGAAAAAATATAATAAAGAAAATATAAACTGAATCGGATGAATGCTCTCTTTTAAAAACTTTCTTAATGAAGATCAGAAATGACAATATGAATCCTGCCATCAGCAGCTTGTAAGTATCAACAGTAAAATATGACCATACATTATTCAGATAAGTTATTCTCTGATCCATTCCTATATTGGTATAAACTTTTGCTTTATAGGTATTAGGAAGTATGGTTCCGGATAAATATAGATTCATTCCGAAGTATAATCCCGCAAGGATAAGAAATATGGCAGCAGCGGTATATATTTCTTTTGAAGAATAAGATAATTTTTTAGTTTTGTCTTTTATAAAATAACGGTTGTATATGATATCAATAATTATGGCAGCTATAAACGCAATGCCATCAGGTCTTGTCCACAGAATAAGTCCCATGACGATACCAAGCGGGATGATATTTCCGGTCTTATATAAATAAGCTCCAAGGATCAGCATAAAAATAAAAAGCGTTGTCTCCATTCCGGAAAGTGAAATGAAAACGATCCAGTAATCAAATATAAACACAAGACTGAAAAGCAGACAAACTACGATCTCATTTTTGTACTCATTTAAATTAAGCTTATAAAAGTAAAGTGAGGCCAGCGCAAAAAAGGATACGCCAAGTATGTAACTAAGTATCATCTCATTATCCGTAAAAAAGAATCCGATCGCAACAATGATGGTATATAATGGAGAAGTCGAACCTGCGGTCACAGCTTCATTTTTAAAATATGAAAAACTGAAATATTCGGCCAGATTCCTTGCGAAAGTCAGATGGATCCATGAATCATCGAGAGGAAAGCTCAAAAAACCATTTTCCCTGAATGCACTGTAACCGTAATAAAAAGCTGCTGCTATGGGTAATAATATGATCAGAGCATAAAATAAGATCCCGGATTTACTGTTACTGACAGATCCTTCTGCTTCAACCCGGTTTTTACCGGAAGAGTGATCAGAGATCTTATTTGAATTTTTTTTAAAACTCATTAGTGAGGATAAACTTTTCTGCTTCTGTAAAAAATATTTGACCGTAAAATATTTAAATGAACCCGGTGAAAAAAGGGCAAAACTGTTTCGCGGGATTTCAAAAAAAAAGACAAAGAAACTAAAAACATTTTATTAGAGTTAAATAATCACTAATTTAACTTCACTTAATCCATAATTTTTTTCAATAATAAAACAATTAATATGATTCACAACTCCCGTTTTACACTGGCAATATTTATTATTGCCCTATCCCTGTTTGCTTCTCAATATTCATACTCACAGAATAAAAGCAATTACAATATTTTTAATGTTACGGACAATTCAGTCTTGAACTCTCCTGAAATGAAAGAGTATATCAGTGAAGCAACCGTTTTGAGCATCAATAAAGATGAACTCAGAAATCTTTATCAGAATAAAAGTCCTGAGATTTCCTTAACTCTGCCTTACAGTCTGAACGGACAAAATGGCACAGCTTTATTAAAACTGAAAAGATTCGACATACTTGCGCCTGATGCAAAGATAGTGGCAAGGACAGCAGAAGGTAATGTTGAGCTTGACAGAAGTGAACTTGATCTAGCAGTCTCCTATACCGGAAGCGTTGAAGGCATCAGTAATTCTCTTATCTCCATCACTTTCTCAAAAGATAATGTATCGGGGATAATGATCACAACTTCAAGTAATTTTGTTCTCGGAAAATTAAAAAACACAGATGGAAGTTACACTGATAATTATATCTTATATAACGAATCCAATCTGAAAAAAAAGAATCCGTTTGGCTGCGATACTGAAGATGAACTTTCATCTGATAAGCTCGCCGCTATGAGGGAGCAGATCATCAAAAAAATGAATGATCAATCGGCAACCGATCTTTATGTAGCTGACATTGCTCTGGAAATTGACCTTATCACTTATAATCATTTTGGCTCTTCCATTGAAAATGCAACAAATTATGCTCTTTCACTGATGGCATCATCCTCTGCAATTTATATGAAAGAAGTCAACGTAAGATTTTCAATACCTTATGTGAGAGTCTGGACTACGACAGATCCGTATAACGGCTCCGGTTCAAACGCACTTCTCACTCAGTTCAGAAATGAATGGAATACAAATCAGCAGGCAGTCCAGAGAACACTCGCTCATTTCATCACTGTAAGAAGCGGTGGTCTCGGAGGTATCGCTTATGTTAATGTTTTATGCTCAAGTTTAAATTCAGGATACGGTTATGGTTTCAGTAATACAGACGGAGCTTTTCAGCCGATCCCGACCTATTCATGGGATGTAATGGTGGTATCACACGAGATAGGACATAACTTCGGATCAAATCACACACATAACTGCGGATGGGTCGGCGGACCGATTGACAGTTGCTATACAACTGAAGGAGGATGTTATACCGGACCTCAGATCCCTATAGTCGGAACTATCATGAGTTACTGCCATCTTAACGGATCTATCAGTCTTGTACAGGGTTTCGGACCTCAGCCAAGAGCTTTGATCAGAAGCAATTCTGAAAATGCAGGTTGCATGAATGTTTCATCCAGACCGTTGGTTTTAGGATATCCTAACGGTGGTCAGAGATTCAGAACCGGAAATACAACCATGGTATACTGGGGAAGTTCAATATCACCCGGTACAGTTAATTTAGAATTATCAGCTGACGGAGGCTCTACATGGCAGACTGTTCAGAATAATATACAGGCATCTCTCAATCAGTATCAAATGACAATACCGGAGATTCCTTCCACTACTCAGGCAAAACTGAGACTTATTGATTCATCAAATCCAAATATTGGAGATACAACCGATGCATCTTTCACAATTATTTTAAATATTTCAGCAATGCCACTATACTCCCCTGTAGCAGGTACAAGGATAGAAGTATCCAATTCAAGTACTCAGTCACAGGATTTCGTATTTGGCAGAGGCGGAACGGATCCTTCCATTACATACAAAGTAAAAATCAAAAAGATTGGTAATAATCCCGAATTCTCTTTTGAAAGCAATAACAACGGTCATGATTCGATTGCGTCGGTCAGAAAAGACCTTCTGGATTCTATTGCTAATGTGATGGGAACAACAGGAGATTCGGTTAAATGCACATGGAGAGTTATTGGATATAACGGTATTGATTCAATTCCTTCAGCTAATACATTCCTTATTACACTTGTCAGAACTAATGTAGGCATAAGCGTATTATCGTCAAATGTACCCGAAGAATTCAGTCTCGGAAACAATTATCCGAATCCGTTCAATCCTGAAACTACAATTAAGTTTGACATTGCAAAATCCACTTTCGCCGAGTTAAAAGTTTTTGATTCGAGAGGAAGTGAAATCACAACTTTTGCAAATGAAAAACTTCAGCCCGGAAGCTATGAGTATAAATTCAATGCCGTCAATCTTCCAAGCGGTGTGTATTTTTACAGACTGGTAACAAATGAATTCAGTCAGACAAAGAGAATGATTCTTGTGAAATAAATTTAGAAATAGAAGTTTCTGTTTTTCAACCCTGCCGGCTAATATAATGCCGACAGGGTTTTTTGTTTGTGTAATTCAATCCTTTAAAATCCAAAATCAAAATTTAAGATTTATCTTGAAAAATTTTAAAGAGTTTAAAAATATAAAAATATTTGTCCGGTTTTTTGACTAATAAACTGGACATTTTTATTTTATATTCTTTTTAATAAAAGTATGAAAATATCAGAATACATAAGCTCTGCCATAGACAGGCTTCCTAAAGGATTCATCTTCACCTATATGGATTTTAGTGACAAGGTAAAAAGCAGGGAAACTGTTATCAAAACCCTGAATCGAATGGCAGCTTCAGGTAAAATTGCAAAACTGGCAAAGGGTAAATTTTATAAACCTGAAGATACTGCTTTTGGTAAACTTCAGCCCGGACAAAAACAAATAGTAAAGGATCTGCTGGAAAGCGATGGCAAACCGGTTGGTTATCTGACAGGTTACAGCATTTATAATCAATTGGGTTTAACTACTCAGGTAAGCAACACAATTCAAATTGGTAAAAACGAAATTCGACCGGCCTTCAAAAGAAATCTCTATACTATTTCTTTTATCAAACAAAAGAATACAATTACTAAAGAGAATATCCCCTTGTTGCAAATACTGGATGCTATCCGCTATATAAAGAAAATACCCGATACTGATCCTGCATCCGCCTGCAAACGCTTATTGTCCATTATAAAAAATTTAGAATTCAAAGATAAAGCCACCATGGTTAGATTAGCTTTAAAATATCCGCCTTCAGCAAGAGCATTATTGGGAGCAATATTAGAAGATACCGGAAATATTTCTTTTACAGATCCTTTAAAAAAATCACTGAACCAGATCAGTACCTACAAAATACCGGGAGTTGATAAAATATTACCAACTTCCGCAAAATGGAATATTAAATGAAACTTCATACTAACAATAAATTATTCGGTGAAACCATTCGGGCAACTTCAAATAGCACCGGTATTAAAGCTGAATTTGTAGAAAAAGATTATTGGATAACATTGGTATTGAGTCAGCTGTCAAAAAGTAATTATGCCGGACAAGCAGTCTTTAAAGGCGGAACTTCATTATCCAAAGGTTATGGATTAATCAATCGCTTTTCAGAGGATGTGGACATTGCCATTATAAACACTAAAAATAAATCGGGAAATGTTATAAAAAACCTAATCAAAAATATTGAGAAAAAAATGACTTCCGGATTGAATGAAAAGCAGGTTGAAGAAGTATCAAGCAAAGGCTCAAGATTTCGCAAGTCGGTATTTGAATACCCTGATATAAACACTGCCAAAGTTTCAAATACTATAATTGTTGAAATAAATTCATTTGCAAATTCTGTTCCGTTTCAGAAATTGATCATCAAGAGTTTTATATATGATTTCTTTAAACAAACCAATAATGAAAATTATGTGGAACAATACAGCTTACAGCCTTTTGAAATTAATACTCTGAACAAAGAGCAAACCATGATGGAGAAATTAGTTTCTTTAATTAGGTTTTCATTTGCTGAAAATGCAATTGAATCCATTGCCTCACGGATCAGGCATTTTTACGATTTGTATTTTTTAATTTCAGATAAAGAGTGCAATGATTTTTTGAAATCATCAGATTTTAAAAAGCAGTTCAAAGAATTAATTAAACATGATAAAGAATTATTTGACATACCCGCAGGTTGGGCAGAAAGAGAATTAAATGAATCTCCATTGATTGCAGATTTTGACAATACCTGGAATCAATTAAAGAATACTTATAAAACTGAATTATCAGCATTCGCATATTCCCAAATCCCTGATGAAAAACAGATTTTAAAAAAGTTCAAAGACTTTATTGAAATAGTAAAAGTACTTAGATGAATTGTCATTCCATAAAGAAGCAGTTAAGAATCCTCTTGTTCTATTAGTTTAAAATCTCAAGTTATCTTAAATCCTTGTTCAATGTATTATTCTGTTCACGTTCCGTGAACATCAATATTTTTTGCAAATAAAAATTAATTAATTGAAATATAATTGAAATATACATTGGCCATTTGCTCAGCAGGATGCTG
>JAGQWH010000175.1 GCA_020437545.1 Ignavibacteriota bacterium
TGTCATCTATTGCTATTCCCATCATATTAATTTCGTCTTTTCCTAAAAACTCAGGATCTGTTTCATCAACACATTCTACATAATTTAGTATAAATTCAACTTCCCTAATTTGTTTTTTCAATCCAGCAGTTGGTCCCTTATTTGAACTTACAGGTTGATTTGTGGAAGCATGTCCAACTTTATCCGAAAAAATATCTTTAAAATTAATTTGATCAAAATTAACTTCTAAAGATGGTTTTGAATTAGAAATTTGTTCTAAAATGCTATTTTTACTCTTTAAATCTATTTTAGATACTTTTAAAGAATTAAAAAAATTGGAATCTTTTTTAGTAAGTAAATTATCAATCTTTTGATCCACTTTTAATTTTTTATTATCAGGCAATTTCTGATAATAACCGGTAAAAACTGCACCAGGTGTTTTTATCTTTTTCCCTTTTATTGATGTGAATTCGCGTCCACGGTATTTGTAAACACCAGGGTCTCTTTCAGATTGTATTGTTTGTAAAATATCAATCTCTATTAACTCTGAGATTTGATCTGTTAATTTGACGATTTCTGGATTTTTGAAGAAAGCATTGTTAAGTGTTTTCATTTTAGTTTCCTTTATTTTAAGTTAAGTAAAGAATGGCAATTTCATTTTATTTTTTTAATCACAATGTGCACTTATGATTACTTCAGCCACAAGATGAAAATAAAACAGAGCTTTTGCAAAGAAACTTTTTTTAAAATGCTTGTTCAAAAAAATGGACAGGATTGTAATAAGTTGAAAATATGTTGATTTTTGGGTATTATCTGCCAATTAATTGTTTGCAAATTTGGAAGAAATTTTTATTACAATTCTATGAAAAATTCCAGACTGATCCAGCTTCTTAAAACTTTTCCTGAGGAAGAGATAAATGAATTTGAAAAATTTTTACAGTCTCCGCTATCCGGCTCAAGGAATTATGTAATTCAATTTTTCCGTGAATTAAAAAAGCAATATCCTGAATTTCCGGAGGATAAAATTGACAGGGAAAAAATTTTCTTAAAAATTTATAAGAATAAAGATTATAAGGACAGTACTGTGAGAAGCATTGTCTCTAATTTGATTGCAGATGCCGAGCATTATCTCAGCTACAGGAATTTCAGATCAAATAAGCCGTTACAGGATTATTCTTTGCTTACAGAATTAAGATCAAGAGAACTGCATAATTATTTTGATCTGAAATCAAAACCCATATTAAAACATATAAAAGAGAATAAGCAGTTTGATTTTCATGACAATTTGTATGATTATCTGATCTCTCTGAAAATTGCGGAGCATTACTTTATTAAAGAGAGATTTAAGGATGTAGTTGAAATAGTAAATATAATGAATGATAATTTGCTTTTATTTTTTACTGCCAATACGTCAACAGTCTTACATTTCAGTGATATTTTAAAAACATTCTTTCCTTATAAGACCGATAATTATCTTGAGAAAAATTTTTTACCGAATCTGAATTATGATGGATTTATCAGTTCAATCGGAAATGATAAATCCCCGGAAGCAAGATATCTGAAACTGAATTTTAACATATATAATATTCTGACAGATCATAGTTCACATGAAAGTTTTGACAGGCTGAAGGAGATCTGGATAGGCAGCAGAGATTTCTTAACTGATTCAGCAAGGAAAGCTGTTTTTGATCTTTTGGGGAATTTTTGTCTGATACATAACAGGAAGAAAGGCACTAGATATGTGAAGGAATTCTTTGAATTGTCCAAGATATTGTTAAGAGATAAACTCTTTTTAACAAATACTAAAGTAATGCATATCAATACTTTCAGACAGATCACACTGCATTGCTATATGTTAAATGAAATAGACTGGTGTGAAAAATTCGTAAAAAATTATTCCAAATATCTTGCTGAAGATGTGAGACAGATGTTAGTTGATTTTACAATGGCAGATATATCATTCCGGAAAAAAGATTTTCAAAATGCGTTATTTTATTTATCCAACGTAAAAGAGCTCAAAATATATCTGAAGCTTGAATTAAAAGAGATGTATATAAAAGTATATTATGAACTTGGCTATACCGAACAGCTGTATTATGCGTTTGATTCATTCAGACACTATCTGAAGAATGCCCCTTTCCTTCCGAATTATATTTTATCTGCAAAAAATTTTCTCAGATATTCTACTTCGTTAGTTAATCATAAAATGAAAAATGATTCAGATATTGAGATATTAAGAAAGGAAATATCAGGGGATCTTACAGTTCATAATAAAAACTGGCTGCTGGAAAAGGCGGATGAGCTTTGTGATTAAAACAGACAATTCATGAAACGGGCGGATATTAGGTTTGTTCGATGTCTGCGGCGTAGACTCTGACGGAGGTTTAAAATTAATAACTAAACAAATGATAAAGAAATATTCAGTTTTGATATGCCTTGTCATATCTGCGTTTTTTATTGTAATAGCCACCTCTGTCTATCCGGGAGGCTCACTGCTCGACAAAAACTCTATTGGATTTGACTGGTCAAAAAATTTTATCAGCAATTTGTTTGCTGAGAAGGCGATAAATGGTTCAGAGAACACGTCCAGAATCTGGGCACTTATTGGAATAATTTTCCACTCGTTTGGTTATGGGATCTTTTTTATCAATATGTCAAAAAAAATCACAGTAAGAAGTGCAGCAACTGTCTTAAAACTTGTAGGTGCGGCCAATGTACTGTTTACATTTCTTATTGCAACCCCCTTGCACGACATAATGGTAACAATTTCAAGCACTTTGTTTTTGATTGGTTTATTTTATATTACTGTTTTTATGCTGAGGACAAAACTTCATTTCTTCAAATTTGCCTGTATTATTTGTTTATTGACTTTTTACTATACCTTGTTCTTATATGGCTCAGGAGATTGGGGGTTACTGGCAATTATGCAGAAGGTATCTTTCATAAGTTCAATGTTGTTAGTTTTAGGGCTTGAGTATTTTACCAAAAAGGAAGACTTTCTTCAAACAGTAAAATCATCTCATGGTCTTGAAGACTCAAAGTTTAAAAGTTTTTAATTTTAAGAATTAGAGAATTAGAGAATTAGAGAATTAGAGATTTAAAGATTTAGAGTAAAATAAATTTAATTAAATGTAACATGAGAAAAATAATTGTCTTATCAATGATCACCTTAGACGGAGTGATGCAGGCGCCGGGCGGAGCAAAGGAAGATACATCCGGCGGATTTAAATACGGCGGATGGGTTGCGCCTTATGGAGACGAAGCATACGGTAAGATAGTAAAGAAGGAGATGAAACCAACTGATTATCTGTTGGGCAGAAAAACCTTTGAGATATGGGAAGACTACTGGCCGGAACATGCAAACATCTGGCCCGGGATCAATGAGGGAAAGAAGTATGTCTATTCAAAGACAAGAAAAAAGTCAGACTGGAAAAATACTGTTTTCATTAAAAGTCCGGCTGAAATTAAAAAGCTAAAGAATACAAAAGGTTCTGATATACAGGTCTGGGGCAGCAGTAAGCTTGTTCAGTTGTTACTGAAAAATGATCTGGTAGACGAACTCCGGCTTAAAATTCATCCGCTGTTCCTAGGCAATGGAAAAAAGTTATTTGATAATAACGCAGTTCCGACTTCATTTAATTTAACTGAGAACATTGTTACACCCGGCGGAGTGATCATTGCCTGTTACAAAAGAGCAGGGAAAGTCAGGGAAGCAAAACCGGAAAAAAAGGGAAAATCAAAATGAGAAAATTAATAGCAGCAATAAACATGACGCTTGACGGATATTGTGATCACACATCAGGGATCGCAGATGAAGAACTACATGATCATTATACTGAGCTGATAAAGAATGCTGACAGCATCCTATACGGACGGATAACATTTCAGCTTATGAAATACTGGCAAACTGTTTTAGATAATCCCACAGGCAACAAATCAATGGATGACTTTGCAAAGGCAATAGACAGCATTCCGAAAATAGTTTTTTCCAATACGCTGAATAATTTAGACTGGAAAACGGCAAAGCTGGAAAAGAGAGATTTAAAAGAAGTAGTAACAGAACTCAAACAACAGGCAGGAAAAGATTTTTTTGCCGGCAGTCCGGGTTTGATTGCATCTTTAACGCAGCTTGACTTGATTGATGAATACCAGCTTTGTGTTCACCCGATCATTGCAGGTAAAGGGTTAATATTATTTAAAAACATAAATGACAGGATCGATCTTAAACTTTTAAAAACAAAAACTTTTGGTAGCGGAGCAGTGATACTTTATTATGAGCCGGTAAAAAAATGATTGATAGTCAGTTAATGTCAGAACCTTTTTCTCAATCTGCCGAGGAGGATTGGGAATGAGAGAGTGAACTAAAGTTATCAATTTTTATTAGATTTAAATGTATTGAAGTAATATGTAATTTTAACTTTAATCATCAGGGTTTTATCAAATCGACAATTCAGACATTAAAAGTAATTTTAATCCACTAACAAACTTACAAATGGTTTCAAATAATCAAAAAGAAAAAGCAGAAAGGTTTCTGAAATTTCATCAGGAAAAAGAAATACTGGTTTTGTTAAACTCCTGGGATATTGCAAGTTCTAAAATAATAGAAGCTTGCGGCTATAAAGCGATCGCAACTACAAGCATGGGAATAGCTGCTTCTTTGGGTTATCCTGACTGCGAGATAATACAATTATCGGAAATGACAGAAGTTATAAAAGGTATCGTAAACGCTGTGCAGGCTCCTGTGACAGTGGATATAGAAGCAGGATATGGAAATAATACTGAAGAAGTAATTGAATCAGTTAAAAAGATAATAGCAACAGGAATTGTCGGAATAAACATAGAAGACAGTATTGCTCTTAATCCTGTATTGATTGACGAAACGGAATTTTGTGAAAGAATATCGGCTATACGCGCATTATCGGATTCACTGGGATTTCATTTGGTAATTAATGCGAGGACAGATTCATTTTATACTTCATCCGGTTCACCGCAGGAAAAATTATCTGAATCCATAAATCGCGGCAATAAATACAAGGAAGCAGGTGCAGACTGTATATTTGTTCAGCCTGTATGGGAAAAAGAAACGATCTCAACGCTTGTAAGGGAAATCAATGCTCCGGTAAATATTCTTTCAAATCCCGCTAATATGGCCGGATTACCTCCATCTGTCAGTGAACTTCAGGATCTGGGGGTAGCCCGTGTAAGCTTAGGTTCAGGTTTGATGAAAGCTACATTAGCATTGATCAAGAAAGTTGCAGACGAACTATCAGAGAAAGGAACTTACAATATTTTATTGGCTTCTCTTATACCAATTCCCGAAACTGCATTGGCTTATAAAATGGCAACTACATTAAAGAGGGAGTGAAAGTGTCATTCGTTCCCGATGAGTCTGGCATTGCGGCTTGGGAAATGAAGAAATAAGGAATAAAAAAGTTTATGAAAAAAATTAGAATTTTAAAAATAATATTCATAGCATTTGCTTTGAGCTGTAATGCTCAAACAACACCATTTCAAGTTGTCATAGAGCCGGTTAGCATTAGTGGGTTAAGTGGATTACAGGCATTTGCCTGGGGTCAGCACAATGGTAAATGGCTGATCATTGGCGGACGAACAGACGGGTTGCACCGCCGTCAACCCTTTGCAGCTTTTAATCAGGAGGGACACAATAATCAGTTAATTGTTGTTGATCCGGCAGCCGGACAAAAATGGTCTGCTTCATTATCATCACTCCCCATTGATTTGCAGGAGCAGCTAAGTTCTACCAATATGGAATTTTATCAGGAGGGAGATTATTTATACCTTGCCGGTGGTTACGGATACAGCAATTCTTATGGTGATCATGTTACATATCCGTATCTTAGTGCAGTTAAAGTTCCGGAGGTTATAAACTCAATTATCAACGGGACATCATTTGCTACAAATTTCCGTCAGTTATCAGATACATTATTTGGTGTCACCGGCGGATACCTCAATAAAATCAACAATACTTTTTATCTGACAGGCGGACAGGTATTTATGGGCAGGTACAATCCTATGGGACCAAATCACGGACCCGGTTTTATTCAGGAATATACCAACTCTATCAGAAAATTTATAATTTCTGATAATGGAGCGGAACTATCAGTAACTCACTTCCCTGAAATAATTGATTCTAAAAATCTGCACAGAAGAGATCTGAATGTTGTTCCTCAAATTATGCCATCAGGACAGGAAGGGTTAACAGCATTTTCGGGAGTTTTTCAGGTGGGTGCAGATCTGCCTTATTTAAATTGTGTAAACATAGACAGTGCAGGATATTCAGTTAATAATTCTTTTACACAATATTATAATCATTATCATTGCGCTCACATTCCATTGTACAGTGCCGTGAATAATGAAATGCACACTGTGTTTTTTGGAGGTATTGCTCAATATTATGACAGTCTTGGTACTCCGGTTCAGGATAAAAATGTTCCGTTTGTAAAAACCATTGCACGGGTTACAAGAGATGCTGACGGTACAATGGAAGAACATAAATTACCGGTTGAAATGCCTTCATTACTCGGTGCAAGTTCTGAATTTATTCCGGTAGAAAATTTACCGAAATACAATAATGAAGTTTTAAAATTAGATGATTTTTCTGCAGATAAAACTTTAGTCGGATATATTTTCGGAGGTATCAGCAGTTCAGACGCCAATATATTTTTCTCTAATGGAGGAACACAGAGCAGCGCAAGCAGTCAGATATTTAAAGTGTATATAATTAAAGATTGAACAGCAGGCATCACGAAATGAAATATGAGTAATGATTTATTCTAAAGGAACAAGCAAGTAAATTAGAAAATAAGAAATGAACAAAGAAATTAAACAGTACAATGAATGCCTTAGCCCGGACGAGAAAGAAGTTTGTGACCGGATAGCTGCAGTGATTGACAAAGAACTTGCCGGAGCTGAAAATAAGATATGGCATTCACACCCGGTTTGGTTTTTAGACGGTAACCCGATTGTTGGTTACAGCAAACAAAAAGCAGGTATCAGGCTGATGTTTTGGAGCGGGGCAGATTTTGAAGAAGAAGCTCTTAGCGTAAGAGGAAAAAAATTCAAGGATGCTTCAGTGATTTACAATAATGTTTCTGAGATCAGGGTTAAAGATCTTAGACGCTGGCTGAAAAAGTCAGGAGAAATTCAGTGGGACTATAAAAACATAGTAAAAAGAAAAGGAAAACTGGAAAGGCTGAAATAAACAAATTGTTTAACTTTAAAATAAAAACAGGAACAACAAAACTACTGTATTTCATAACTTTGAGCGGATTATCTGAATGTAATCAAAACCTTTGTTCCTTATCCGCCGGGGCGAACTGATTGGGAAAGAGAGTGTATATTTTATTTCAGGCAAAAGTATAAAACCAAAAACAATAAAGACTCTGAATATATTTTTCTGCAATTAAGACTCAAAGAATATGGATACACAGCAAATAATAAATTGCAGTAAGGAAGATTTTTATCAGATCCTTTCTGAGATTAAAGATTTTTGGGGTAGTGAAAGGACTCTTGTCTATCATCATCCAATGTTTATATATGAATTCGGCAACACGGCATTTGTAATTAAAGACAAAGATAAAGTTTTAGCTTACCTCTTCGGATTTGTATCGCAGAATGAACAAATAGGCTATGTGCATATGATAGGTGTCAGACAGGATTTTCAAAAAAAAGGTTTGGGAAGAAGACTCTATGAACATTTTATTGACATACTCAGAGATAAAGATATTTATGAGATAAAAGCAATTACAACACCCGCAAATGAAAATTCAATTAAGTTTCATTTACATTTAGGAATGACAATGACGGGAATAAAAAATGAAGATGGGATAAAAGTAGTAAAAAATTATTCAGGAATCGGACAGGACAGAGTTGTATTTAAGATGCAGACACGGAAATAACATAAATCAGATCGTTAAGTTGGTACATGTTTAATTGTGTCTGAACGAAAAAATTTAATCGATTAGGGTTAAATTCCCCGCCGTTTGCGGCGAAAGAATAAATAATAGTTAATCATGATACCTTCATATTTTTCTAAACGGTTTTATAAAATTATTGATTGGAATTGAACCATACTCTGATTTACTTTCTTTCTTTTGAACGATCAAAAGAAAGGTACTGTGTTAATAATCAAGTACAAAC
>JAGQWH010000176.1 GCA_020437545.1 Ignavibacteriota bacterium
ATTGATAGTTGATAATTGATAGTTGATAATTGATAGTTGATAATTGATAGTTGATAATTGATAGTTGATAATTGATAGTTGATAATTGATAATTGATAGTTGATAATTGATAGTTGATAGTTGATAATTGATAGTTGATAATTGAAAATTGAAAATTGAAAATTGATAATTGATAATTGATAATTGATAGTTGATAATTGATAGTTGATAGTTAACCAATTGACCAATTGACCAATTGACCAATTAACCAATCAACCAATCAACCAATTGACCAATCAACCAATTGACCAATTGACCAGTCAACCAATTAACCAGTCAACCAATTAACCAGTCAACCAATCACCGAGGCGGATACCAATACCTGTGACTCATTTTGGTATTTTAATACTGAATTTAAAATTTCAAATTTAAACCGGTTTTATAAATTAAACACAAATTATTACATGAAGAAACTTTTTTCAATATTTACATTCGTTTTTATTGTTGGTCTTTCGGATGGGTTTTCACAATTGGATCCTAAAGAACAGCTTCAGGAGGGTATTGCTTCATTTAACGGGAGGGAATATGAGGAGGCTGTAAACTATCTTACAAATTATCTCAATACAGTGGCTGAAGATAAGGTTGCAATGACCTATCGCGCTTATGCATATTATTATCTGGGTAATTACAGTGATGCTTTAGCGGATGCTACCAATGCCATTGCCAATGATAACTCTTACGCTTTATCCCATAATGTCAGAGGTCTTATATATACTGCAATGAACAATTATCCCGAAGCAATAAATGATTTTACTGAAGCTATATTTGATCAGCCGGATCTGGCTGAGGCATATATGAACAGGGGACTTGTTTATAAAGCAATGAAAGAATATTCGGAAGCTGTTACTGATCTTTCGAGTGCTATTGATCTTAACAATACTTTACTAGAAGCATATTATTACAGAGGTGAGATTGAAGTATATATGGGAAATTATGATGCAGCAATCAAAGATCTGAATATTGTACTGATGAATCGTTCGAATGACGCTGCTTCCCTTGCAGCGAGAGGACTTGCATTGTATCAGACAAAACAATACAAACAGGCAGCTGAGGATCTTGAGAATGCAATAAATATAAATCCTGAACTAAAACAGGATTATGAAACAATACTGGAAGATGCAAAACGCCAGGCAGCAGAAAAATAAAACCGGAAAACCCGAAAAGGAACTTTCCGAAAATAAAAAGAAAACAGAAGAAATTTTCATATGTCCGTACTGCGGTCAGAAAAGTGATTTGGTGTGGGTTCACGGACACTACCAGTGCGGCAATTGCAAGACGGTGGTAGTGAGTTGCTGCAATGGGGAAGTTAATTAGTCCACCGAGGCGGATTAGGAATTACGAATTATGAGTTATGAATTTTGAATAACGATTTATGAATTTACTAAGGCAGTATTAATGATAATAAAAGGAAGGGATGAAAATGAAGAAGATAATTATTTATTTGTTTTTGATTTACTGTTTTAATCTGATCTCATGCGGAAATAAAGAAGTTAACAAAGAAATTTCCATAAAGAGATCTGATCATATAAGTGAATCAAATGAATCAGAAAATTCAGTGCAAACTGATCTTAAGGAAAACAGCACTGACGGTTTCAGCAATGACGGTGAAAATTCAGAAGGACAATCTCAGGGAAATAATAATTCCATAAAAGTAATAACTTCCAAAGAGGTAAAGAATCATATTGGAGATTCATTAGTAATCAGAGGTTTAGTAGCGGATGTATATGTAAGTGAAAAAGTATCTTATCTGAATTTTGAAAACAGATTTCCGAAGAATGTATTTGCATGCGCAATTTTTTCCTCAAAGACGGATGCATTCGGGGATCTTTCAAAATATAAAGGAAAGTTAGTCGAAGTTAACGGTAAGATCTCAACCTTTAAAAACAAACCGCAGGTTATTCTTAATTCACCTGATCAGATAAAAATTTTAAAATAAAAAATAATGAACACAAGATCAGGATTCGTAGTGATATTCGGAAAACCAAATGCCGGAAAATCAACGCTTTTAAATTCACTGCTCAATTATAATCTTTCAATTGTAAACCGTAAAGTGCAGACTACGCGCGACAGGATAATGGGTATCCTCACTGAGGATAATTATCAGATCATATTCATTGATACACCCGGTATACTTGAGCCGAAATATGAACTACAGAATTATATGGTATCAGAAATCAGAACTTCACTGGTAGAAGCTGATCTTGTGATCCATATTGTGGATGCCGCTAAAGTAAACTTTGAAGATATTAAGAAAGTGAATGAGGATTATAAGGAATTATTATCAGACAAAAAAAAGATAATAGTACTGAACAAGATAGATCTGATGAAAAAGGACAATCTTCTCCCTGTGATTCAGAAATTGATAAATGAGTTTAACTATAATGAGATAATTCCAGTATCGGCTTTGAAAAAAGAAAATACGGACGAACTTAAGAAAGTGATATTGTCATACATTCCCGAAGGACATTTTTTTTATGACAGCGAGACACTTACGGACAAACCCGAAAAGTTTTTTGTTAATGAGATAATCAGGGAAAAGATACTGGATATGTATCATGAAGAAATTCCGTACAGTGTGATGGTGGACGTAACCGAATTTAAAGAAAGAAGTAACGATCTTACCTATATCGGCGCGGAGATAACAGTTGAGCGTGAAACCCAAAAGATCATTATCATAGGTAATAAAGGCGCAAATCTGAGAAAGCTCGGTGAAAGATCAAGAAATGAAATTGAAAAATTCCTGAATAAAAAAGTTTATCTTGAATTGTTTGTAAAAGTCAGAAAAGACTGGAGAAATAATAAGAAATTCATAAAGGATAAAATGATCAGTAATAACCCGTCTTAAAGGTTCTTTCCTGAGAATACAAAATTGCTTTGTACCCGATATCGTTTTTAAAAACTGATGGTTTGACGAAATCATCAACGGAGAAATAAGTAAGATACTTGTTTACTCTCCATCTGAACTCAACGCTTCCCGATCTTCTGAATTCATCCCTCGAAAGATAATTAAGACGCGTGCTTCTTTCTTTTGTAACAATATAAAAATTTAATTTCGTATTAACGCTTTTAAATTGAACGATATATACACCCGTTCCTGATCCAAGTGAATAGTAGAACTCAGTGTTGCCATTGGCTCCGAGAAAATTATCCGTTGGAGTCTGCGGTTCGGGAGGGGATTCATTCTGAATACTCACTTTATCGTTTGGTTTAACAAAATTATTAGTCTCATACCCGCTTCCGTTTTTAAATTGTACATTGCTCTTTACTTTATACTTTCCCGAAAATGGAAAAAGCTCGGGGATAATGCATTTCACTGAGTTGAGTTTTCCTTCGTCACTGTACAGAAGTATCTCAGAGTTTTCACTGAAGTCCATAAAATCAGCATATACGTTAACGGATTTTGCGGTATAATTTTTATCGGGAGAATTTACAATGATGCTGGAAGTTTTTGGATTTACCGAATTACCGGATTTAAGATTTGTTTTTACCGGTATATTGCTTTTGCTGACAGTAATATTCTTTTCAATAAAACTTTCATATTCATAAGTGTCTTTTTGAATGAAAATGATTTTACCGGATATGGAGGATTTTGTCTGAGGCCAGTAAACCGGTATGGTCTTATTGTTGTCACCGGAAAATGCTTCAATCAATCTGCTTGAGAATTCATCCTGACTTATGAATTTTAATATTGCTGTGCTTTTCTGAGGTATCTCCGGAAACTTTACGTTTATGAACGCAGCATTCAGATTTTTGTCAATGACTGCGCCGAATAATATCAGCTCAGGATTGTCTATATTAATATTCTCATAAATGACTGCAGTGGAAGTATTCTTATCCGCTATTGTGACATCATACGGAGTGGGAATATTCTGCAGTCTGAATTTTCCGTATCTGTCGGTCTCTGTCTCAGCACCGTTTATTATTACTTTTATATACTGAAGAGGAAAATTTCTTTCATCTGTTACAGTGCCGGAAACAAATCCAAGATAACCGGCTTTGATCTCTTTTGGATTAATACCCAGTTCAAAGAAGAAAACTAAAATAATAAAATAAAATAATCTGTGGCTTGTCATTTGTTAAGTTTTAACAAACTATCAAAATTATATATTTGAATAAATGAAAAATCATTTTTGTCCGGTATTCGAAACGATTTCATTCTTTTATACTTTTTTTCACTAAGTCTCTAATCCGCCGCGCCGGAACAAATATTGTTATAATTAAATATTTTTCTTATCTACTTAGTGGTAAAATTAACTTGTTGGTTTTGTGACAGATTTGGAGAAACGGCGCTGCTGAAAGACTACCTGTAAAACTCATCCTCATACCCGCCGTAGCTTTCACCCTGCGTGAACATACTTCCGACCATGTCTTTATATAAAATCTCAGAATCTATTTCATCCTTTGCAATCTTTGAATTCTGATGCAGACCATCTAGTACAAACTCCATCAGTGATGCAAGTTCTGTTTCACTTTCATAATACTGCGGATACTTCTTTACGAAGTTTTCCAGTCCGTCGACTTTCTTAAGTTCCTTAAAATATTCTTTAAAGGTCATATCATCTTTGATGTTAACCTTTCCGCCGTACTGAAACCATTCGACTATTTCCGAGTAAGGATTTTTTTCTTCTTTTTCGGAAGCAGCTTTCTTTTTTCTCATAAGCGGATCCGGGAAATATTTTTTGAATATTTCTCTGACCGATTTTGAGATAAGCGCTTTTGCTACTTTGATAGCTCCTTCCTGCTCGCCTTCAAATACAAGTTCTACTTTTCCCGTAATACCGGGTAATATGGAAAGTACATCGCACATTCTCGGCATGATCATGTCATCTTTGTTGATAATGGCTCTTCGCTCGGCATTGCTTATAAGGTTTTCGATCGAAGAAATGGTAAGTCTTGCGCTCACTCCGGATTTCTGATCTATGAATTCACTCACTCTCGCCATCATTGCCGTCATCTCGATTATCTCTCTGAAATAATAAGGAATGAGAATTTTCTTTTTCTTATCCCTGTCGATCCATGAAAAAGTTTCTGTGATCTTTATACCGTCTTCGAGTACTTTCGGATAATGCGTTATGATCTGTGAATCAATTCTGTCCTTAAGAGGAGTGATTATATTTCCGCGGTTTGTATAATCTTCGGGATTTGCAGTAAAGATCATCAGTACGTCAAGCGGTATTCTGATATTGAATCCTCTGATCTGAATGTCTTTTTCCTGCATGATGTTCAGTAGTCCTACCTGTATCCTCGGCTGAAGATCCGGGAGTTCGTTTATGACAAATATTCCGCGGTTTGTTCTCGGAATTATACCAAAATGTATCGCGCCTTCATGTGAATAATGCAGTCTCTGATTAGCTGCTTTGATCGGATCAATGTCACCGATGAGATCGGCTATATTAACATCCGGTGTAGCAAGTTTCTCGCTGTATCGCTGATCACGTGAGATCCATTCTATCTCTGTGTTATCACCTTTTTCTCTGATCATGTCTACTGCATACTTCGAGATCGGATGAAGCGGGTTATCATTTATCTCCGAACCCTTAACTATCGGAATGAATTCATCGAGTAATTTCGGGATCATTCTCGCGATCTTTGTCTTCGCCTGACCTCTGAGTCCGAGTAAAATTATATCGTGTTTTGCAAGTAAAGAATTTATGATTGACGGAATTACGGTCTTGTCATATCCGACTATACCTTCAAATATTGGTTCGCGGTTTGCGATTTTTTCAACGAGATTTTTTCTTATTTCATCTTTTATTGAAAGAACGTTGTAACCGGAGCTTTTCAAATCTCCGAGTGTTTTTATTTCTTTAAACTTCATTAATTTAGACTAATTATTTTTATGTTAATTAATATTTTATCCGTTGTACTGGATATATGAATTGAGCATTTCGATCTTCTCTTCCTTTAACGTACTGTCATATAACATCAGATCTCTCATTGAGATCATTCCGATGAGATCTTTATCTTCTCTTACGGGCATGTGTCTGATCTTTTCCTGTTTCATTATCTGAAGGCAGTATTCGGGGGTATCGTGAGATTCGACTACGATAACTTTAGGTGTCATGACTTCATCGACAGGAGTTTTGAACAGATCCAGCTCTTTGGCGATGCATCTCCGTAGCAGATCCCTTTCGGAAAATATTCCTTTTAATTTGAGTATTTCCGATTGCTCCAGAACCGGCACCGCGCCTATGTTATGAAGTCCCATAAATTTAGCAACATCAATAACGCTCATTCCCGTTTTGACAAAATGCATCGGACGGTCTCCAAGTAATTCTTTCAGAGTCTTCATTTTTTACCTCCTGTTGTTTAGTTTTCTTTGAAAATAGATAATAATAATTCAATTTGCAATCACAGGATAGAGTGTGTTGAGTTCTTTGAGTGTGTAGAGTTCTTTGAGTGTGTGGAGTGTATGGAGTGTGTGGAGTGTATGGAGTGAGTGGAGTGTGTGGAGTGTATGGAGACCTTATGTTTAAAATAGAAAGCCTCACAAAAGTTTATTAAATTTAGTCATCAAAAATAAATTTAAACATGAAGGAGGCTTTCAATGAGACAAGTTACATATTTAAGTTTTAAAGGTCAGCCAATTTATATTGGTATGGACGTACATTTACAAAAATGGGTTTTGAGTATTTACACAAAGGAATTTGAGATGGAGACAAAATCATTTCCGGCATCAGTAGAAATAGTCAGTAAATATTTACATCGAATGTATCCCGGTGCAGATTATTACAGTGCATACGAAGCGGGATATTGCGGATACTGGGTCCACGAAAAGTTGGTAAGTGCAGGAATAAATAATATAATAATAAATCCCTGTGATGTACCGACAACAGATAAAGAGAAGAAGCGTAAGCGAGATCCTGTTGACAGCAGAAAGTTGGGTCGCAGTCTTCGAAACAATGAACTAAAGGGGATTTATGTTCCCGATAAGAAGCAGCAGGAAGACAGGTTGTTGGTCAGGAGTCGTTATGATATGGTAAAGAAGCAGACGCGTTGTAAGAATCAAATAAAAAGTGTATTAGCATTTTTTGGAATAAGCATTACAGACGAAAAAGTAAATAATCATTGGTCAAAAGCTTATATCAATTGGTTGTGTGGTTATAGTCAGGGTACTAACGGAAAAGCAATTCGTTTGAAAACATTGATAGAAGAGTTAGAATTTGTACGCAATGCAATAAGTATGTACACCAAGCAAATCAGATCATTATCGAAAGAAGAGCGATACAAACGCGATGCTGAATTATTAACGAAGATACCGGGAATATCAACATTATCAGCAATGATAATATTAACTGAGTTAGGAGATATCAAAATATATAACCGTTTAGATAAACTTTGCGGATATGTAGGATTAATTCCGGATGAACACACAACCGGTGATAAGGAAAAAAAAACAAAGATGACAAAACGCGGAAACCGAAGATTACGAAGAATACTGATAGAGAGCAGCTGGGTAGCAATAAGAAAAGAACCGGCTTTATATTTAGCATATAAGAAATATTCTCAGCGACATGGCAAAGCAAAAGCAATAATAAAAATAGCAAGGAAATTACTGAACAGAATCCGATGCGTATTGGTTACAGGAAAAGAATACGAAATAATACAACCACAGATAATTAAAGCAGGTGATGAGAAAGACGTAGCATAGCGTTGTTCTTTCTCTTTGTTCTTCCTTTAATTATTTCAATTAGAAATAATTTTATTAAGTTAAGTTCTACGTTATCACAACAGTAAGAAATAAAAAAAGTGGGCGAGACGCATTTCATACACTAGCAGCTCCTGATAACCAGGATGTCTGCACTTTAGAGACAGCACGCCCACATCTATAAACAAAAAAGGAGAAACAGCTCACTGAATTTTAGAAATTCTTTACAAAAGTGATGTCTGTAAATAAAAGATAGTTCTTATAGTGATATAGTAGAAAAAAATATTAAGATCATGTAGACAATTAATATTGTGTAGAGAAAAAAGTGAGGCTTTCATTTTAACATAAAAGTGTATAGAGTGGGTAGAGTGGGTAGAGTGGGTAGAGTGGGTAGAGTGGGTAGAGTGGGTAGAGTGGGTAGAGTGGGTAGAG
>JAGQWH010000177.1 GCA_020437545.1 Ignavibacteriota bacterium
ATTTTAATTGCCTGGTAAATTACCAAGATGTTACTTATTAATCAATGTTAATTTTAATGTAATTAAGATTTCAATAACAGCAAAATATAGATGTTGTTTACACTTTATAGTGCGCTTAAAATATGTTTTATATGAAATACTTCCTAGATTGAACCAACATCATCAATTGACTTTTTCAAATTTTCTGCATGTATCCGTAACCTTGTCTTGATTTTACATTTTAACCCTGTTATTTTTACACGTCTTGAGAACTATGATCCCGGAGATCGTTCTTAAGCAGTTGTCCATTAGTATCCCGGCTCTCTAATGGACGCAAATCAGCCGTTGCGATTAATTTTGCTCCGGCTTTTTTCTTGCCAAAAAAAGTAGTCATTTCAGATATTTGAGCAAATACATTTAAATTCAATTTTATCAATACTGAATATTCTCTGTTGTTGAACAACACACCTGCCATGCCTCTCTGTGATGCACACTTGGCGGGTTTTTTCTTTTTATTATGAAATTTGAGAAATCTACCAATTTCATTTTCATTTCAAGAGTAAATTGAATTAAACTCCAATATCATTCGTAAATTTCAATAAATTTATCTGATATCTTAAAATGTCCCTTTGAAGTCTGATCCATCACTGCCTGTCCGGCAATGAATGCCAGAATATCATTTCTCGATGTCAAAGGACAGCCCGTAACTTTTATCCAATCTTCGGCCGGCGTTATATTGATTATTGCGGCACATTCGCCGCCGCCAAATTCATAATACAATCGGAACTTTGTAGTTTCATCTGAATAGATCACATAGCCGCTGCGGCCTTCATTTATGTATTCTAATTTTCTTTGCATTAAATTTATTTTAACATTCCGTCAAACCAGCTTTTCTGATCTTTAACCGCAAATTTAAAAGTACCTCTGTGATCCGCAGTTTTACCCGCCGGGACCGAAGTGGTTTTACCGCCTCCCATCAGTTGCTGATAATCAGCAGGCAGGGTTGCAATATATTCCGGGACTGCTTCGTCTGCATCCCCGTAATAAAGATTCAGAGGCGTGTGACTTCGCCAGCGATATGAATTATTATCCTGCGCTATCTGAACCAACCTGCTTCCTCCGGTCAGTCCTTTTGAGATAAATTCCGGTTTCAGATATTCAGAGAGTCTGCTTGCAGTCCGGGTATAAAATTCTTCAAAGGTAATTTTATTACGGTAAAAATCCGAAGTCGCCTGCTGATATTCCGGCTTTACTACAGATTCCATCAATCCCGGCATTTGATAATATATTTCATAAGAGCTTAATTGTAATGCAAGTATGCCGGGAAGCCAGACTGCATCAGATTCTTCCGGAGCATAGATCCACCTGTTTACAAGCGCAAAAATATCAGTTGGAGTGCAGGCTGTAGCTGCAGCCGTGACCGGAATGCCGAGACCTTCAAGCTTTTCCAGAAAGAGCAAGGTCGACCATGCTCCCATTGACCAGCCGCTTAGAAACAGCGGACCCGGAGTTACATTAAGTGATTTTAAAATTTCATCCGAGGCTTTCAGCATGTCAATACATGCCTGCTGCGTGCTTTCCTTTACTTCATAGCTGTCCGGTTCTTCAGATAAACCTTTTCCAAAATAATCAGCGGCAATTACTATATATCCCTGTCCGGCAAACTGAGCTATCATTAATCTTGTCTCCATGGATTCTTCCGGAAAAGAAGGTACATCAGTTTTTGTAAACACAGTGCCGTGCTGATAAGACACAACCGGCATTTTTTCCTTTCCGTTATCCGGAACGGCAATAAGACCTGAAGCAACAGTCGGTCTGTCGTTAAATTCAGGGATCACAGAATTATATAAAACGCGATAAAGCTTTACAGGATTCTGCGCCGGAGTATATGTTACGTCAAAGCCTGAGAAGTTCGCTGCCTGAGTTGTTAGAATACTGTCAAGTCCAGCGATAGTGTAATTTCCGATAAACTGATATTTGACATCCTGTGTAACGGAAGTAAAATCTTCCTGGGACCTGACAGGGTTTTGTATAAACAGAGAGGCAGAAATATAAAGTACTGTAATTAAGAATTTAACCTTCATATAATATTTAACATTTAAAATTTATGATTGAACCTTTGTTTATGATACTTTGAAATGATGTGATTTATTGGTTGGTTTAGTTGACATAACTTTTTAAAAGAGCTTAGTTAAATGTAACTAAGATATTGAAATTAGTTCAAAGATACAGGAATGAAAGAAATATTTCAGGCTGCTCCTGTGAAAATGAAATTATTCTTCCCAATTTTAAGAAGTGTCTCAAAACTTCGTCCCTGTTTCCAATTAGCCGCCGCGAATTGGGAAGGAGTATAGTTTTGAGACACTCTCTTTAGTGGAGTTTCAAAAAACTGCCTGATCATATTTTCGATTTATCAAATATCATAACTCTTCCGAAACACCGGCAGACAGCCTTATCTGTTGCAATTTTTATCTTTTACAAATTTTTCAAATAAGAGTAAACATTTTAAGATTGACTCTATTATGCGAAAGGATTAAGTTTCACCAACCTCAATTAAAGTATTTGCACAAAATATACCATTTCTGAAATTTCCGCCGATTTAATTATCAAATTTCATTCTCGAAAAGTTTTAAGCATTAGTTAAACAATTTTATCTTATTTATTCAATAAACTGAAACTGAAAGGACAATAGTTATGAAAAGCAAAATCATTTATGTTATTGTTTTCATGATGTATCTGAACATTTCTGAAGCACAGAATGAGGATAATCCGGAAAAAAAATTACCCGGTGACTGGGATCTAAGCTTAACTGCCGGATTCACACAGAATTTCAACAGCGATGTTGCAGGTCCGGGAATTACATACAGCTTTGATATCGGTTTACCTTTAAGAGAAGCCGGACTTTTTTTGAATGTTTCATATACGGACTTCAACGAAAAAACAAAGTATCAGAGAAGCATTGAATACAACTACTCCGGGCTTAATTTTGCACAGTTTGCGTCAGGGATAAGATTTTTTTCCGGAAGCAGTAAAAGCACTTTTGCGGATGCCGGATTCGGGCTGATCGTTAATGGAGATAAACGCTATGCAAGTCTCACCGCCGGACTGGGTGGGAAACTAGCTCTTTCACCGGCATATTCATTTACCCTTAACGGAAGATTCAATTTAGCATTCTATGGAGATCCTTCATATTATTTTGGACTTAATGCAGGTATAGCTGTCAACGGAAGCATTAAAACTCCGGAGCAAAATAAAAAGGACAGGATTGCACTTACAGCTTATGCCGGGACGATCGGCAAAGGTATTCTGGATCTCTCGAATGGCGCTTTTTCAGCTGAACTGTCATATAGAATGAATGAAAGAGTTTCATTACTTATGAACTATCTTTATTCCAAATCACATGATGAAAGTTCTGATTTCTCATATGTCATTAAGGATGAAAAGAGAACCAGCCTTGCAGCCGGTGCAAGATTCAACTTCACGAAAAACAATGTTAAGTTGTTTGCGGAAGGCCTGACAGGTTATTACACTTATGATTATACCGGAAGATATTCCGGCGGTCTGAATTATGTAAATAACATATCAGATAATTATTACGGATTTACTTTCGGATGCGGCGCTGATATGCAATTGGTTGATAATTTATCAGGAATAATAAAATTCGATCAGTATATCCTTGTTGACGGAGAAGCATATTCCGGTCTTTCCGGCGGATTGAAATACAGCTTCTGAAAAAAATTTTTATCCCCCGGGAGAAACTTTTATGATGTTCGGGGATTCTTTCCTGTCACTTCGGAACATTTGCACTGGCGGAGTACGGAAAAGCAAGATATTCCTCCGGTGGATGAAAAAAATTTTCTTTATACTTTATATTATCCGGGGATTGCCTGTTATCAAATATTGATAAAATAATTATTTTATTATTTTTGAATTCGTAGAATAAAGAAGTCTGATCAGTGACTACACATTTACGAATTTTTATATTTGAAACAGATCCAGGATAACTGTAAGGAAAGGAAGAGATAACTTCTAATTTATGATATAGTACTTCCAGAAATTCTTCAGTGATTTTTTCAGACCAATTATCATTTAAATAAATACAGATCTTTTGAAGTTGAATTACAGCTTCATCGGAGAATCTGATTTCGTAAGCCATTTTTTCACCTCGTCCTTTACCTGTTCATAAGAAATCAAACGACCTTCATCTGAATCCTTCAATCCGCGTTCGATTGATTTTTTTTGTTCTTTGGTGAGTTCATCCCACCAGTCTTTTTCATTATGCGAATGATCTTTCATGCTCTTAAGCTCCCGGATTATGGATTCATCTTTTAAATTCGAGATCCAATCCATCAATATTTTCTTTTCTGTTTCAAGGTTCATAAAAAAATTCTTAGTTGGGTTTATTTAAAGAATCATGCTTAAATTAATTCTTTTCATTTTTAAACTCAATAAGAAAGAAATATAATTTAGCAATTTATTTTAAACATTAACTAAGAGCAACTTTCTTTTGGAGTTAGCATGAATTGTTTCCGAATAAAAGATCCCCTCCCCTTAAAAGTCTCCGGCGATCTTCCAGGCTCTTAGGAAATATACAATCTTATCTGTCTGAAAAAACTAATCATCACTTTTCCTGTACACCACATAAGAACTTTCACCGTATACCTGTCTCAATATAAGCTCAAATCCGGCTTCATTAAAAATTTTGTCAATGGCAGCATTACTGTGATAAGAGAAACAACTGTTTGACCTTTCCCGCTGCCCTTTCATATGATTGAACGCAACTTCAGTATCAATATCAAAATAATTGAATATTGCATAACCATTCTTCTTTATTAATCTTTTAAATTCACAGCAGTAGGAATAAATTGTCTGAAGATTGAATTCTATAAAAGTGCCGGTACTGAATACCATATCAATTGAAAGGTCTTCTTTTACCGGCAGACTTTTACCGTCGTTCAGCAAAGGAATGATGTTGCTTTCTTTTTCAAAATATTTAACAAGAAAATTAATTATCCAGGGAGAATGGTCTATCAGGTATAGTTTCCATTCATTGTGTTTCCTTAATTCTCCGGCAATATCCCTTGACCATCTTCCCGTGCCGGTACCTATCTCACAGAATACAGGATCCTTTATTTTTCTCAGATACGGGAATACAAATTTTTCAAGAGTTGGTAATGGCGAGCCCATCTTACTGCAGATATAATCATTTACATCCGATCCGGATTCATCAGCCTGTCTGAGCCATTCCGGAAAGTCCTCAGCTTTCTTCGTGCTGATTCTGTCCGCTTCACGTTTTTTCTTCCTGATATCGTAACCTAAACTATCGAATATTTTTCTAATTAATATTTTCAATGGATGTCAGTAAAATTATATTCCTGAAATTAAATTATCGTTTCATCTGAATTATGCAAAGTTAAACAAATTTAATTTTGAGTTAAGGTTAATAATGAAGTCCTTTCGAAGATGAGTACTCCGTCAGAGTCACGCGATGAAACTACTGAGACTCTGACGGGGGTATGAATAAATAAAATAAATGTTAAAATAATTTTTACTCATTTTTTTAATCCGATTAATTTAATTAATATAAATATGCCGGATAATTTAATGAAAAATACTTTTTTTAAAATAAAAATTGAAATCTTCTCAAGTATGAATATTAAGTAAACACATATAAAAATTCTTTCCCTGAATAATGCAATTCCCCGCCAGGAGATAGTTTATGCAATACTTATTGAATTTAATTTAGTTATAATACAGGCTATTTTTAATTAAAAAAAGGAGGCTGGAGAGACGCAGAATTCTGGCTTTCGACCTCATTGAATTTATTAACTGATTAACTTTCTCTTACCGTCCCTCTACTACAGCTTACCTTAAACATACATAATATGTTATTCAATATTCTCATATCAGTTCTTTATAAATTAAATTTTCCTGAAAAATTGCAAATAATACCTGCATAAGAGAATTCAAAAACATTTAAATTTTAAATATCATGAAAAGCATATCTATAAAAATCGGATTTTTGATAGTTGCTTTGATATTAACTATACTTACCGGCAAAGCATTATCAAACATCATAAGCGTAAGTCCATTGATTAACTCGCACAGTCTGCCGGCTAACGGAAATATAACAGCCGTATTCGTGAGTGATATAAATGTAACTACATTAAATAATGAAACTGTCATCATCGACGGCTCACAATCAGGAAGAATACATTCAACAATATATTACAATTCATCCACACGAACAGCCACCATCGACCCTGACAGAAACATGAAACCCGGTGAGTGGATCCATGTATGGTTTACTTCCGGTATTCAGACACTGAACGGCATAAGTATTCAGCCATATTCCTATAATTTTAAAGTAAAACCAATTGGAGGTAACGGTGATTTTTCAGAAATTCTAACCAGTCAGCTAGGAACAAATATTAGTTTATCGGGCATGGGTGATTTTGACGGTGATGGTGATATAGATATTTTAGTAAAAAGCAGTCAGGGATCAGCTGTGAATTTATTCATTTACAAAAATGACGGCAGCGGAATTTTTAATGATTCATCTGCAAAATGCAATATCGAACCCGGTATCGGAGGATTTATAATAGCAGACTTCGACAAAGACGGAGATCTTGATGCTGCCGGAATAGAGTCTTCATGGTATCTGGGAATAATTGCAAGAATTTACATGAATGACGGTACCGGTGTATTCAGCTATTTCTCGGATTTTTCACATTACCGGGGAAAGGCATTGGAGGTTGGTGATATTGACAATGATGAGGACATAGATTTTGTAATGCTTACAGATCACAGCATAATAACTTTTCTTAATCGTGGGGATGGATTCATAAATTATAATTCAAGTTATGAAATAGGCTGTGTCTATTATTTTTACACAAACGGAAGCATTGCTTTGGATGATTTTGATGCAGATAACGATCTGGATATTTATTACCTGGGTCATTTCCGGGAAGAGGAACCGGGATACAACTGCTGGGAAGCAAGGTGCTTTTTAAACAATGGCTACGGAAGTTTTAGCAGGTATAATCTTGGTCAGATTTATGAACCTTCCGGATTTATCACTGAAGATCTTAACAATGACAGATTAATTGATCTGATAATGCCTCCTTATAGGGTAATTTATTATTATTCATTTCTGAATTTCACAAGCGCTCCATATCCCGGAAGCGCTACTACCGGAGACTTTGATGGTGACGGAGATATTGATCTTGTTATTCCGGGCGCAGTCAACACTCAGCCGGTTATTTATTACAATGACGGTAACGGAAATTTCAGCTCTTCTTCTTTCTTTGTGACAGAAGGTCAGGGCGGAGGATTTCCCTGCGCTGATTTTGATAATGACGGAGATCTCGACATATTAAAAAGCGATAATCAGTCGGGAGAAATATTGATCTGCAAGAATTCTTCATCGTGCCTGATAAATGGTCCTTCAGTAATTGATATTAATTCTGATATGACATTATTCTATTGCCCGGAAACAGAAGGATACTGGACTCTTGTAAATAATCCACCCTGTAACGCTTCAATAGCCGGCGACAATACAGGAGACAGTATTTTTGTGAATGCCGGAAATTCAGAAGGTATTTTCACGCTTAACTTTTATCAGACAGACAGCATATTACGATGCTCTAAAATCGTTTCTGTAGACGATCCATTGCCGGTAGAACTCTCATTATTTACAGGTTCAGTTTCAGGAAGAGACGTGATTCTGAACTGGTCAACTCATTCTGAGAATCAAAATCAGGGATTCGAAATAGAAAGATCCTTCTCAAATAATCAGTGGGAAAAGATAGGATTCATCAAAAGTAAAGGTTCCGTAAACATGCAAAATGAATATTCATACCATGATAAAAAACTTCAGACGGGTAAATACAAATACCGTCTGAAACAGTTGGACTTGAACGGTAACCATGAATATTTTGAACTGGATAAAGTAATTGTGATAGGTATTCCATCAGAAT
>JAGQWH010000178.1 GCA_020437545.1 Ignavibacteriota bacterium
GATACGGAATTGACGGGCTTTTATGGGGATATGACGGATTTTGCGGATTTATAATTCAATATAACGGCATGACCGTATATTTTCCCGGAGATACGGCTTATGACGACGAATTTTATAAATTTTTAGGGAATAAATATGATATTGATCTTGAGTTCATGCCCATAGGTCCGTGCTCAGACTGCACTTTAATTGACAAACCAAACAGGCATCTTTATGCCAAAGGTTCGCTGATGGTGCTTGAAGATTCTAAAGCCAAACTCATGATCCCTATTCATTACGGTACTATTGCCGAGCTCTCAGATCCATTAGAACCGAGATATGTACTTGAAGATCTGATAAGAGAACAGCCTCAATACAAGGACAGGGTTAAAATACTTGATATAGGGGAACAGATCGTAATAGAATAATATTATTATTTATTGCTGTTCCGGTTTACACTCCGGATGACTTTTGCAAATAATGCTTCTAATTTAGCATCGTTACCGTTATACAGACTTTGCGCTTTTTCAATATCAGCTCTTGCGCTTTGATAATTGTTCATCAGGAAATATATCACACACCGTGAAAAATAAGCAGTATAACTATTCTTGTTCTTTTGAATTTTCTGATCTGCCTCTTTAAGAGCTTTCTTATAACCATCTAGTTTGATCTGTAGCAATTCCCTTTTATGATCTGTAAATACAACACTTGAATCCCAGTACATAGCCTTTTCAAAGTTATCTATTATTTTCACTGTATCACCATCAAGGAAATTCACATATGCCTGGGCAATGTATAATCTTGCATTTTTTGGATCTACAGCTAATGCAGAGCTAAGTTGTTTTTCGGCTCCTTTAAAATTATTCTTTGCAATTTCGATCCTGCTGAGTCCGATATATCCTTCTATATTATGAGATTCATATTTTACGGCGTCCTTGAAATCCCTCTCTGCTGATGACATATTGTTCATCATAATATAAGTATTACCCCGGTTAATGTATCCTTCTGCAGTAGTCGGAGCCATTCTTATGACACTTGAAAAATCTTCAATTGCTCTCTGATAGTCTTTCTTCCCCTGATAGCAAAGTCCTCTGTATTTAAATCCGTTTGCATCATTTGGCGCGATCTTTATGTACTCAGTAAAATAATTTATGCCGACATCAAAATTAGCACCAAAATATGCTTCCATTCCCTTTTGATATATTTCAGCAGGTGTAGTCTGTGAACTGGCATTTTTTATTGTTATGATCGATATAAAAACAAGTAGTGATAACTTTATTAGCTTCATAATTCTAAATTGAGTTTTATAATTTTATTTTATTATTATTATAAATTACCGGATGCAATCTAAAGAGATTCAGGTTTTAATCAAAATCTAATGATTTGAAACTCTTTTTGATATGTGGTATATTTCTGACAAAGTTTACTCTAAAGTTCACAATATACTATTTAATGAAGAATATTAAAATAATAAATCATCCGGTAGTACAGCATTTTCTTACAATAATGCGGGATAAGAATACGGATCAGCCGACATTTAAAAGTTCTCTGGATAAGATATCATACATTCTGGCTGCTGATATTTATTCCGATCTAGCAGTTGACGTAAAGCCTGTCACAACTCCTTTAAAAAAAATGAATGGCAGCAGGATCAAAGATAAGATCGTGCTTCTTCCTATTTTAAGAGCCGGTCTTGGTCTGACAAAAGGTTTTACGGATCTTTTCCCTGAAGCTATCACCAGTCATATAGGGATGTATCGTGATGAAGAATCTTTAAAACCTGTTCAGTATTATTTCCGTTTTCCGAAAATCAAAGATAAAAAGGATCTGAATGTAATAATCCTTGATCCGATGGTTGCCACCGGCGGAAGTGTTATATTTACAATAGAGTATCTTTTAAATATGGGGATCAAAAAGATCAAAGTAGCTTCCTTACTGGCAGCACCGGAAGGAATAACTGCTATTAACAAAAGATTCGGAAAAATTGATAAGAAATTTTTCAGTATTACTACCTGCAGCCTGGATGAGAATTTAAACAGCAAAGGATACATAATACCCGGACTTGGGGATGCGGGAGATCGGATGTTTGGGACTTAATGGTATTAGGTATTAGGTATTAGGAGTTATGAGTTATGAGGTATGAGTTATGAGTTATGAGTTATGAATTATGCATTATGAGTTATGAATTATGAGTTATGAGTTATGAGTTATGAGTTATGAGTTATGAATTGTTGAGTTATGAATTGTTGAGTTATGAGTTATGAGTTATGAGTTATGAGTTATGAGTTATGAGTTATGTCTTAAATATTGGATTTTTAGAATTTTAAAAAAGTTTAACAACTTTACAAACTGATTTTGTTCAACACATTATATAAAAAAAAACTCGACGAACTTCTTTATCACAGCAACAGGAATTTACCTGCGGGGCTGTCAAATGATAAGCTGATCACTAATGCATTCAAGTTTGCATATGAAGCTCATAAGAATGTAAAAAGAGCTTCAGGTGAACCGTTTATCTCACACCCTTATGATGTTGCGATGATACTTGCTAAAGAGATCCCTCTTGACGCTGTTTCAATTGCAGCCGCTTTGCTTCATGATGTGGTTGAAGATACTGAATTTACGTTGAATGACATTAAAGCTGAATTCGGAGATGAGATAGCTGAGATAGTAAACGGCGCTACAAAGATCGAAGGCATGTTTGAGAATTATGAAATGAAGCAGGTAGAGTCGTATAAGAAAATGCTTCTTTCTATGACCTCAGATATCCGTGTAATTCTGATCAAGTTTGCGGACAGACTTCATAATTTAAGGACACTGGAATTTTTATCCTCGGCTAAACAAATCAGACTTGCTCAGGAAACGGTTGAGATCTATGCTCCACTGGCGCACAGATTTGGATTATCATCAGTAAAAACCGAACTGGAAGATCTGTCTTTTAAATATCTGGACAGAAAAGTTTATGATGAAATTGCAAAAAAATTAAAGGAGAAAAAGAAAGAAAGAGAAAAATTCATAAAGAAATTCATTGAACCTATAAAGGAAAAGCTTTTAGATCAGGGTTTCAAATTTGAAATATACGGAAGGGCAAAGCACCTTTACAGTATTTACAAAAAGATCCTTAGCAGAAATAAAACTGTTGATGAACTGTATGACCTCTTTGCAGTAAGAATCATTCTCGATACAAAAAATAAAAATGACTGCTTTTCGGTTTATGGTATAGTATCAGAAATATATTTGCCTGTGCCTGAAAGATTCAAAGATTATATTTCTTTGCCCAAACAGAATAATTATCAGTCCATTCATACCACTCTTGTAAGTAAAGAAGGAAAGATGGTCGAAGTTCAGATCAGGACAAGAGAAATGCATGAGATAGCCGAAAAAGGTATTGCAGCACACTGGAAATATAAAGAGAATGTGAACATTCATGACTCCAATCTTGAAAACTGGATGAAATGGATAAGGGAGAGTCTTGAGAGTTCATCTAAAGAAGAGACTTCATCCCAGTTGCTGGATAGTTTTAAACTAAATCTTTATCAGGATGAGATATATTGCTTTACTCCAAAAGGCGATCTGAAAATAATGCCTTCCGGCGCCACTGCAGTTGATTTTGCATTTGATATTCATACCGAGATAGGATTAAAATGCATCGGGGCAAAAGTAAACGGGAAGATAGTGAATCTTGATACTCCGTTGAAAAGCGGAGATCAGGTGGAAATACTAACTTCAAAAAATCAAACCCCTAAACTGGGATGGGAAAAATTTGTAGTTACTCACAAAGCCAAATCAGATATCAGGAAGTATTTCAATACAGAAAAGAGAAATCAGATCAAAGCCGGAAAGGAACTCTGGGAAAGGAAATCCAAAAAGCATAAAGTTCAGCTGTCAGACGAGCAGCTTTCAAGAATAGTTCATAGATTAAAATATAAAGATACAGGTCATTTTTATCATGCAATATCACAGAATGAAAATAAAATATCCGAAGTAATTGAAATACTGAAGGATAAGAATAAAATGCAGGCGCTTGAGCATAAAGGAACTGTGCCTGAAGATACTTTTACTGCTGAAGAGCATTCGAATGAATTCAACAAGTATGTCAATGAAGCAAGAACAAACACCAATGGCATCCAGCTGGGAAAAGGTTCGATCCAGAACATAAAAGGTATCAAATATGATTTTGCAAAATGCTGTAACCCGATTCCCGGTGATGAAGTTATTGGATTTATCAGTCATGATAAAGGAATAAGAATTCACAGAAGAACCTGCAAGAATGTACTGAACCTGTTTCTTAAAGAACCCGAGAGGATCATACAGATCAACTGGAATGAAACTGATCTTGGCGAATTCACCGGAGGTATCAAGATCATCGGCGAGGACAGACCGGGCATTCTCAATGAGATCACAAAAACAATTTCAAAAAATTTCAACTCAAATATAAAGAGTGTTGATATTAAAACTCGGAGCTCCATGTTTGAAGGGACTCTTATTGTCAGCATTCAAAATTTAGAACAATTAAATCGGATTATTGAAAAGATCAATAATCAGGAAGGAGTATTCAGCGTAACCAGATATGAATTATAAAATTAATATTATTCTGCTGCTGATAGTTTTATCAGCATACTCATTTACGGGATTCCGTTCAGATGCTTCTGTGTCATTTAATGAAAATGACTCCCTTGTATTACCGGGTGAAAGTCATCTGAAAAATATTAAGCAACTGACATTCGGGGGAGAAAATGCCGAGTGCTATTTTTCTCCGGATGGGAAAAAATTTGTATTTCAAACGACAAGGAATGATTATGAATGCGATCAGATTTATCTGATGAATACTGACGGAAGCGATCAACGACTGGTAAGTACAGGTACGGGAAGGACTACCTGCGCTTATTACATGCCTGATAATACTACTTTGCTTTATGCATCTACTCATCTCGGAGGTCCGGATTGTCCTCCAAAACCTGACTTTTCAAAAGGCTATGTCTGGGCTCTTTATGACACTTATGATATTTTTACGGCGGATGAAAACGGAAATATATTAAGTCAGCTCACAAGCACCGAAGGCTATGATGCAGAAGCAACTATCTCGCCTGTCGGAGATAAAATTGTGTTCACTTCCACACGCAACGGCGATATTGATCTTTATTCAATGAACCTAGACGGAAGCAATGTGACGCAGCTAACGAATGAACCCGGCTATGACGGCGGAGCATTTTATTCTTATGACGGGACTAAGATCATCTACAGAAGAACTTCATTTAAAAGCGATGAGGAAATATTGGCATATAAGGAACTTCTTGCCGAGGGTCTGATCAGACCATCTAATCTTGAGATCTGGGTAATGGATGCCGACGGCGGTAATAAGAAACAGATCACAAACAATGGTGCGGCTAATTTCGCTCCATACTGGTTCCCGGACGGCAACAGGATTTTGTTCTGCTCAAATGTCGGCGATGATAGCAAGAGAAATTTCGATATCTATATGATCAGTCTGGACGGAACAGGTCTTGAAAAAATAACTCAGTATGGCGAGTTTGACGGCTTCCCGATGTTCTCGCCTGACGGAAAAAAGCTTGTATTCTGCTCCAACAGGAACGGAAGCGTAAAAGGCGAGACGAATGTGTTCATCTGTGACTGGGAGGAGTGATGCAGTTATGAGTTATGAGTTTTGAGTTTTGAGTTTTGAGTTTTATTTTAGATTTGCAATTAGCATTTATTAACTGTAAAATGCTGAAAATTAAAAAGGAGTATTTATGAAAAACAATTTATCTATACTTAAGCCTACTTGCTTGCTTGCTTGCTTGCTTAAGTCTTTTTAACCCCTCATATTCTTTCAACCCGCTTAAAAAGTATAAAATGAAAAACTTTTATTTAAAATTTGCATTCCTTATTGCTTGTATCTTTAATACTGCGATAATCTATTCAACTCCGATAAACCAGTACATAAACACTGTCTCACCACCTCAAAATGCAGTAAGTGTAAACAAGGCTTCCAACATAACAATAGCCTTTACACAGGATATGAATCCTGCAACGATCAATAATGCCAACATTAAGGTCTTCGGTTATCAGACAGGACTGCTGCCTGTAACTATTGATTATAATGCTGCGGGTAAGACAGCCAATATTAACCCGAATCAGGACCTGAAAGCGGGAGAGAAGATCAGTGTTACACTTACATCCGGAATTAAAACTATTGCAAATGAAAACATCGCGCCTTTTGTTTATACATTTTATGTTCAGGCGACAGGAGGGAACGGGATATTTACAAGAACTTCGGGAATTGATAACATCACAGATGCCGTGATCAGGAGTGGAGATGTAAACAGAGATGGATTTATAGATTTAGTGGTCAACAATAAAATTTATTATAATGACGGGAATGCCGGTTTTACATTTACAAATGAACTACCAATAACAGGTATTCCCGAACTCGCTGATTTTGATAATGATGGTGACCTTGATATACTTCTTGAAAACTCCGGAATTATATATTTTTACAGTAATAACGGATTTGGTAATTTCACCCAGCAATATTCTTTTGCAGGACATTTAGGAGATTTTGGAGATCTTGACGGAGACGGATATCTTGACATCGCCTCTTTCTTATCCAATGCTGAAATAGGTACATTCAACAATGTCCAGGGAATATTCGGATCCGGATATTCATTCATCTTCACAGGAAATTGCCTGCCGGGTGATTATCTCGATAGGGTAAATATTGATGATTTTAATAATGATGGAAAACTTGATGCAATGGGTATTCATGGCTCCACAGGCGGAGGTATTTTTAATTACACTTTATGTAGAAGTTATGATGTTTTAAACAATCAGGGTAATAGAAATTTCAGTCCTGAAAATATTTTTGCAGGTCAGCTTTCTGGTGTTAATGTCATAATTTATTCTTACCGGGGAGGAATTTCCTTAGATTTAAATAATGATGGACTAATTGACATTATATCTCCCGGTATAGAATTAAGAAATAACGGAAACGGAACATTTTCAAATTCAAATACTTTTTTCTACATATTTTCACTTTCATCGGATTTTAACGGTGACGGATTTTTGGATGTAGCAGGTGGTTATGATATTTTAAGTTTTAATGATGGTAACGGAAACTTTACATATTCTACTATTAATAATGGGATTTTTAATGCAGGTGCATCAGGTGACTTTGATAATGATGGTGATATAGATTTAGCCATTTATAATTTCCTTACAAATCAGGTTTCCATCTTACTCAACGGCGATATTCCCCTTCCCGTCGAGCTTTCCTCCTTCACTTCGGAAACTGAATCAAACAATGTCACTTTGAGCTGGACAACTGTTTCGGAAGAGAATAATGCGGGATATGATTTAGAACGGTCAATGTTCAATGTACAAACTTCAATGTTCAATGATAACTGGATCAAAGCAGGATTTGTATCCGGAAAAGGCACAACAAGTAATTCGAACAGTTATACATTCACTGATAGAAACCTGCAGTCGGGAAAATATAAATACAGGCTCAAGCAGTCAGACTACAACGGTAATTTTAAATTTTATGAATTATCGAATGAAGTTGTGATTGGTGTTCCTGATAAGTTTTATCTGTCACAGAATTATCCGAATCCGTTCAACCCGGTCACGAATCTGGGATTTGGGATTTCGTCCGCCGCAGGCGGATTGGGATTTGTAAGTTTGAAAGTCTATGATGTTCTTGGTAATGAAGTTGCACTATTGGTAAATGAAAATAAAGAGCCGGGATATTACAATGTTCAGTTCGACGGAAGCAGTCTTTCATCAGGAATTTACTTTTACAGGCTTGAATCGAACGGGTTTGTTCAGACAAAGCGTATGATGATGGTGAAGTAAGTTAAAAGTTAAAAGTTAAAAGTTAAAAGTTAAAAGATAAAAG
>JAGQWH010000179.1 GCA_020437545.1 Ignavibacteriota bacterium
TTATGCATATTATTCCAATACGAATAAACTTCAGAGAGTAACCGGAAGCGGGACTCAATATACTTATGATGCAAACGGGAATATGACAAGAGATGATCTGAACAGTAGTTATGATATTATTTATGATCACAGAAATCTGATCTTAGAATTAAAGAATTTGGTGATAGACATACACGGTTCAAGAAATGATACCACAATTTATCATACGTTATATTATCATGACGAAGCCGGAAACAGAATTCGCAAAATGATCTATAATAACTCTAACGATTCACTATTGAGTGACAATATCTACTCGAGAGATGTAAGCGGCAGAGAACTGGCGATATATAAAAACGGAATCATAGATCAATGGAATATTTATGGAATGGATAACATAGGATTCATTAATGGTAACGAAGATATCAGATTTTATATGAAAGATCATCTTGGATCAGTTAGAGCAGTTATTGACGTTTCGGGTAATGTAGTCAGTTCTCAGGATGGAGCCTGCCCCCGCATGCTCTTGGCGGGGGATGCGTGGGGATATTTGCTTGAGAACAGAGTTTATGACAGTGATGTGAGTGTGTATAAGTTCACATCAAAGGAGCGAGATGATGAGAGTAAGTATGATTATTTTGGAGCGAGGTATTATGATTTTTACCCCCCGGCGGAGTCACGTGCTCTTGCGGACTCTGCCGATACTGCAGTTCCGGTATGAATCCCGAAAGAACCCGGAGAATCCTATAGTTAGAGAAAGATTCAGACATCAAATTCCAGGATCCCCGCTCTCGCCTGCTGCTTAAATATATACTTATTGAAATAGTGTTCAAAGCAGGCGGGCGGGGATGACAAAGTGAGGGCAGGCGGAGATTCTGACTTGGATAATAAAATTATACTTGCCTCAAATCCGCCGCGGCGGATCGTAGGCTCAAAGAAGAACATATTGAAGGTATTTATCTTGGAGTCTTTGAGGTTTCGAGGCAAACCTAACTTTTTCGGATAGTCTGAAATTTGTGGAAACTCTGACCGGGAAAAAAAATATCAAGAAAACCTCAATTCACCCCAAAAGCCCTCAGCCCGTTCACTGTCACAAACGCAAACACATAAGCTAATGCAGTAAACACGACTACTTGCAATACGGGGATCCTCCAGCTGCCTGTTTCTTTTTTGGCGATTGCAACTGTTGAGAGACATTGTAGCGCGAATACAAAGAAGACTATCAGTCCGGCCGTAGTAGCGGTAGTGAAGAGTTTCTGATCACTGTCACCGATCTTAGCCTCCCGCATTGAATTAAGAATAGAGTTTTGCATATCGTCGCCTTCTTCGGTTATTTTAAAGATAAGCGCCATCGAACTAACGAATACCTCTCTTGCCGCGAAAGTTGCAATCAGGGAAACTCCGACACGCCAGTCGAGACCGAGCGGTGCCATAACCGGTTCAATGAATTTTCCTAGATATGCTGCATAGGAAGTTGACATGCGTTCATTGGATTTTAGAATTTCAGTTTGTTCGGGAGAGACGTCAGGCGATACCGGAACGACAGGATCATAATTCGGAAATGTAGTAAGTATCCATATTAAAAGAGAAAGGAAAAGTATAACCGGTCCGGCTTTTACTACATACTGTTTGCCATTCTTTATGGTTTCCTGAATTACACGCATCGGTTTAGGCATCCTGTATGCAGGAAGTTCGAGAATAAATGAAGTATTGTCTTTTTCTTTGACCAATCTGTTGCTGAACTTATTTACTATTGCAGCAATAATAATTGAACTCGTGATGCTGAAAACATAAATTGCCGCAAGTAAAAGTCCGCCTATCCACGGGGTTTCCTGAGGTATCAGAAAAGCTATGAGCAATGCATACACAGGCAGTCTCGCACTGCAGCTCATTAAAGGAATAATAAATATTGTAAGAAATCTTTCACGTTTGTTTGTAATCGTTCGTGTTGCCATCATCGCAGGGATAGCGCATGCAAATCCGGACAGCAGGGGAACGAATGATTTTCCGTTCAGACCTATCTTAGATAAAGGTTTATCTATAAGCATTGCCCCTCGTGCCAGATATCCTGAATCCTCAAGCAAACCGAGTATGAGAAAAAGTATTAGGATCTGCGGAAGGAATACAAGCACAGAACCTAAGCCGCTTATCAGACCATTTGCTATCAGATCAGCAATAAGACCTTCGCCGAGAAGTGTGAAGGCATTTTCCGATAAGAATGAAAATCCATCATTAACGAGATCCATCAGAGGAGCGGCAAGCCAGAATATCGAAGTAAAGGTCAAAGCCATAATAAGAAAGAAAATTATCAGTCCCCAGAATTTGTGAAGAATAAATTTATCTATCTTTAATGAAGTCTCATCTGCTTTTAAAAACTTAGGAGCTGAGTTGAGAACAACTATGCTTTCATTGATCTTTTGAATATCTATTTTACCGTTTGTACTTTTCTGATCTGTCTCAAATAAAACTTCTTTTTCTATTTTTTCAATTTCCGAATATGATTCAAGAAGTTTTGTCTTATGATGTTTATCTGCCTTTATCAGGGAAGCGGCGGAATCTTTTTCGATTTCATTAAGACTTTCTTTAAGCACGGTAAGCAGAGAATCAATCCCTTTACCGGTTTTTCCATTTACTCTTACAACTTTACAATTCAGAATGCTGCTCAGCTTATTCTCGGAGATATCAAATCCTTTTTTGTATAATACATCGGTCATTGTCAGAACAACCACAACTTTAAAATTTGATTCAAGCAATTGCTTTACAAGATATAAATGTCTTGAAAGCTGACTGACATCAACTGTAACTGCTACGATGTCAGGTTTACCGAATTTCGGATGAGAATATAGAGTGTTGACTGAAAGTTGTTCGTCCGGTGATGAGGGAATAAGACTGATGATACCGGGAGAGTCAAGTATATCTGCATTTACAGCATGTTTGCTCAGGATCTTTGAAATTGAATATTCAACAGTAGAGCCGGGGTAATTTACGGTTTTAAATTTTTTTCCGCTGAGATAATTGAATAAAGTAGTCTTACCTGAATTTGGAGGACCGACTAAAGAAATTAAAGGGATCTTATTTAAGGTTTGAGAACTCAAATTATTATGCACCTCGCATCACTTTTACGGATAGCAATTATACTGCCTCTTATCATTAAAGCTATCGGGTCATTAAACAAAGGACTGCTGACAAGCTGTATCTCCTGACCCGGAGTAAAGCCTATTTCAAGAATTCTGTGTGATGAAAAATGTGAATTATCAATATCTTTAATAATAGCTTTTTCGCCGATTTTGAGATCAGAAGCTGTTTTCATTTTAATATGAAGTTTACGGATGCTGATGGTGAAATTAATTTAAATTATTCTGATTAAGATTATTTTTACAGTTCTTAGGATCTTTGCATTTGGCAAAAACCTGAATAGAATGATCTACCATTTCAAGATTGTTATCCTTACAGATCTTTTTCTGGATCTTTTCAAGTTCAGGATATTCATATTCAATGATCTTATTGCATTTCACACAAATAATATGATAATGCGGATTCCTGCCGATCTTGGTTTCGTATCGGGTTCTGTCACCTTTGAAATTATGTTTGGTAAGAATATGACACTCGCTCATAAGTTCAAGAGTTTTGTAAACAGTAGCTCTTGAAACATTGATATAATCATTTTTCATTTTGAGATATAACTCGTCTGCGTCAAAATGCTCATCCATATTAAGTGATGCATCAAGGATAAGAAACCGTTCATTGGTGATCCTGTGTGCTTTATCTTTCAGGTAGGTTATAAATGTTTCTTTTATGTCTTCTGGTAACAAAATTTACTATTTTTATTTAAACTCAATCTTAATAAAGATAAGGATAATAATGTAAAAATTAAATACAGATTTGGTGAGATTCATATTTTTGAAGAATTTTAATAGACGACATTCCTTCCCTCCGGGACAAGAATTGGATAAGTGGCTGAGGATCAGAGGAAAGATGATCCGTGGCAGTTTTTAAATTTCTTTCCGCTTCCGCAATAGCAGGGGTAATTTCTTTTTGCCTGTGTATATTCTTTATCCAATTTTGCATAATGGTTAACAATATCTGAAGGCGCCTGATCAGCCTTTAACTTCTGAACCATGAATTTCATTGAATAATCAATATGTTTAAAGAATTTCATATATCCTTCACAAAGATAATTCAAACCCGGCTCTCCGTCGGGAGTATTTATAAACCGGTTTTTCGGACATTCTCCGTGACAGGCAAATCTGACTTCGCATTTCATGCAATAATCAGGCAGAGTTTCGAGTTTATCATTACCGAATTTTATTTGTTTTTCAGAATTAACAAGTTCTGACATACTGTTTTCAAGAATATTACCCAGAAGATATTTCGGTTCGACAAAATGATCGCAGCAGTAAAGATCTCCGTTGTGTTCGAGTGCAAGAGCTTTACCACACTTCTCAACAAATATACACATAGCAGGATCTACACCGTACCATGAAGCCAGCGCAGCATCAAACATCTGAACATACACTTCGCCTACATCACGTCTGACCCATTCATCATAGATCTTAATTAAAAAATTTCCCCACTTCTCTGCTGATACGGATCTGTCGGTAACTTCATTTCCTTCCTGAAAACCGGTATCGTTATCACGCTCAACTATCGGAATGAACTGAATAAATCTTGCTTTCATTTCATCACGGAAAAATCTGTATATCTCAAGAGGGTAGTCGACATTATGGGCATGGACTGTAGTAAGTAGATTAAAATCAACTTTATGTTTATCCATGAGGTTTGCAGCTCTGATGACTTTATCAAACGAACCATGTCCGCCTTTATCCACTCTGTAGAAGTCATGAAGCTCTTTAGTACCGTCGATGCTCAGTCCGATAAGGTAGTTATTCTTTTTAAAAAACTCACACCATTCATCATCAATGAGAATTCCGTTTGTCTGCATGGTATGAGAAATTGTCATTCCGGGTTTACGGTATTTTTCTTCAAGTTCAATACTGCGTTTAAAAAAATCAATTCCCATAAGAGTCGGTTCGCCGCCCTGCCATGAAATGAATACTTCATTTGTTTCCTGTGAGTCGATCATCTGCTTTATATATTCTTCAAGAAGCTTATCCGCCATCCTGAAACGGCTGCCCGGGTAAAGCATTTCCTTGGAAAGAAAGAAGCAGTATTTACAATCCAGATTGCAAATTGCGCCTGTCGGTTTTGCCAATACGTGAAAGTATTGCGGGATAGTATTTTTCATCACTGAATATAAAATTAAAAAAAATCAGTCAGTAAATATCCTCACTGACTGATTATAAGATCATTGAAATTTTCTTTAAAGTAAGATTTTAAAGCTGACTTATAACCTTATCAAGTATACCTATTCCGGTATCAATCTCATCAGCAGTAATATTCACAGGCGGTCTGAATCTGACAGATTTCGCACCGCATCCGAGTATCATAAGATCATTTTCAAGAGCTTTTGCTGTGATGCTGTTTCTCATTTCAGCATCTTTTGCATCAAATGCACAAAACAGTCCGAGACCTCTTGCATTGGAAACTTTATCCGGATATTTAGCGGCGAGTTCGTTTATTCTGGATTGTAAATGCATTCCCATTTTTTCACAATTATCAACAAGTTTTTCTTCTTCTATTATCTCAAGAATTTTCTTGAATCTTTTCATATCAACCATATTTCCGCCCCAGGTAGAATTAATTCTGCTTGGTTTACGGAATACGTTTTCCTCGATTTCGTCTATTCTTCCTGTTGATAACACACCGCATACCTGTGTCTTCTTTCCGAAAGAAATAAGATCCGGTTTTACGTAATGCTGATGTGCCCACCATTTACCGGTCAGAGCTATTCCAGTCTGAACTTCATCAAATATAAGCATGATCTCATTCTCGTCACAGATCGTTCTGAGCTCTTCAAAAAATTCTTTTCTGAACTGATTATCACCGCCTTCTCCCTGAATTGGCTCGATAAGAATAGCTGCAATGTCATCCTTATTATTCGTGATAGCGTCCTTGATCTGTCTGATTGATTCTGCTTCACTTGCTTCTGCAGCCTTTATATTTTCTTCAGTAAGAGGAAAAGTGACTTTTGGATTTAGAACTCTTGGCCAGTTGAATTTAGGGAAATATAAAATTTTATTAGGATCAGTATTTGTAAGAGACATTGTATATCCGCTTCTTCCGTGAAAAGCTTCTTTGAAGTGAATGACCTGATGTCCTTTTTCTTCTTTATATCCTTTGGCAAAATTCTTTCTGACCTTCCAGTCAAATGCAGCTTTCAGGGCATTCTCAACAGCAAGAGCACCGCCTTCAATAAAGAAAGAATGCACAAAATATTCAGGTACAGCTATTCTGAAAAAAGTATCGACGAATTCTGCCTGGATCTCTGTATAGATATCAGAAAGAGATGGTTTGTTAACTGCTACTTTTCCAATTTCTTTTATAAATTCTTCATTGTTGATTTTGGGATGATTCATCCCAAGCGGATTAGAAGCAACAAAAGTAAAGAAATCAAGAAGCTTACGTTTATGTTTCGAATCATAAAGGTAGGCTCCTTCTGATTTATTTATATCAACGGTCACATCAAATCCGTCAACAAGCATATGTTTCCGTAAAGAAGCCTGAACATCTGCTGGTGGAATGCTGTGGTTGCCATGAGACAATCCGTTTGCTTTTACTTCAGCATTTTTATTATCTAAAGTTTGTGTTGTCATAGTTTATGGGTTTATGAGTTTATAAAATTTTATGGGCGAATAAAAATTTGTATCAATTAATATTAATTTATATATCCTAATATCAAAGGTATTTCCTTTTTGGATTTTAAGAATTTAGCAAATTCAAATGCTTTATTCTTATTGATAATAAAGATCAGACCGATTCCGAGATTAAATGTTTTTCTCATATCACTTTCTGGAACACCTCCTGCGCTTTTTATCATTTCAAATATTTCAGGACGTTTCCATGCTTCCCAGTTAATAATAATTTCCCTGTCATCCGGAACGACTCTTTTAGTATTACAGATTATACCGCCGCCTGTGATATGGGAAATTGAATTAATTTTAAATTTGCTTAAGGAGCTTTGAATTATATTAAGATAAGATCTGTGAACTTTGAGTAATTCATTGCTGAGTTTTAATTTTGTTCCCGGTATATTTTTGTTAAGCTTTTTATTATTATCAAAGATCTTTCTTACAAGCGAATATCCATTTGTATGAAGTCCAGAGGAGGGGAGTCCGATGAGTACATCGCCCCGTTTAACATTTCCGGAATCAAGTATCCTGCTTCTTTCAACAATTCCTGTAACTGTACCTGCAAGATCGAAATCATTTCCGTGATAAAGTCCCGGCATCTCTGCAGTTTCGCCGCCAATCAGTGAGCACTTATTATTCACACAACCTCTGACAAGACCTTTTACTACTTCAACGGCTTCAGCCGTTTTTAGCTTACCCGTAGCGTAATAGTCAAGAAAATACATTGGCACAGCACCGCAGACCGCAATGTCATTTACGCAGTGATTGACAAGATCTTCACCGATGGTATCATATTTATTAAGATCGGCTGCAAGTTTTAATTTAGTACCGACACCATCTACACTTGAAACAAAAACCGGATCTTTGAACTTCTTCAGATCAATTTTGTAAAATGCTCCAAAGTTGCCTATACCGCTGATTACATTCCTGTTAAAAGTTTTTTTTACAAGGGGTTTTATCTTACTTACGAATTTTTCAGCTTCATTAATATTAACACCTGAAGATTTATAACTTGTT
>JAGQWH010000017.1 GCA_020437545.1 Ignavibacteriota bacterium
CCTTTAATCCCGTTACAAAGATTTATTACAATCTCCCAATACCGGGAAATGTGAAAATTGAAATCTATAGCTCAACCGGACAGATGATAAAAGAATTAGTAAATGAATTTAAGTATGAGGGAAACTATGTAGCGGATTTCGATGGCAGCAATCTTTCGAGCCGTGTATATTTTTACAAAATACAAACAAATGATTTTTCTCAGACTAAGCGAATGATTCTTTTAAAATAAAATTTCATCCATAATCAAATTAAAAACTACAAGAACAGTTATGGCTTTTGTAGTTTTCCTATAAATTTGGATTTAGATTATTCTATTCTAAATCATTTCCGATATAATTTTTTCTTTTTCTAAGTCCTAAAATTAATCCGGTAAGTCCTATCAATACACAGATCCCAAGCCAGATAAAAAAATTATACCCATCTGTAAAGAATCTGTAAGTTGTATCAAACAGGAAAAGAACCAGTCCTGTGATCTCCCAGATCTTGTCATGTATCCAGGTATTTTTGTTTTCAATGACCGGAGTTATGTTAAACAGGATTTTAATTTCATCCCAGTCCCAGAGTACAAGTAAAATATTAGCCAGCAGCATTAATCCGGTAATATAAGGTGTACCTGTAAATCCGTATGAAACAGTTATGACAAAAATGTTAGCTATGATCGGAAGAAACATCAGCGCGCCAAGTTTTGCATATCGCTGAGTCATTAAGAAAAAACCTGCTATGAGCTGACCGTATCCGAGAAATTCCCAGTATAGTCCGGAGCGGTAGAGAGTTTCGAGTAAATGGAACGGAGAGTTCAGTGGTGAATCGCTCCCGTCAACGGCGGTGAATCTCTGACCTTTGATCTTTACTATACTTGCAAAAACAAACGCGCCGCCTATGAGATAGCGCGTGTATATTATAAAAAGCTGAGGTATGATTTTTTGTCTGAATGTACGCATAACAGGTTATACCTAACGTATATTTTTAAAGTAAGTTACTTAATATCAGAAGAGATATTAGTCTGTTTTTTTATAGACCGGAAATTAATATTGTGCCAGACCGAAGGTATTTTAAATTTTCTCCGTTTAATATACTTAAAGATTTAAAAGTTATATTTTAAGCATTTAAATTTAAAAAGCTTCTGTAATCTTTTTAAATTTATAATTTAAGCTATCATTCATACTTATATTACTATGAAAAATAAAATAATCATTTTTATCAATATAATTTTACTTTCAACAATTTATTCCTGCGGGAGTGATGGAACAAATGAACAGACAGAAAGCCGTCCTGATATTTCTCAGGCAAACAGAATAGTACTTGATTATAAAACTGATTTTGATTCGACCGGTAAGATCAATATTAAAACAAAAGAGATAAATGATCTTCAAAGTATAATAAGCATAAGAAATTCCGTTACATATGATCCGTTTACATATATCTATTGTGTTTCAACCGGTTCCGTGAGTTTCTACAAAGACAGTACGCTGATTGTGACAATGGTATATAATTCACTCCCCGAGCTGAGACACATTGCATTTACTTACAATGGTAAGCTTATCGCTATGAGTCTTTCAGAGGATAATGCAAAACTTCTGGATAGTTTTAAAAATTAAAAATTATTTAAAATTGAAAGTAATACTGATATTAACATTTCTCTTTTCAGGATCAGTAACCGAAGCGCAGATCACTCCTGAAATTTATACATGGAAGCAAAACACTACCGGTGCAACAGGTTATAATGGAATTACAGCTGACGTGCAACAGGTATATTATTCAGCTAATTATGCATATGTAAAAAGTACCGGAATCCCGTCTTACACAATAGGTCCGTGGGCAATGAATCCGAACACTCCAACTAATCAGAACTGGACATTTAAGATCGCAAGATTCCCTGTTCCGGCGGTGACAAATGCTGCGGCAGGTAACGGACAGATAGGAGTTTTGAAAAACGGTGTTGCATTATTCAATTCAGGGGATGCTATGTCTTACAACAATCAGAATATCTGGCACAGGATCGCTCAGTATTTTGAAGCAGTAAGCTTTGATACTTCGGGCGGACATCCCGCACCGGGCGGTGTTTATCATTATCACATTAACATGAAAAAGTTATACATACCTGATGATAATGAACATTCTCCGATACTTGGTTATATGTTTGACGGGTATCCGCTTTACGGTCCTTATGGTTATTCGAATACAAACGGAACAGGAGGAATAAGAAGAATGAGAAGCGGTTATGTAAAAAGAAATATTACCGTAAGAACTACTCTGCCAAACGGAACAGTCCTGCCTTCAAATCAATGGGGACCTGTGGTAAGCAGTCAGTATCCGTTAGGATGTTTCATAGAGGATTATGAAATTGCTGCAAATAATTTTGATCTTGATTCACACAACGGAAGATTCTCTGTGACACCTGAATATCCCGGCGGTATTTATGCTTATTTTATAACGATAGATTCACTCGGAAATCCTGAATATCCCTATATAATCGGAAGCACTTATTACGGTGAACTTGTAGCAGGTAACAGACCCCCCGGAGGACATGTAAATATAACTGAATCTGTAACTCAGTATATTCCAAAGCTGAATTTAAAAGTTAAAATAATACCTGAGGGTTTTTATTACTCCGCAACAGGCAGATTAAATATTAAAGATGCAGTTAAAGTCATTTTAAGGAATAATTATCCGCCGTTTAATGTCGTCGATTCGGCTTCGGCTATGATAGATTCGAATACTTATTCAGGAAATTTTATTTTTAACAATGCAGTGTCAGGTTATTATTACATACAGGCAGTTCACAGAAACTCGATCACGACATGGAGCAAATCGGGCGGAGAGCTCATTGAAAGAGAGATCCCGAAAACTTATGATTTTACAACCGGGCAGACAAAATCGTTTGGTTCCAATTCGGTACAGGTAAATAATTCTCCGGTAAGATACGCAATATACAGCGGTGATATCAATCAGGATGGAATGGCAGATCTTTCGGATGAAGTGTCAGTATTCAACGATGCGGGAAATTTTGCAGTTGGCTATGTGAATACGGATGTAACGGGTAATAATACAGTTGATCTGAATGATCTTACAATTACTTATAATAATGCAGCAAATTTTGTATTGGCAATTACTCCATAAAATAATTTAATAATTAAAATTAAACCAAATTGAAAAACATTCTGACCGTAACACTTTTGTTATTAACTATAGTAAGTTTGAAAGTAAATGCCCAGATCACTCCTGAGATATATTCATGGCAGCAAAATCCGGGAGGCATCACAGGATATAACGGGATCCTTGCAGATGTGCAGCAGGTCTTTTATTCCGCAAATTATTCCTATGTAAAATGCACAGGGATTCCTTCTTACACGATCGGACCATGGGCAATGAATCCGAATATTCCGTCGAATCAGAACTGGACATTCAAGATTGCAAGATTCCCGGCGCCTGCAGGTACACCGACAGTTGCGGGAAACGGTCAGATAGGTGTATTAAAAAACGGTGTAGTGTTATTCAATCCCGGAGATGCAATGTCATACAATAATCAGAATGTCTGGCACAGAGTAGCACAGTATTTTGAAGGAGTCGGGTTTGATACTTCCGGAGGTCACCCGGCACCGGGCGGTGTTTATCATTATCATATCAACATGAAAAAACTTTATACACCGGATGAAAATGAACATTCACCAATACTTGGATATATGTTTGACGGATATCCGCTTTACGGACCTTATGGATATTCAAATGCAAACGGTACCGGAGGGATCAGAAGGATGATCAGCGGATATGTAAAAAGAAACATTACTGAAAGGACTACATTGCCTGATGGAACAGTTCTTCAGCCTAATCAATACGGACCTGCAGTAAGCAGTCAGTATCCTCTGGGTTGTTTCGTAGAAGATTATGTGCTGAATACATCAGGAGCTGACCTAGACTCACATAACGGAAGATTTTCAGTGACTCCGGAATATCCGAATGGAATATATGCTTATTTTATTACAATTGATGTCGAAGGAAATCCGGTTTATCCTTATATAATCGGACCAACTTACTATGGCAGTGTCGTTCCCGGGAATACCGGTCCCGGCGGCGGACATGTTGTAATTTCCGAAACAGTTATCCAATATATTCCTACGACCGGTATCATAAATCAAAGCGAACCGGTAGATTTCAATTTATCACAGAATTATCCGAATCCTTTCAACCCGGAGACTAATATAAATTTCAATATTTCGAAAGAAGCTAATACTTCACTGAAGGTTTATGATGTATCGGGAAAGGAAGTTGCATCATTGATAAATGAAAATCTGATTGCGGGAAGTTATGTAGTAAAATTTAATGGAAGCTTGTTATCGTCCGGGATCTATTATTATACTTTGACTTCAGGGAATCTTATTCAGACGAAGAAGATGATGGTGATAAAATAAAGAGCAGTTAGTAGTTAATAGTTAATAGTTAGTAGAGTTAACTATTAATAGTTAGTATTATAAAACAAATCTTAAAATTATTTTTTTACCTAATACCTAATACCTAATACTAATTACTCAATATTGTTTTTCTTCCTGTTCCAGAAAATATAAAAAGGGATTCCACTAAGCACTAGCAGCAGACCAAGTCCTGCGTCTCTGGGATTCTGAATGATCGTTACGACTACTAGTGTAAGACAAAATAGAACAAATATTGCGGGCATAATGGGATAGCCCATTGCCTTATAAGGTCTCTCAGTATCTTTCATTTTCTTTCTTAATATGAATACACCGAATGCTCCTGCGCCGTAAAATATAAATGATGCAAAGATAACCATGTCGGTGAGCTGATCAAACGTTCCTGAGAGTACAAGAAGACATGACCAGATTCCCTGCATAACAAGTGAAATATCCGGTGTTTTAAATTTCGGATGAATGCTGCCGGCTGATTTGAAGAAGAGGTTATCTTTAGCCATCGCGAAATATATTCTTGAAGAAGCAAGGATCGAACCATTGGTTGTTCCGAAAGTCGAGATCATAATGAGAATTGAAATAAAGAATGCACCTCCGTTTCCAAGGAATTTTCTTAACACTTCTACTGCAATAATAGTATTATCCTTGTTGGCAATTTCAATCATTTCATTTACAGGCATGACATATAAATAAACAAAGTTAATAAGGAGATAAACTGCTATCACTGTTCCGACTCCGCCAAACAAAGCCAGAGGGATATTGCGTTTAGGATTTTTGACCTCGCCTCCGAGATATCCGATATTATTCCAGCCGTCGTAAGCCCAGAATGCTCCTAGCATTGCGGCGAACATTGCGCCAAAGAGTCCGAGTGAAGATCCGTATTCGGCTGTAGTACTTTGTCCGATCGGATTAATATTTTCAACCGAACCACCGCTTAAAGTCAAACCGAGAACAATTATGATAAGTATCCCTAAAACTTTAAGTGTGGTAAAAATATTATTTATAAATCCACCGAATACAACTCCGAGATAATTTGCTGAAGTTAAAAATAATATTGTAAGAATAGTTAAAGCTTTTACACCGAAGCTGGCAAACGGATTGAAGATTCCCAGGAGAGTAAATTGTTCCATAGATTCACTCAGATGAGGAAGAGGAATGATCGCATTTACGGATTCAGCAAACACATAAGCTATTGAAGCAATGGAAGCAGTCTGAATGACGGAGAAACAGGACCATCCGTAAATAAAAGCAAATGCCTTTCCATACATTTCTTTAAAGTAAACATACTGACCGCCGGGGGCAGCGATCATTCCTGCAATTTCGGCATTAGTTGCGGCACCGATAAGAGTGATGATACCTGCTATCAGCCAGCATAAAAGAAGAATGCCTCCGGACTGGAGTTCGACAGCCATGGGAGCGGCTTTTTTGAAAATACCAGAACCGATCATTGAGCTTATGACGATCAGGACGGCAGTGAACAGACCAAGTTTTGTGAGGAGACCGCTGGAATGGACTTCGTGTTTTGGCTTCATATAGAGTTAGATTCAAAGTGTGGCACACTTTGTTTAGAATAACTATTTCTCCGGCTTTGACTCAAAGTGTGCCACACTTCCCGGTAACGCGTTACTTAAAAAACACCTGAGCAGTTTTATAAATCTCCATATCAACTGTCTTCAGCTTGCTTATAGCTTTCTTTATTGTTATGTCTGTAATCTTATTCGACACCACTGCACACATTCTTCCGAATTTTTTTGCAATTACCATCTCAACTGAGTAGACACCGAATCTTGTACCAAGTATCCTGTCAAAAGCTGTTGGCATTCCGCCTCTCTGGACATATCCAAGTATTGTCGTCCTGATTTCAAAACCTGATCTTTGCTCCAGCTCTTCTGCAAGATAATTACAAATTCCTCCAAGCCGTTCTCTTCCAAAATCATCTTTCTTTATATTCCGTTTTAAAGATTTATCAATAAATTTTAATTCACTCTCATCTATTTTTGCACCTTCGGCTACAACAATAATGGAAAAGAGTTTTCCACGCGTATATCTTGTTTTTATTACATCCACGATCTCATCTATTACTACTTTTCTCTCAGGTATAAGTATGACATCCGCTCCTCCGGCTATACCGGCATATACGGCTATCCAGCCTGCATTTCTTCCCATAACTTCAAGCAGCATTACCCTGTGATGTGATTCTGCTGTTGTATGCAAACGGTCAATAGCATCAGTGGCTATATTTACTGCCGTATCAAATCCAAATGTAAAATCCGTTCCGTAAATATCATTATCGATAGTTTTCGGAATTCCAATACAGTTTACACCTGCTTCGTATGCCTGCTGTGCAATATGCATGGATCCTTCCCCGCCTATACAGATGATAGCATCAAAATCCGCTTTGTGAATTTTTTCCATCAGTATTTTTTTACCGTCTTTTTGCTCGAACGGGCTGAATCTGGAGGTACCTATAATTGTACCGCCGCGGTTTAAAATTCCCGAAACTTCTTTATTACCAAGCACCATATAATCCTCTTCAAAGATACCTTTCCATCCGTTAAGGATCCCGATGATGGTATGATTATATTCATTGGATTTTCTGACTATTCCTCTCAGAACGGCATTCAGTCCCGGGCAATCACCACCACTTGTCAATACTCCTATTTTTAATTTCAATATTTATTTATTTGATTTTTCCGGTTCACTTTTTTCTTTTACAGGCGGATCATTTATAAGATATTTATATTTATTTATGAATTCATCGGTTTTCATATTTCCGATCAAAGCAAGACGTGCAACATTCTTGAGTTCATCAAAATCTCCTTTCTCAAGCCTGATCATATACTTCCTCGCAACCTGGTAACCGTCCGAATCAACATCCACTTCTCTTGTGCTTATCCTGCCGTTTTCATCTATAATATCCTCAAACTTTATCGGGATAAGCTGACCTTTATCTACGGTTACAATAGCCCCGGAATTATCATTCAATAAATATCTTACAGCTGCATATCCAAGATCCTGTGTGTATTCACAATCATAAGGTATTGGTGATGCACATCTCAGTTCATATCCTATATCCTTGTTGACAATCGTTACATCAAGTCCTCTTTCACGAAGACGTCTTCTTACCTCATCTTTAGTGATCCTTCCGATATCTATCTCAGATAATCTGATGTGTCCGTGAAGATCCTTTTCAAGATTTACATAAGGATGACTTTTTAATTCTTCAGAATCAATTCTTGTAATTATTCCTTCAGCTAAAACAGCTACTCCATAGGGATTTCCCTGCGCCATTCTTTTAATGATAGAAGCTTCGAGAATATCACAGATAGTTTCAAAACTGATTGTAGTATTTCTGAATTCTTCTCCGATAATGGTCAGGGTTGCGCCTGCTGCTTTACCGATACCGAGCGCAAGATGTCCGGCTTTTCGTCCCATAGTGACTACATAATACCAGCGCCTTGTTGTAGCTGCATCCAGCATCAGTGACTGCACAATATGAAATCCGAAATCCCTGGCAGTCTGATATCCGAATGTCGGCATGTTTCCGGGTAACGGCAGATCGTTGTCAATGGTCTTCGGAACGTGAGCTACCTGTATCTGACCTTTTGCAAGCTGGTCTATTTTATATGCGCTTGTGGCAGTATCATCTCCGCCGATTGTAATTAGATAATCAACTGATAATTGTGTAAGTGCTTTCAATGATGCATCTAGCATTTCCTTGCTTTTAGCCGGATTGATCCTTGAGGTCTGAAGTATGCTTCCTCCGGAAAAATGGATCCTTGAAACATCTTCAATTTTTAATTCTCTGTAATGTGTGGAATCGCCTTTGCTCAGATGCTCGAATCCGTCAAGAATACCTAATACATTCATTCCTGAATTTATTGCTTCGATCGTGACTGATCTGATTACACCGTTAATTCCGGGCGCAGGTCCGCCTCCTACTACTATTGCAAGTGTTTTTTTTCTATAATGGTCATCCATCTTTGTTAACTTTATTATTTTTATAAATTAAATTAATTATGCTGTCCTGGCAATGATTACTTTTTTAAATCTTCCCGAGATCAGGATCATTGCAAGAATATATATTACAGCGCCAAGTATAAATACAAATCTGTACCCAAACATCATTGCCAGTATTATCGCAGAAACCGTTCCCATGACTGAAAAGAATCCGTTGACACCCCAGGCAAAAGCTACAAATCTCTTTTCTGTCGGGAGAATCAATGACATACCTATGGGAAACGGCATTCCCATAAAGAATCCAAGAGGGAAAATTATTAATGCTGAAATTACTATCCGCCAGGTGAGATCAAGTCTGACAAGTGAACTGAAAATAACAGGATTCAGAATTCCAATCGCCAATGATAATATTACTATGATTCCAAAGATTACAAAAAGTTTCTTTTTGCTGTCTTTGTAGAATTTTACCGAAAAAAGACTGCCTAATCCTGATGCAACTAGCATAGTAGATACAACTGTCAAAAGTGTTATCACCGGCTGTCCGAGAAATAATGTAAACTTCTGTATCATACATATCTGAAGCAGTATGTATCCGAATCCAAGACAGGCAAAATATAAAAGATATTTTTTGTCGATTGAAAATTCATCCGGTGTTTTTAATTTTGGATCTTCTTTTTTTAAAAATTTCAGAGGGAGTAATATCAGTATACCTGCTGTTAAAAAACATTGTATTAAAATTGCAAGCAGCGTTGTCTCTGCCACAGGCTTATCTTTTAATGCTAGTATTGCTTTATCATCCATTGAAAACGTTTCCTTTATTCCGCTCCATGATAAATTCGCGAATCCTATATTCTGATCAAAGAAAGGTTTGTCATCCGTAGCCGGCTGATAATTGCTTTCGGGATCATATATCTTATCAGACTCAATGAGTTGTTTGTAATAATTGTTTTGTGTGGAAAGCGGATCATACATTATATCCATGTTGAGCGAACTTGCTTCATTCCGCACATTAAAAATTTCATCTTCCGTAAAACCTCTTTTTTTATAAAGCACTCCTGCAAGAAAACTTTTATCCCCTTCCTGACTTTCAAAACTGCTTGGAGGTCTTCTGAATATTATAAAGTTATCTTTACTGTCTTCGAGTCCTCCTGAATTTTCAAAACCCGCCTGTCTCAAAGTATTGATCAGTTTTGGTATCTGTGTCTCCGGACGTGAGATATAAATAACTCCGTCCTTATCGAGATGATGAAGATATTCCTTCACGGCTTCTTTTGTCAGAATGTAATTTTCCACCATACCCATTGCGCCGCTTGATACTGCTGAAGCTGAAATTGTATGTGCTGAAATTATAACATCATAGGCTATTCTCTTTGATGAAAGCACAGATCTGGCATCATCGGTTATGAGTCTGACCTTTTTATTGTTTTTAACAAGCGGTCCGGTCCAGTATGCAATGTCTTTTTCAATGTAGTCATTCAGTATCCCGTTGATCTCTACGGCTGTAATATCTTTTGCATTATGATACAGCCCGGATAGGATCTCGCCACCTCCTGCAGAACCGATTATAAAAACTTTCTCAGCGGAATCTTTTACTGCAAATGCAAGATTGGATGCATCCGCAGGTTTGGTCTCAGGCGGAAGCGACTTTACATTCGGAATGTTTGTAGTCGCATTACCTGCATCAATGATCGCAAGATAAAGATTGTAACCATCCTGCGCAGGTTCTTCATCTATCATCACATCAATTTTGGAAAATGAATTCCAGTCAGTTCTGACTTTCAGATCAGGCCGGTCTTTGATAAAATTTCCGTAGATCTTGTTGGCTGTTACATTGATAGGAAATCTTTCGTCGCTGTTGATCAGAAAGGTGAGTGATAATATTAATAATATGAATGAGGCAAATGCATAGCTTTTGAAATTTTCAAAAGAAAAAATAATAGCAGATAAAAACCCGATCGCTGCAACAAAAACTACAGCGCCGTTTCCTCCGACAGCCGGCATTACTATCACAAAAACTACACAGGCAAGACCAGCTCCGATCAGATCAAAAAAGTATAACTTTGAAATGTCACCTTTGAATCGCGAGAGTAATACTGAAATTATCAGTCCCGCAAAGAAAAACGGAATCGTGATCAGAAGATAGTAAACCGGAAGATATACGAACTGCATTGAATCCGTCAGCAGACTGAACGGATCGAAAGGTATCCTGTTCATTAATATGAATGACAGTATAACACTTACTCCATACAAAATTGATAGTCCGGATAATAGTTTATCGGTTTTTATCGTATTGAGCTTTTTGTTAACGGAAAGCACTACACCGCTGATACCAAATCCCAGCAGAGCTACGCTTATGACCATGAATGCAAAATGATACCATAGAGAAACTGACAGTACCCGTGTTAATGAAAATTCCAGTAATAATGTTGATAATGCGATCAGAAATATACCGGCGTAATAAGCGGGTTTTATCTTTTCGGGACGAAAGGTACTTTTTTTTAATATCATTAATTGGTTTAGTCTGAGTAAATATTTAAATTTTTTTTAATGAAACTAATTGTTTGAGCAATTCCTCCATCTTATCCAGCTTCATCATGCTGCTCGCATCACTCAGCGCTTTCTTCGGATTCGGATGCGCTTCAATAAAAAATCCATCCACTCCAACTGCCGCAGCTGCTCTTGCAAGAGGCAGAATGAACTCCGGATTTCCCCCGCTGACTCCGTTGTCTTTTGACGGCATCTGAACCGAATGCGTCGCATCGAATATTACGGGATATCCGAATTTCTTCATTATCACAAGTCCTCTCATATCAACTACTAAATTATTATATCCGAAAGTTGTACCGCGCTCAGTTAGAAAAATTCTCTTATTACCAGTTGCCGCAACTTTCTCAGCCTGATACTTCATATCTCCGGGAGCTAAGAACTGTCCTTTCTTGATATTAACTATTCTCCCGCTTTCACCCGCAGCTTCAAGAAGATCAGTCTGCCTCGACAGGAATGCCGGTATCTGTAATACATCGGCGACTTCGGCAGCGATCTCAACTTCTATTTCAGAATGAATGTCCGTCAAAATCGGTACATTGAATTCTTTTTTGACATCAGCAAGTATCGAAAGTGACTTGTCGATACCGATAGTTCTGAATGATCCTGATGAAGTCCTGTTTGCTTTAATATAAGATGATTTGAATATGAAAGGTATCTTCAATTTGTCAGTAATGTTCTTAAGAGTCTCGCATGTTTTGAAAGCAATCGATTTCGACTCGACGACACACGGTCCCGAGATCAGTAAAAAATTATTCAGATGTTTAAGCTTAAGCTCTTTTGACAGATAATCCGGCAGCATTGTATTTTTTTCGGTTAATGTAATTATCAATTTTTTCTTTAAGTTCTGTTTTTGTGTAATCAGATTTAGTGTATTTACCTTTGAGCTCTCTCTGACGCAGAGCTTCATAAAGACTTACTGCTACTGCAACAGATACATTCAGCGACTGTATCATTCCGTACATTGGTATCATAAAATTTCCGTGACTAAGCTCCTTGACTTCTTCAGACACGCCCGTATGTTCATTTCCAAAAACTAACGCCGTTTTTTTTGTCAGATCAAGATCATAAAGCGATGTATCCGTTTCGCCTTCGTATTTTTTTTCGGAAATAAAAGTTGAATAGATCCTGAACTTCTGTTTTTTCAGTTGATCAAAGCAATCCTTTACATTATCAAATCTTTCAAGATCGATCCATTTCTTCGCGCTTGCTGAAGAGTGTTTTCCCATCTTCGGGTATTTATTTGTATTATATATAAGATATATCTTATCAATTCCCACTGCATCAGCGCTTCTTAAGATCGCGCTTACGTTATGACGGTCGTGTATATTCTCCAGTACAAGTGTCAGATATTTCTGACGTCTCTCCGCAACATATTTTATCTTAGTGAATCTTTTATCCGTCAATTGGTTAGAGTATTTTAAAATAAAGTTAAATGGAGTTTGGAATTTTAAATCAAAAATTAATTATTTAACTTTCTTTAAACAATTAACAAATATAACTATGATTTTCAATGATTTGGATGAACCGCCGTGGCAGACTATAGATGAAATGTTAAAATTGTTTTAAAAGTTATAAAATATTCGAATTAATAAAATTATTAAAATTATTAAAATGAATAATATGAAAAAGTTAATCATTCCCGTTATCATTATTGTAATGATGTCATTCATCTCAGCATCCCTCGCATTCGCACAGCAGGAACAGATAAAATACACAAAACCAAAAAAGAAAGACCCGAGAAGCAGCTGGAGTCTTGGCTTGAATTACGGAGAGAACGGATTCGGACCTTATGTGAACTTCTTTTCAGCAATAAGCAGATCTACAGATCTTACATTTGGATTGTCAGTTTCAGGCGTATCTGATAATCGTGAAGTTGAAAGATATGACGTATTCGGTAATTCTATAATCCCAAATAAAATAAACCGTGTATTCATGATCCCGCTGAGCGTAGGTATAAAAAGCGAGGTCTTCAAAGATGATCTTGAAGGAGATTTTCATCCGGTATTTAATCTGGGGCTGACTCCGACACTCGTTGTCACAGATCCATATGATCAGAGTTTCTTTAATGCATTAAATGAAGCTAAAACATATTTTGCATTCGGCGGATATACAGGCATAGGTGTAAATTTTTCCTCAGGCGAAAGTACTTCCTTCAGTTTTAATTTCAACTATTATTATCTGCCGATCATCGGCGGCGGCGTGCAAAGCGTTGAATATAATACTATTAACAATGTAGGAGGCTTCCAGCTCGCGATCGGCGTGAATTTTCTGAAGTAATTTTAAATCAAAAATATTTTAGAAATAGTAGGGGACGCATATATGCGTCCCCTAGTGTTATAAATACAAAATATATTTTATCATATCCGCGAAAGCGGGAATCCGGGAATAGAATTCACAGATCACACCTTAAAATAAGTAAAAATTTTTTTGATCCCTCATTAATATGTTGTGACAAATTAAAGTCTTATATCTTATTCTGCATCATGTATATCTCAAAGTTTAAAAGATTTTAATCTGAAATGAAATTTCTTTTAGTTAACGGACTTCCTGGATGACCCAAAGGGTACCCCCCGCATTTGCGGGAATAACAAAATTTGTTGAAGTTACATTTTCTGTTTACAAACATTTACAAACCAAACACATCTCAGCAAAGATCTCTTTGTATTTTTGTATAACTTAAAAAACAAAAGGAGATTAAAAATGGACACCAGTTTAAATGAAAAAAAGGAACCGAACAAACCCGCAAGCAAACTTTCAGGATTGTTAAAATTAAAATTCATCATACCAGCAATAATTGCAGCTATATTGCTGACCACTACTTTCAGTATTGTCATGGCAAAGAAAAAATTTGCCGATGGTCCGAACGGATTCATGTTAGGTATGCTGATAAATAAACTTGATCTGAATGAAACTCAAAAAGCTCAGGCTGAAAAAATCAGAGATGAGATCCATGCAAGGATGCAAACTAATATGAATGATAATCAGACTATAAGGGAAGATCTCGCATCGGAATTTGCAAAAGATAATTTGGATAAAAGTGATTTAATGGCGCTTGATCAGAAACGTCAGCAGGAAATGAATGATGATAAAGAATTCATGATGGAAAAAATGATCGAATTCCATAATATTCTTACACCTAGTCAAAGACAGAAAGCCGCTGATCTGATGAAAGATACGAAAGGTAATTTTCAACGCGGAATGGGAAATGGTCCAAACGGACCAAACGGAAAGAACGGACCAAACTGCCAGAATTGTCAAAACTGTCCTAATGGAAAAAACGGTCCGGGCAATTCTGACGGATCCAAATGGAAAAATTACAACGAAAAATAAATTGAAAATTGTTAAATTAAACAAGGGGTCAAAAGCCCCTTGTTTTGTTTAACTAAAATAGTAAAATGAAAAACATAATCGTAATTGATGACGACAATAAACTTACCGACCTGTTAAAAGATTATCTTAAAAAATATAATTATAAAGTTGTATCCTATGACAACCCTGTAGATGCACTGGCTCATCTTAAGAATAATGAATATGACCTGATGATACTTGATTTCATGCTGCCGGATATGGACGGATTTGAAACCCTTAAAGAACTGAGAAAAACAAATGAGATCCCGGTGATAATGCTGACGGCAAGAGGCGAGACTACAGACAAGATAGTCGGCCTCGAACTCGGAGCAGATGATTATCTTTCGAAACCGTTTGAACCGAGAGAACTCGTGGCAAGGATACAGTCAGTATTCAGAAGAACGGACGGTAAATTAAACACAGATGCAAGGATCTATTTTAAAGACCTTGTCGTGAATGAATCCAACAGAACCGTTAAGCTTAATAATAAGGAAGTTGAACTTACATCTACAGAGTTTGACCTGCTGCTGCTTTTTTCAAAAAACAACGGTAAAGTTATGTCGCGTGATTCCGTGATGCAGAAAATGAAAGGCACCTCATGGCAGTATTATGACAGAAGCATTGATGTGATGGTCTCGAGATTAAGAAATAAATTAAAATGCAAAAACTGCCAGTTCATAAAGACAGTCCAGTCTATAGGTTATATATTTTACGCCGAACCTGATGAAAACTAAAAGAGAAATAAAATTTTCTATCTTCCTGAAACTGATTATACTGATTATCATTTTCACTGTTCTTGTTAATGTCTCTATAGGATTTATTTTAAGAAGAAGTTTTGACAGAGCGCACATGAGACCTCCCGCAAGCCATATGATAAAGATGCAGCAATACATTCTTGACGATATCGGCAATCCGCCCGATACGGTAAAGGCTGATCAGATCTTAAAAGATGTAAAGTTTGATATCAGGTTTGAGACAAGCACTTCTAAATATACCAGCAATAAAGATCTTCCTACTATTGAAGAATTAAAAAGCGAAAGAGATTTTGATGATACGGAAAAAAGTATTATGATCAGAAGCGCCAGAAAATTTTACCGGGTTATTAAGCTTGATGACGGATATGTTATTTTTGCTCAACCTTCCCCGATCGATGAAATAGATATTGAAAGCGTTATATTTCCTTTAGTAATAATATTTTCAATACTTGCTTTTCTGTTATACATTTCTCTCAGATGGATCTTCGGTCCGATCAAAAAACTCTCTGAAGGAGTAGAGAAGATCAGTTCGGGCGACCTCGAATCAAAGATCGATGTAAAAGGAAATGATGAACTCGAGAACCTTGCAGCTTCAATTAATGAAATGAGCGTCAATATTTCCGGAATGCTTAAAGCCAAAGAGACTCTGCTTATAGACGTCTCACACGAACTCAGGAGCCCGCTTACAAGGATCAAACTTGCAAATGAATTTGTAGAAGAAGAAAAAATCAAAAAAAATATAAGAGAAGACGTGATAGAGATGGAATCTATGATATCCGGAATGTTAGAAACATACAGAGCCGAGAATACCGGCCGGAAACCTGATCTTAAGAAAACAGATATAGTGCTTTTACTAAAGAATGTGATCTCAAAATTCAGTTATGATAAAATACATTTTCAAAGCAAGTTTGATAAAAGAGAGTTGTTGATAGATCCTGAAAAAATTGAGATCGCTCTCAGAAACATTATTGACAATGCTGTTAAATATTCAGAAGGAAAACCTGTCGAAATAAGCATTTCGGGAAATGAAAAAAATAAAAATGAGACTGTCATAGCTGTTAAAGATCATGGCAGAGGCATTGAACAGGAAGAGATATATAAAATATTCGAACCTTTTTACAGAGTTGATAAATCCCGTGACAAGAAAATATCCGGTTACGGACTCGGACTCAGCATCGTAAGAAAAATACTTGATTTACATAAAGCAAAAACAGAGATCTATAGCAAACCCGGTGAAGGAACTGAATTCAGAATAACTTTCATAAAATAAAAAACTACCTGTCTCTTACTTAAGCTCGTTCCCAAACTCCCAGATTGTCCGAAAACGTTGACTTTGCCTCTAACGCTCAAAGACTCCAAGATAAAAACCTTTAAAAAGCTCTTCTTTGAGCCTTAGAGCCTTTGAGGCAGGTATATCTGAATTGTTTTCAGACAGTCTGTCCAGTTTGGGAACGCACTTGAAGAAGAAACTCTGTTTCATTTCCAATATTTTCAAACTCATCATTTAGACAAAAAGGTAATAGTTATAAACTAATATTCTTTTATCAAAGGAAACTCGAAAAAGGAAAGAATTGAAGCAGAGCTTCAAAGACAATTGTGTTCCCAAACCGGAGTTTGGGAACAAGTCTTAACAAGTCATTATTTTTAAAGTAAATATTTATTCACACTTCGATAATATCAACTCATTAAAAACTTTATATCTTAACACATTATATTTTGTTAATTTTCACGAAATGAGCAGGAAAAAAATAATATATATGTGCGGTTCGCTGAATCAGACTACCATGCTTCACAGGATATCTGAATTCCTGCCGGAACATGAACATTATTTCACCGCTTATTACTCTGACGGCGCTGAACGAGTGGCTGCAAGAATGGGTATACTTGATTTTTCCGTACTTGGAGGTAAATTCCGCCAGCAGACCGAAACCTACTTAAAGAAAAATAATCTCAATATTGACTACAGAGCAGAAAGTCATGATTATGATCTGGCTGTGGTATGCAGTGATCTTATAATGCCGAAGAATCTGAGAAAGAAAAAAATGGTGATGGTACAGGAAGGCATGACAGATCCGGAAAATATATTTTATCATATGGTAAAGAAGTTCGGTATACCGAGATATTTCGGAGGTACTGCTACAACAGGTTTATCTGATTACTATACTTACTTTTGTCTGGCATCAGAAGGTTACAGAAATTTATTTATAAAGAAAGGATTGAAGAAAGAGAAACTTATCGTAACCGGAATTCCTAATTTTGATAATTGCAAAAGCTTTTTGAATAACGATTTTCCTCATAAGGGTTATTGTCTAGTCTGTACTTCTGATTCAAGGGAAACTTACAAGTATGAGAACAGAAAAAAATTCATAGAGAGAGCTGTTAGTCTGTCAGAAGGAAAGAAGATGATCTTTAAGCTTCATCCCAATGAAAAAACAGAAAGGGCAACAAAGGAAATAAATAAATATGCTCCGGGATCTATTGTCTTTGCTGACGGGAATACATATGAAATGATAGCCAACTGTGATATTCTTATTACAACTTTCTCGACAGTAGTCTATGTTGGTATTGCTCTGGGAAAGAAAGTTTATTCATCATTTGACCTGAATGAACTTAAGAAACAGTTGCCAATACAGAACGGCGGAAAGTCAGCTGAGATCATTTCCAGAGTATGTCTTGCTCTGATAGAAAACAGACCAGTTATAGAAAAAGAAATTTTGCGAGATGTGGGAAAATTTGATATGTCAAACCTTGCCGTATAATTCAAATTGAAAGATCAAAATATAAATATACTTATAGTAATTCAGGCAAGACGAGGTTCTTCAAGACTTCCGGATAAGGTGTTACTTCCTTTAAAAGAAAAACCGTTGCTTTTGAGAATGTATGAAAGAGTTGAAGCAGCGAAAGTAAAAAAACAAATTGTAATTGCCACTACTACAGAAAAAGAAGATGACGTGATAGCAGATCTGTGCAGGGAAAATAAAATCAATTTTTTCAGGGGACATCCGCTTGATCTGCTTGACAGGCATTATAAAGCTGCACTTGAGTATAAAGCCGATGTAGTGGTGAAGATCCCGTCTGATTGTCCGCTGATTTGTCCGGATGTTATTGATAATGTTTTGGACTATTATATTGAGAATAAAAGTAAGTTTGATTTTGTGAGCAATCTTCATCCTGCGACTCATCCGGATGGAAATGATGTGGAAGTCATTCCGGTCGAAATTCTGAAAGCAGCCTGGGAAGAAGCAAAGCAGGACTTTGAACGGGAACATACGACACCGTTTATTTGGGATCATCCGGAAAGATTCAGAATAGGGAATGTCGAATGGGAAACAGGTCTCGATTTTTCAAAAAGTCACAGATTTACAATTGATCATAAAGAGGATTACGATTTTATAAAACGAATTTATGAAGAGCTTTATGATGAAAACAAAGTTTTTACGCTATGTGATATTATGATGCTACTCGACAGAAAACCGGAGATAAGGAAATTGAATGAGAAGTATGCGGGGCAGTACTGGTATGATGGGGTTGGTGGGAGACTGAAGACAGTTGGACGCTAGACGTGAGACGCTAGATGTGAGACGCTAGATGTGAGACGTCAGATGTCAGATGTCAAATGTCAGATGTCAAATGTCAGATGTCAAATGTCAGATTTAAAACGAGTGTTAGATTCTTTTTACTTTGACATTCCCGCTTTCCGCAGCGGGATTAAGCGGGGATCAAATAAAACTTTACTAACTAAATATAGCTAATGAATCCGGATACATTAAATGACCTGAAAAAAACTGCTTTCAAAGTAAGAGAACACATAATCAGAATGTCCACTGACGGCGGATGCTTTATCGGCGCTTCTTTGTCATGTGCTGATCTTATAGTTTTTTTGTACAAAGAATTTCTGAATGTAAATAAAGATAATCTAAATGATCCGAACAGAGATTATTTATTCTTATCAAAGGGACATGATGTGCCGGCGCTTTACGGGACATTTGCGGAGATAGGATTTATTGAAAAGGACAGGCTGAAGAATCATCTGAAGACGAATGATTTTATTTACTGGCATCCTAACAGGAATATTCCGGGCATAGAATTTCACAGCGGTTCACTCGGGCATTCGCTTGGAGTTGCTATCGGCGTCGCGATGGATTGTAAAATGAAGAAGCAGACAAATAAGATAGTTGTGATACTTGGTGACGGTGAACTCGATGAAGGTTCGATATGGGAAGCCGCACTCGTTGCCGGTGCAAAGAAACTTGATAATTTAATTGCAGTCGTTGACAGAAATCACTTTCAGGCAAATATTGCAACTGAAAAACTTATTCCGCTTAATCCTATTGCTGATAAATTTGAAGCATTCGGATGGAAGGTCAGATCATGTAACGGGCATGATTTTGAAGATATGGGAAAAGCATTTTCGGATTTTCCTATAGAAGCCGGCAAACCAAGTGTTGTAATTGCTGAAACAAGGAGAGGCAAAGGTCTTCCGAGCATAGAAGCGCGTGCTGACAGATGGTTTGTGAATTTTACGGGTGAGGAAGTTGAGATGCTGATGAAGGAGCTGCACGGGGAAGAGGAAGCGAAGCTGACGTCTGAGACGATTGTAGCGAGGTGAACTATGATTTGGAATGAATTGGAATGATTACTATGATTTTTGACCGGGATCTGGAATGATTTGAAATGATTGCTATGAATTTTTATTACTAATTAACCAACTAGAAGGTTATGAAATTTTTTCGTTTTGGATTAGTATTATTAGGCAGCATTGTTTTCATCAATACGGTTTTTTCTCAGAATATTAAGGGAAAGAATTATGAGGTTGAATCAATTGATAAAAATTGCCGGACCGGATTTTACTTAAGTAATAATTTAATCAATGTGAATTCTTCTTATCCTAATCCGTTTTCTCCCAATAAAAACGATGATGTTGTCTTTGGTGTTCCGGATTCTTCAGATATAAAAGTAAGGATCTTTTCTTTTGCTGATAATGAAACTATTGTTAAGTTTGAATTAAGGATTGGAGCAGGTTGCTATAAAATTAACTGGATTGATCAAAATACTGAAAAACTAAAGTCTGGAACATATTTTTGTTCATTCGAAGCTGCTCAAAAGAACAGTTTAATTATATCTAATTTTAATGCTGTACAAAAAATTGTTCTTATAAAATAAATTGAAATTATTACAATGACTTTTGAACTATTCCGACGCGGCGGATTGGAATGACCCGAATGGTTTTTATGAAAATAATAATAATCTTAAGAATTGATATTAAAAGTATATTTTTGGGTAAATATTTTTTATATATCCAGGATCAGGCTTAAATTTTCTTTCAGTTGCTCAATAATGTTTTCAGGCAATTCACCGATTTTTTTTGAAAACCGTTGATTGTCTATTGCTCTGATCTGATCAATCATGATCTCACAATCTTCATTCAAATTCGCCATTCCTTTTTTCAAATGAACTCTTAAAATTTCGGATTCTGAAACTAAATTTGTAGTTATCGGGCAAATGATCGTTGAAGGGTGAAAGTTATTCAAAAGATCAGTCTGTATAATCACTACCGGTCTTATTTTACCCGATTCTGTTCCTGATCTGGGATTCAAGTCTGCTATCCATATTTCATACTGATTCATTTTCGTATTCTGATTCATCGAATTCTCTAAGGATTTTCATAGATTCATTTCTTACAAGTAAAGACTCTTTTTTAAGCTGTTTAGTAAGAATTTTTCTTTTGTGAAGCATATTGTAAAAATCAACAGCTTCATTAATATATCGGTTTCTGTTAGTTTTGAGTTTTGATAATATCTTTTCTGTTTCCTGAAAAATATCATCATCGATTTTTAAAGATAGATTTTTCATAATGATTTAGCTGAACGAAAGTATATACAATTAGTATATATTGCAAGTTATAAATATTCTGATCTTTAAAACTTGATTTATATTTTCATACTTGGTTATCTCTTATCATCTTTCAATCCATTTTATAATTTTTCCATCTTTCATTCTTCCGGGCATTTGTGAAACCTGCTTATACCGAAAGATTAAACAGCGCAAATATTTATTTTGTAAGTTACAGAATTGTAAGACTCAGATTCTCAGGAAAGAATACATCAGGAATTAGGAAAAAACATTGAACATTGAACATTGAACATTGAACATTGTACATTGAACATTGTACATTGAACATTTTCTTTTCCCGTTATTTTACAAAAATTTAATTAACAATTAATTCAAACTATTTATTTTGAAATTGTATGATATTATGAAATTGAATAGTTTCAACCAATTAACCAATTAACCAATTAACCAATTAACCAATTAACCAATTAACCAATTAACCAATTAACCAATTAACCAATTAACCAATTAACCAATTGACATACGAAGATCTTCTTAAACACCTCATAGACACTGACGAACGCTTCATGATCCTCACGGCTGAGAATCGTGCAGCTATACGGAATTTGCCTGATCAGATCGGTGACAGATTTATAGACACGGGAATTACTGAACAGACTCTGATCGGTGTATCGGCAGGACTTGCTTTGCGGGGACGGATACCTGTTTCTCATGCTCTTGCTTGTTTTCTGACAATGCGCGCATTTGAATTTATAAGAACTGATGTGGGTATAGCTGATCTTCCGGTTAAACTCATCGGCGGCTTTGCGGGATTTTTATCTGAAGCTAACGGTCCGACTCATCAGGCGATTGAAGATGTTTCCATTATGAGAGGAATTCCCAATGTGAATGTCTTTTGTCCGGCGGATGAACAGGATATGATGATCGGATTGAAGAAAGTGCTTGAGAGTCCGAAACCGTTCTATATCCGCTACAATAATCTTCCGCCTGTATATGAACATTCTGAAGATTTTGAAATAGGCAGAGCTGAAATTGTAAGCGAAGGGAGTGATGTAACGATAATGGTGTATGGAGTCTTGTTCAGACAGGCAATGGAAGCAAAGGCAATTCTTGAATCAAAAGGAAAGTCGGTCGGTCTGATAAATCTCAGAACTTTAAAACCCATTGATGAAGAAGCAATATTAAAAGCAGCAGCAGATTCAAAATTAATAGTAACTATCGAAGATCATTTTATTACCGGCGGACTATACTCAATTCTTGCTGAGATATTTTTAAGAAACAGGGTAATGCTTGATGTATTACCGTTTGCGCTTAATGACAAGTGGTTCAAACCTGCATTGATGAAGGATGTGCTGGAGTATGAAAGATTTACAGCAGAAAAAATCGCTGCTAAGACTTTGGATAGAATGAAATGAAGCCTCTTTATAAACTTTATTAACTTTACAAACTTTACAAACTCACCAAATGGCAAACAAAGTAACATTCAACAAAGACTATCCGGATATTTCCGAGTCAGATAAAATTTTCAAAAGAAGCGAAGGTCTCATTCCGGCTTATACACAGACATTAGCGAAAGGTCCGACTCAATGGATCAAAGGCATAGCGCCAAAGTATCTTGTAAAAGGAAAAGGCTCGCACGTATGGGATGCTGACGGAAATGAATACATAGATTATAATATGGGTATTGGTCCGATCGTGCTTGGATACTGCTATGAAAAAGTAGATGATGCGATCAGAAAGCAACTCGAGAGCGGGATCACTTTCTCTCTAATGCATCCTCTTGAAGTAGAGTTATCTGAGAAGATAAGAGAAGTTGTACCGAATGCTGAATCTGTTAGATTTTCAAAAACCGGATGTGACGTGACGACAGCAGCAGTAAGGGTTGCAAGAGCTTTTACCGGGCGTGAGAAAGTATTATGCTGCGGATATCATGGCTGGCATGACTGGTATATCGGAGTTACTGACAGGGATGCGGGAATTCCCGGAGCTGTGAAAGATCTGACATTTACTTTTAATTATAATGATATAGAATCACTGAAGCAGTCGATCGATGATGATACTGCTTGTGTAATACTTGAGCCGTTTGTTTTTGAAGAGGCAAAAAAAGATTTTTTGAAAGAGGTACAGGAAGTCTGTAAAAAGAACGGGACGCTTCTGATCTTTGATGAAATGTGGACGGGATTCAGAATAGCCGTCGGAGGAGCGCAGGAATATTTCGGAGTCAAGCCGGATCTTGCTGTTTATTCTAAGGCGATTGCCAACGGGATGCCGATCTCAGCTATTACAGGCAGAGCAGATGTAATGAGATTATTTGATAAGGATGTCTTCTTCTTTACAACATTCGGTGGGGAAGCGCTGTCTATGGCGGCAGCGATGGTGACTATTGATGAGATAAGATCAAAGAACGTTCCAGGAAGATTAAATGAACAGGGAAAAAAATTAAAGGATGGTTATAACAGGATCAAAGACGAACTTGGTATTGGTTTTACGAACTGTAATGGTTATAATTGCAGAACAATTATGACCTTTGATGCGGCATTCGGAAATCCACTTGAGATGAAGTCATTGGTTCAGCAGGAGATGATAAAGCGCGGAATTCTCTGGGGTGGCTTTCATAACATGTGTTTTACACATTCAGATGAAGATGTTGATTATACATTGGAGGTTTATAGAGAAGTTTTACCGGTTTTAAAGAAAGCGGTAGAGGAAAACAATGTGAAAGAATATTTAAAGGGTGAAAGTGTTGAAGCGGTTTTCAGAAAGACAAGTAATTTTAATCTTAAACCAAAGAAGAATAATTAAAAAGATTTACATCAAAACAATAACTTATTTCATAATTAACAATTAAATCAATTATGTCAAAAATAAAAGTTCGCGAAATTTCAATTGGAGACGGAGAAAGGGTTTATGTAATTGCTGAAATAGGTATCAACCATAATGGTTCTCTGAAGCTTGCAAAAAAACTCATTAAAGCCGCAAAAGAAGCGGGTTGTGATGCTGTTAAATTTCAAAAAAGAACTCCCGAACTCTGTGTGCCGAAAGACCAGTGGAATATAGAAAGAGATACTCCCTGGGGGAGAATGAAATATATAGATTACCGGCATAGAATAGAATTAAGTTTTGATGACTATCTTGCAATAGACAATTACTGCGCAAAGAAAAGGATTGACTGGTTTGCATCCTGCTGGGATGAGGAATCGGTGGATTTTATAGAACAGTTCAATCCGCCATTATATAAAGCTGCATCTGCTTCACTGACAGATCATAATTTACTTATAAAGAAAAAGCTGACAGGTAAACCACTGATAATATCAACTGGAATGTCTTCATTAAAAGAAATCAACAGAGCCGTAAAGAAAGCCGGTTCGGAAAATCTTTTAATTGCTCATTCGACGTCTTCATATCCATGCAGACTGGAAGAGTTGAATATTAAAGTTATAAGAACATTAAAACAGATCTATCCTGAAATTCCGATAGGATATTCCGGTCATGAGACAGGATTATCTCCTACTCTTGCGGCAGTTGCTCTCGGGGCTGCTTTTGTAGAAAGGCATATCACTCTTGACAGGGCAATGTGGGGAACGGATCAGGCTGCGTCTGTAGAGGCCGGAGGATTTAAAAAACTTGTTCAGAATATACGGGATGTGGAAAGATCTTTGGGAGATGGTGTAAAGAAAATTTATGAAAGTGAAATGCCTCAGAGAAAGAAGTTAAGACGCGTAAGTCATTAAATTATTTACGAATCCTTTGGATCAACTAAAAGAAGAAGGGTACATCCTTTTTCAGTCTTCAAAGCGCCATGGTCACTGCCACTCTCTGCATGATGAAAATCCCCGGGTCCGAGAATTTTTCCTTCCACAAGCAGATCCCCTTCGAGCACAAAACATTCTTCAGCGCCATTGTGATGATGAGGCGGATATTCACTTCCGGGAGCAGCTTTCATCAGCATCATAAAATATCCCTTTTCATTATTCAATGAAAGCGGTTTAATTTTTATTCCTTTAATATCAGGATGAGGTATCCAATCAGCTGCATCAGAAAACCTGAATTCAAAGGCGTTCATTTTGTTTTCGATTCCCGGTTTATTCTTCAGCTTTAGTTTTTTAAATAATTTCTTCTTTACGGACGGATCGGGAGATAACATCTTATCTGACAGGATAGCAACGGAGAACAGAGATAATAAATTATTATATGCCTGTATATTTTTTTTATAATTAACACCAGCAGAACCTGTCCCTGATTTAAAAGCCTTACCGGCATTTTTGAAAATTAAATCAGTTGAATTAAGGATCTCATCATTTTCAGCTAAACGTATATTATTTTTCTTTGTCAATTTATATCAGATTTATTGAATGTATTTTTTTAATTTATCACGAAGAATCATCATGGCAGCCCGCATTCTTGTTTTCACTGTTCCAAGAGGAATATCAAAATGCTCCGCAAGTTCAGACTGTGAAAATCCCCTGAAATAAGATAATACTATAAGCTCTCTTTGATTCTGTTTTAAAGATTTAATGGCTTTCGAAACTTCAGACTGTTCCTGACTGAGAATTATGCCGGCATCAGGATCATCAGCTCCGGGTTCTCCGGACAGATCAAAAAATTTATCCATGTCGATCTCCGCAGAACGTTTTTTATATCCTTTGCTTCTGAGCCGGTCAATGGATTTATTTCTTGTCATGCGTGTAATCCATGCAAGAGGATTGCCAAGGGTTTCATCATAAGAATCAACTTTATTCCAAATCTGAATAAATATCTCCTGCAGGAGATCTTCGGATTCGGCCTGATCCCTGAGAATATTAAAAATTATAGTATATATATACCGGTGATGAATATCATAGAATTGACTAAAGGCAGTTTCGTCTTTTTGTGATATCCTTTTTATTAATAAAAGGTCGTTATTATTATCCATTAAGCAGGGTGCGGTTTTAAAGATAAATCTGGATCATTACCGGAATTTACCTGAATAAAATTTTTCAGGCTAAAGTCTCATTTAATTCAAATAGAATTTTATTAAGATCATGCCCAAACAATTTATATGCTTTGGCAGCTCCGCCTTTATTTACAAATGGCGGCTGATTAAAACTTGTCATATTTATTTCAAGAAATGTTGAGTAATAATTCTTCATCATATTAAGCCAGTCAAGTTCTTCTTCGGTATACTCTTTACCTTCTTCTTTTTGTTTTGCCAGCCAGTCATTGAATTTGATTGCAACTTTATCAAGGAATGGTTCTAAAATTTCAATTTTTCCTAAAGCAAACTGTGTTAATGCAATGATGTTAGCCGGATTCTTTTGTTCACCAAGAGGTTTGACTTTGTCAGGATTTGTTCTCTGATAAGCATTCCATACATCATCAGCAGTGATCTCATAAGGCGGCTTTCTTAATTCTTTTGCAATGCTCTTTATCTCATCAAAATCAATATTGACATGACCGTTTACGCTGTTTGAAATAATTTCAATAACAGGAATATCATTTTTGTGAGATTCCAGGAAACTTTCAAATTTATAGATAACATCTTTGGATCTTTCTTTTGCAGCTTCTTCTATTGAATTATTATTTATCAGCTGAGTATTTTTTTTCTTAATTTCAAGAATTACAAATCTGAATTTAGGATTGTCAAAAGGTCTGCAGGCAATACTTACAAGCTCTTCAGTAGCCTGCTTTAAATCATTATCATTGGGAATATAAGATTTTTCACCTGCTGCAAACATTTCCTTTGCTTTTTCAATTTGCTTATCAACTTGTGTAGTTATTATGAGATTGTTAATAATTTCTTTAAGGCTCGAAACAGGCGGATCCAATTCTGAACACACTTTTTTTAATTCTTCTTTGTCTTCAGAAGTCAGATTTTTTTCTATTCTTGTCAATCCTTCTATAAGCGAAACAAGAGTATTTTCATCTCTGAATCCTATTGCAACTGACTGGATCAGGGATTCAACTGAAAATGCTTTTACTATCTCCTGAACGGTTTCAGTAGTAATCTCAATGTTGTTGATTTTATTGGCAAGACGAAAACTTATAAAAGCGAATAAGACTGCGATCAGAACATCTAAAACGGAACTCATTTTCAGAAATACCGGTGATAAACATATCATTACGCACCAGGCTATCACAAGTCCTTTTTTACTGAAATTTGATCTGACATAAAATAAAGTGCAAAGTACTGCTGTAGCAGCGGTCCAGTTTGGGAAAGTAGAAAACGGATTGACAGATTTATAGAGCGCATTGACAGCATTAAAAAAGAACCCTGTCTCGGTTATTACCGGACGAATATCATTTTGCGTCGGCATAAAGCCATGAAAGAAGTTTACTATACTCCATAAAATGATGAGAGAAAAAAGAAATACCGACATTTCCATCGCATCTTTTTTGCGAAGTGTCTTTATATAAACAAAGATCAGTAAAATATATAAGGATATATAAAATATTATAAATCCGGGGATCAGTTTTATTCCATTTTCAAATGTTAAAAAAATGGGAGTATAACTTTCTGCCGGATGGTTTAAGGGTGTGAGCAGATAATATTGTATCAAAGCTACAATCAGCAATACAATATTAAAAATATTCATTACTTTAAATCTTGATGTCATTCTGTTTTAAATTGTTTCAAAAGGTTGCTGAATAGGTTTTATATTTTTCTAATGGGGTTTAAGCAAATTACTCATAATACTTTTGCATTTCAAGATTGAATATAATAGTACTTTAAAATTTATAATACACAGCATTAATTAAACACAGTTAACATTGTTTTTTAGTAAAACTCACAAAAAGGATCATCATTTTTTAAAAAACATATTCTGAGAATAAATGCTTATTTAACACTAAAAATTAAAAACTCACGGATTTATCGACAGATTTACGGGAAATATAGACAACTATCATTACCATTATAAAAAGGATAATGCCATATGCAGCGGCTGCTCCGGTATTGTATAATCTTAACTGTGAATAAATTTCAACTGAAATGGTTTTTGTGGAATAAGTGTAGAGCAAAATAGTTGAAACAAATTCACCTACTGAGTTTATAAAAACAAGCATTGCTCCTGACAGGACAGATGGGATCACAAAAGGCAGTATGACCTTTCTGAATGTCCTGTATCCTGAAGCTCCGAGTGAAGATGAGGCTTCTTCCAGTGACGGATCAAAGGCGTTGAATCCTGCAAGAGATGACTGTGTTATTATCGGCATATTCCTCACGGCATAAGCAAGAGGCAGTATCCAGAATGTACCTGTCAACGGTATAAAACCTGAAAACAAATTCGGAGTATTGAAACTGATAATAAAACTCAGAGCAATGACCGTACCGGGAATTCCATAGGGCAATGAAAGAAGTCCTTCGATGATCTTTCCTCCTCTGATCTTTTTCCGGGAGATAAGAAATGATGCGCTTACTCCGACAATTATTGTAATAATTACGGCAATTGCAGCCATTTTTATACTGTTAACAAATGGTTCGAAGAATTTCGGATCTTTGAAAACCTTAAAATAATTTTCCAACGAGAACGGTTCGGTGAAATAATTTCTCATGAGTGAACCTTCAGGAATAAGTGAAAGAAATCCTAGTGCAAGTATCGGCAATAAAATAATTGTTATAAATGTATAAACAGTCAGATTAGTGAGTATGCCAGCTTTACTGTTTGAGTCTGAAACAAATGATTTTACGGTACCCTTGGTCCGTGTCTCAAAGGAATTTCTGCTTCTGTAATATCTCAGCATTAAAAAAAACAAAAGAGATATCAGAGTAAGAAGTACTGATAACATTGATGCTGCCGAGCTGTCACCATTGATCTTAGAAGAATAGATCTCTGTAGTTAAAAATCTTATCGATCCTCCGAATATCAAAGGCGCAGTGAAAGAAGCCATGCTTGCCATGAATACTATCAGAGATGCCCCAGTGACAGAAGGGATGAGCTGAGGAAAAATAATTTTAAAGAAAGTCCTGATCTTTGATGCTCCGAGTGAATAAGATGCTTCTATAATGCTGAAGTCGATCTTCTTTAATGCTGAATATATAAACAGAAGAAAGAACGGGTAGAAAGAATATATGTGAATGATGATTATAGCAGTCCAGCCTTCGAATTTAAATGGGATGCTCTCAATCCCGGTGAGCATAGTAATGATCTTAATGAGTAAGCCGTTCTCGTTCAGCAAAAATAAAAATGCAACTGTGCTGACAAGTGGCGGAGCTGCTATCGGAATGAGTAAAATTGAGTAAAGGAAATTTCCGAAAGGCAGTTTTTTAAAATGAAATATGTAAGCAAAAAATAATCCGGTTAGGAAGCTTCCGGCTGCTGTGATCAGAGAAAGTAATACGGAATTTAATACCGAACTTCCGGCAATGCTGTAAAATGAACCCGTCTGGTTTCCGGATGAAAAAACCGCAAGACTGTCTTTTACAAGAGAATACAAAGGATAAAGAATATAACCTGTGATAAAGAAAATTATTACCGCAAGTAAGAATATATTTAACTTGGAAAGTTTAAATAAATTATTCTTATTAATTTTGCTCATTATCCAGTATTCTTAAATTACTGCTGTCAAATGTAAATGAAATGCTGTCTCCCGGCTGAAGCGCGTTTTCTGATTTATCCGCCTGTCTGCGGGAGTTGATTATTCTGTCTCCGAAAGAGATCAGATATTCTATGCTGAATCCGGTGAACTGAACATCGATCAATTTTAATCCACTATCTAAGATCGTTTTTTCGGGTATAAGTTCTTCAGGAAAAAAAGAGAGCATCTGTTTTTCATTTATGTCTATACCGAAAATTTTTTTAGCCGAAACTTTATCAAAAAAATTTGAATGACCGATAAAATCTGCAACAAACAAATTCTGAGGTTTGTAATAGATCTCCTGAGGAGATCCGGTCTGCATCACCTTTCCTTTGTTCATGACAGCAATTCTGTCTGACATAGCAAGAGCTTCTGACTGGTCATGAGTAACATAAACCGAAGTTATACCTATATCTTTCTGTAGTCTTTTTATTTCATTTCTCGCTTCGAGACGAAGTGAATAATCAAGATTGGAAAGTGGTTCATCAAAAAGCAGCAATGCAGGTTCTGTCACCATTACTCTTGCAAGAGAAACTCTCTGCTGCTGACCTCCGCTGAGCATTGTTACGCTTTTTTCCGACTGACTTGTCAGTTTAACTTTTTCAAGTACTTTTAGAACTTTCTCCCTTATATCTTCTTTAGCAAGCTTTTTTATCTCAAGTCCGTAAGCAACATTTTCAAAGACCGTCATATTCGGAAAGAGAGCATAGTTCTGAAATACTATACCGATGTTCCTTTTTTGTGTAGTTAAATTTGTAGAATCAACATTATTAATAAATATCTGACCATCTGATGGAAACTCCAGTCCGGCTATTATCCTAAGCAGTGTAGTCTTTCCGCATCCGCTCGGTCCGACAAAGGAAAAGAATTCTCCTTTTGTTAATTCTAAATTAACATTGTTGAGTACTTTCTCATTACCGAATGATTTTGAAATACCTTTTACGGACAGAATCATTATTTAAGTTTTGATTTTAATGATTTTAATGTGTGAAATGATTTATTACTTTTATATAATAAGTTTAACGTTTTATACTCTTGCGCAATCCGATAAATCGGATCGCGAAGTATCAAGAATAAAAAATTGTATCAAAACTATTTTGATTTACCCTTGATCTCGCTGTCCCATTTTTTCATCCACTCATTTTCATTATCAGAGATCAGCTCCCAGTCAAGATCCATTGATTTATAATTTGCATCCGCTATCCACTCCGGTAATTTATCTTTTGGTATATCTGACCTTGCGGGGATACGGTAAAATTTTTCAGCCTGAAGGATCAGACTTTGCTGAGATGTTACGAATTCATAAAATTCTTTTACAGCTTCCGGATTTTTTGTGCCTTTTACTATTGCAATGCCGTCTGTAAGTACGACCGTACCGGCTTCGGGAAAATTATATCCGAACGGATACTGATAAAGGTTTTTTTGTAAAATAATATCGGGCATATTCCATAAGGTTGCAGCATCATTTCCGGCTAGTTTAATATACATCTGAGTAGGATCAGCAGCATAGACGGAAGTGTTTTCATCCAGCTTTCTCAGCCATTCAAATCCGGCGGCTTCACTGCCTGTTGTCTTTACAGAATTTGCTATCATAGCGCAGAAGATAACTCTCATCGTTCCGGAAGCCATTGGATTCCTTATAACAATTTTATCTTTCCATTCGGGCTTTATCAGATCGTCCCATTCCTTCGGAGCACTCTCTTTTGTAAGCGTCTTTTCATTGAATGCAATTACCTGCGGTGTCAGAAATGTCCCGTACCATTTGTCGGATTTACTTTTACTGTCAGTACCGACATTTTCAGCCCAGGTAGGTTTATATGTTTCAAGAAGATCGAGTTTCTCAGCTCGCATAAAGATAGTAGCCGGAGCGCCCCACCAAAGATCTGCAAGAGGATTTTCCTTTTCAGTACGTATCCTGTCAATGATCTCCTGCGAACCCATGTCGAGCCACTGAATATCAATGTCCGGGTGTATAGCTTCAAACTGAGTTTCAAATTCCGTCAGCATTTCTTTTCCGTGAGGGGAATATACTACTACTTTTTTCTTATTGTCGGACGAACAGCCGTAAAGGAGCGTGGCAAGTAAAAATAAATAAAGTGTTTTTTTCATAATGAAATTTGATTATTGGCAGAGGGGGAAAAAACCGTTTAAACGGTTTTTCCCCAAAACTCAATTATACTCCTTCTTCTTAAAATAATTCACCTTCAGCTTATCAAAAAGCTCCTGCGTCTTTGCTTTCCCGCTTTCTGGATTAATGTCAAAATACCAGTATACTTCATAATCCCCGCGGTTCATTCCAAGCTGCATTGTGCCCTGGGACTTGTGCTCGGCTATGAGCCAGTTGACGATGATCTTATAATCCAGCGCATCTCTGTAACTGAACTTCTGTGTCCTGTCAAATATGAAAGGAATTGTATCGCTTACACTTGTTATAGGATAAGGATCAAATCCTCTATAGATCTCATAGAACTTGTCAGTCGTATCACTTTTTTCACCGTAAGTGGCTCCCAGGATTATTGGACGCTCATTATCAGGCAGAGATTTTATTGTTTCGAGAGCAAGTATTCCGACCGAACTGTGATGCGCATGTGTGGCTAAATTAGGGGTCAACACAAATACATAGTCATACTTTTCTCTTTCAATGATACTTTTAAGTTCAGTCCTGATATAATCAAGATCCCAGATGTTACTGTCGAGAATTTCTTTAATATCTGCGGATGTGATGTATCTTGCATCTTTTTGATTAAAGTAATAGTAATTTCTTATGCCGATGATCTTCCCGCCGGCTTCGAGTTCTTTTTTACGGATATCAGGCAGATATTGTCTGCCTATAGCTTCATCAGTCAGTTCTAGTCCGTAAATATCCTCGGCAAGTGTTGAGTATTTGTAACCGCCTTCGCCGTTTGTTATTAGCGCTATGTCAACAGTACCCCCGAGATCATGAACGATCTTGTAATTGGTAGCGGCGAAGACTGCATCGTCATCAGGATGTGCTGTAACTACAAGAACTTTTGGAGGTGCATCCTGCGACCATAATGGATTAACTGAAAATATTAAGATTAAAACAGTTAACCGGAAAATTAATTTTCGGATATTTTTCATAATTGGTTTATGCATAACTTATTCATAGTGATATTAACTTTCAACATTGAATTTAGTGCGAGACCTGAGACGCTAAATGTCAGACGTCAAATGTCAAACGCTAGACGCTAGACGCTAGACGCTAGACGCTAGACGCTAGACGCTAGACGCTAGACGCTAGACGCTAGACGCTAGACGTAACTCATAACTCATATCTCATAACTCATAACTCATATCTCATAACTCATATCTCATAACTCATATCTCATAACTCATATCTCATATCTCATATCTCATAACTCATATCTCATAATTTGTAAATCGTTTCCGCACTCAAATTTAACTTTTATTTCTTAACAAGAGTCTTAATTTTATCAAAACCACTTTCAAAAAGCGCGATTATCATATTAATAAACTGACAAATTGTTGAAAGCCGTATTACTTCTTAGCCTGTTTTTATTTATATCCAATAATTCATATTCACAAAATTCCAATACAGGTACTATAAAAGGAACTGTGATAGATGACATTACGCAAAGTCCGGTAGAAGGCGCGACTGTTGAGATTCCGGAAACATCAGGAATTACTCAGACAAATTCAAAAGGCGAATTTCAATTCACCGATCTTGAAACCGGAATTTATCAGATAAGAGTTAAGGCTCTTGGTTATGAATCACACATAAAATCAGAGCTTGTAGTGACAGCAAGTAAACCTCTTCAGACCCTTATCAAATTAAATCCCAAAGGTATCACTACCGAACAGATAAATGTAGAGGCAAATTCATTTGACCAGAGCTCCGATGTAAATATCAGCTCGGTCAATCTTGATTACGAAGAGATCCGCCGCGCTCCGGGCGCTACGGAAGACATTTCAAGAATGCTGCAGTCAGCTCCGGGTATTGCTATCGGTAATGATCAGCGCAATGACATTATTATCAGAGGAGGTTCACCTGCGGAAAATCTTATACTCATAGACGGTATAGAAATACCGAACATAAATCATTTCGGCACCGACGGTTCGTCCAGCGGCGCTATAGGTTTTATCAATTCTAGATTCATACAAAGTACTGACATGCTCACGGGAGGTTTTCCATCTTTATATGGAGACAAACTCTCAGGTGTGATAAATATAAATTTCCGCGAAGGAAGCCGGAAGAATTTTTTCGGTGATGTGAATCTGTCCATTGCAGGATTCGGAGCAATATTCGAAGGACCGCTTACAGATAAAGGCTCATATTTGTTTTCTGTCAGACGCAGCTATCTCGAACTGGTCAAGTCCGCTATAAGACTTACCTCCGTTCCGAATTACTGGGACATTAACTTAAAAGCTACATATGATCTTTCTCCCAAAGATAAACTTACTCTGATAGGATTATCAGGTATTGATAAAGTTGATTTCTCGGGTGAGTCAGCAGAGGATAATCCTTACGGCAACTCCAATTCAAATCAGAATACTTATGCTACAGGACTGAATTATAAAAAACTTTTCCGTAAAGGTTTTCTGCAGACTGTGCTTGCATACAATGTCACTGATTATAATGTAAAACAGATAGAAGGGCAGACCGCAGAGATAAGATTCCTTAACGAAGCGGTAAATAAGGAAACAGGTTTATACACGGATCTTAAATATCAGCTCTCTCAGTCTTATATTCTAAACACCGGAGTCGGAGGGAAATACGCCAACATAAATAACCTCCTGTATCTCAAAGGCGATACAAACGCCGCGGGTTATGTTTATGATACCATTAATGCAAACGTAGATATTCAGACCTCAAAACTTTTTATGCATGCGAATCTTACTTCTAAGTTTTTTAATGACAGGATCAATCTTAACACAGGATTCAGAGTGGATTATTTTGAATACATTAGCAATCAGACTTATTTCTCGCCGAGAGTTGGTTTGTCCGTAAATGTAAATCCAATCACTTCCCTGAACTTTGCCTGGGGTATCTATCATCAGTCGCCTGAATATATATGGCTTGTTTCCAGTCCATTGAATAATCTTTTAAATAACATCCAGAGCATTCATTACATAGCCGGCATTGAACATTTTTTTGCAAGTGACATCAAAGCCAATGTTGAAGTTTATTATAAAAAATATAAAGACTATCCTGTCTGGATCGACATTCCGACTTATATACTGATAGACGGAGGAACTGAGTTCGGACCAAACATAGTCGGACAGGCTTCGAGTGCCGGATATGGATATGTTAATGGAATAGATGTTTCAATTCACAAAAAGCTTTCAGGAAATGGTTTATATGGAATGTTGAATTATTCTTATATCAATTCGAGCTTCACAGCTCTTGCAGGAAATAACAAACCCGGCGCATTCGATCCCGGAAATCAGGTCACGCTTATCGCCGGATATCAGTTCAATGATGGATGGCTGGCAGGTATAAAATTCAAATACTCAGGAGGAAGACCTTATACTCCGATCAATGAACAGGCATCCAAACAGGTTAACAGAGCCGTGTTCGCAACAGATGATTTTAACAGTGCCAGATATCCTTATTATATGAGAGTGGATGTGAGAGTTGATAAAAAGTTTGATTTTAAAAAATCCAACATAACAGCTTATCTCGAGCTTCAGAATGTATTTGACAGACAGAATATATATGCGTATTACTGGAATGAAGATTACAAGGAATTGTCTACAATTTACCAATGGGCGTTTTTTCCCGTTGGCGGAATAAGTGTGCAGTTTTAGTTATGAAAAACTGCTCAGGAATTTCTTAAGCTCAAACCTTTAACTCAGGTTAACCGTTATTATATTCCTCTTATAAGAACTTTACAAAAAGTACTATTACAATTATTATCAGCGCAGTTATGTATAAAGTAGTTAGTAAATAAGCTCTGACCTTTTTCTTTTTTATTTGATTTCGTTCATAGGATACATAACTTTTTGAATAATCACCTCCCATAGGGTCCCATTTATAACTGCTCTTTACTTTGTCCAGATCCATAATTAATTTTATTTGGGGTTTTAATTATGCAAAATAACGATTATTGGAAAATTTAACTAATGATTAATTAATAAACTTTTTAATATTTAATTTTAAATCAGACGAATCTGAAATTTTAATCCTTATTTGTAATATTCCTGTAAACTCTTTACACTGGTTTTTCCTTCTTTTATTTTAGCAATTCCTTCTGCAAACGAACTCGCAGCCGACAGAGTTGTAATAAAAGGAATCTTCTGTTCCACTGCAGCCCAGCCTATTGCATATTCATCAAATCTCGATTCGGATCCAAGAGGAGTGTTGATAACAATCTGTATCTCTCCGTTCTTCATCCGGTCGACTACGTTAGGTCTGCCTTCGTTAACTTTGAATACAGGCTCTGATTCTATTCCGTTGTCCGTAAGGAATTTAGATGTTCCGGATGTTGCAATGATCCCAAATCCCAGCGAAGTATATTTTTTTATCAGATCAAGAGTCTTGGGTTTTTTATCATTTTCATTAACACTTATGAAAATGTTCCCTTTTACAGGCACCGGCGTACCTGTTGACTCCTGCGCCTTTGCAAGAGCCTCACCGAATGATTCAGCAATTCCCATAACTTCACCCGTTGACCGCATCTCCGGACCGAGAAACATTTTTACTCTCGGGAATTTCTGAAACGGGAAGATCGATTCTTTTACGCCTATGTATTTTATGTCTTCAAAACTTCTTAATTTGAAATCCTTTAACTTCTTGCCTGCAATGACTTTTGCGGCAATTGTGATGACAGGGATACCCGTGGTCTTGCTTACAAAAGGCACTGTCCTTGAAGCTCTCGGATTTGCCTCAAGTACATAAACTATATTGTCTTTTATCGCAAATTGTATATTTATTAGTCCTATTACATTAAGCCCAAGCGCAAGCTTTTTAGTATAGTCTTTTATTTCCTTCAGATTTTTTTTGTTGATGGAGATCGGCGGAAGTATCGAAGTGCTGTCACCTGAATGGATTCCCGCCTCTTCTATATGCTGCATTATCCCGGCAATGTACACATCCTTACCGTCACATATCGCATCGACATCTATCTCACGTGCTTCCTCTAAAAATTTATCTATTAATAACGGATGATCCTGTGATATCTCAGCTTCATCCCTGAAAAATTTTTCCACCATTTCATCACTGTAAACTATCTGCATTGCTCTTCCCCCAAGTACATAAGATGGTCTGAGTAATACCGGGTAACCAATTTTATTGGCGGTTTTGATAGCTATTTCAGGATCCTTAGCCGAACCATATTCGGGTTTTGGAATATTAAGCTTGTCTAATAGTTTGCCGAATTTTTTTCTGTCTTCAGCTAAATCAATATTCCTGGATGATGTGCCTAAAATTTTTAGTCCGTTCTTTTCAAGTTCTTTGGAAATTTTAAGCGGTGTCTGTCCTCCGAAACTTACAATGATTCCTTTTACATTTTTTTCATATTTGATTATGTTCAGTACATCCTCGGTAGTTAGAGGCTCGAAATACAACTTGTCCGTAATGTCATAATCAGTTGAAACGGTTTCAGGATTACAGTTGATCATGATAGTTTCATAACCTTTTTCTTTCAGAGCTTTTACA
>JAGQWH010000180.1 GCA_020437545.1 Ignavibacteriota bacterium
AGAAATAATAGCTTTAAGTATTTTAAATCAAATCAACTTAATCTATCCTTTGGATTAAATTTAAAAATTTAAAAAAGTACTCCATCCTACATTTCGGGTAATTTTAATCTTAAATTTAGAACTACATTCTGTAGGGATGGAATGTTGTTTTCTATTGCAGAAAGAACATGCAATCCCTACGGGATTGGTGTTTCTTGTATTGAATTGCTACCGACATTTGATCCCTACGGGATCTTTAAAATCTCATAAAGTAAACGCATAGGGAATAAAGAAAGTAGCTTTTCTTTGTGTCTTCGTGCCTTCGTGGTGAAAAAACCCTGAACAATTTATCAATATTATCTTTTCTCCAATTAAATTAAATTACCACCATAAATCATTTTAAAAAATTAAATCAAAAAAAATTGTCAGATAAATTCAAATCCTATCTACCCAAAAATAACAAATTCAAAAATATCATTTACAAAAAGGAAGATTACAAAGCTACCATAACCATCAACCGTGAGAAAAAACTCAACTGTCTGAATCTCGAGACCATCAACGAACTCACACTTGCATTCAAAGATTCATCATGGGATGACAACATTGCCGTGATAGTTCTCACCGGAACAGGCAAGAGAGCGTTTTCTACCGGAGCTGACCTAGACGAACAGGAAAAATACTTTCTCAAAAATCCCGATGATTATTATAAATGGATGTATGAATTCATACAGCTGCACGAAGTAATGCGTAATGTCGGTAAACCAACTATAGCCCGTCTCAACGGCATGGTTGTCGGCGGCGGAAATGAACTCAATATGAGCTGTGATCTTGCAATTGCAGCAGATCATATCATCATCAAGCAGGTAGGAGCAGCACGAGGCAGTGTAGCAGCAGCAGGAGCTACACAGTTCCTTCCGCTGATAGTAGGCGACAGAAGAGCCCGAGAGATCCTTTTCCTCTGTGAGGACATTCCTGTGATGAAAGCTCTCGACTGGGGACTCGTGAATCAGGTTGTGCCTTATGATGAACTTGATAAAGCAGTCGATATACTTGCGGAAAAACTTTACAATAAACTTCCCGAATGTCTGCGCTATACAAAGCAGCAGCTCAACTTCTGGAGAGATCTGTCATGGCATACAACAATCGGCAGTGCGCGTGACTGGCTTTCTATTCACAATCTGTCTCCTGAGGTCAGCGAAGGTATTCAGGCATTCAATGAAAAGAGAAAGATCAATTATAAGAAGATCAGGAAAGCTAAGAAATAGAAAATGACTGAAGAGTTAGAAACACTTAAAAGAGTTGTAGATAAACTAGAAATTGGTCAGTTCAATTATCTGCTGACAGGTTCTATGGCTATGAGTTTTTATTCTGTGCCAAGAATGACGAGGGATTCGGATATTGTCATTCAATTATTTGAAAATCAGATCAGCAGATTTATTGAATTGTTTGAAGAGGAATTTTATACTGACAGATACATGCTTGAAGACTCTCTTAAGAACCAAATTATGTTTAATATCTTTGATAAGAAAACTTTTTTTAAGATCGATTTTATTTTGAAAACAGATGACTTTTATGATAATGTAAAATTTGATAGAAAAAAGAAACTAAAGATCAATGGTTTAGACATTTATGTGATCTCAATAGAAGATCTTATTATATCTAAATTGATGTGGGCAAGGGATTCTTTTTCAGAGATGCAGTTGACAGATATCAGGGAGTTGTTAAAGATCGGTTGTGATATTGATTATGTAAATGAATGGGTCACAAAACTGGATCTTAAAGAAATATATATCAGAATATAAATTTGAACGACACACACCCTGACATAGAAAAGAAACTCCTTGAACTTTATTCGAAACTCTCTCCGGAGGAAAGATTCAATAAAATGCTAAGCATGTGTCAGACTGTCAGGGAAATTATTGTGTCACAATTACCGCCCGGACTTACTGAATTGGAAAAAAGAAAAAGATTGTTTGAAATTTATTACAGAAGAGATTTTTCAGAAAATGAGTTTGAAAAATTATTGAATAGATTTTTCCCGGAGTAAAGTTATTTTTTTTGTTTGATCTTAACCTTGCATCCGAATGCTTCTTCAAACAATAACTTCCTTAAATTTGCACCCCATATCTCCAGATAAGGATCACCATTGCATGAAACCAGTTCAATAATAAGCTGCTTATCATCAAAACTTAAATCTATATCTTCGACTATGGATTTATGACTTCTGTCAAGAGAGTCAGCGATCCTCAAAATTCCTGCCAGTTTTTTTATGAGATCTTTGCTTTGATCATCCAGTTTATTGAAATTTTCGTGTTTTGCCTTGGGATGAGATTTCCTGTGGTATCTGGCAATGTTAGCAATTAACTCTATTTCTTTATCATTAAATCCAAGCATATCGGCATTCCTGATAAGATAGTAAGAATGCTTATGATGATCGGAATGTGAAATGTAATATCCGATGTCATGAAGCAATGTCGCTGCTTCAAGATATTCCCTGTCATCATCCGTGAGATTGAATTTCGATTTTATAAAATCAAAGATTTTATTGGCAAGCTTAAGTGCCTGTATCGAATGCTCTTTGTCATAGTTTGTTCTTTCGCCAAGATGTATAACGCTGCTGTATCTCACGTCAGTTAAATGACCGAATTCAAATTCACCGCTGTTTTGCTGAATATAATTCATGATTATGCCTTCTCTCAAAGCATATCCCGACAAGGTCATTTTTTCAATTTTAAGATCGGTAAAAATCTGTTCAAGTATAACAGCACCTGCAGTTATGATATCAGCTCTTTTGGGATCAAGCCCTGGGATCTTAAGCCGCTCCTGAGTAGTATCTGCTTTATAGATCTTCTCCACTGCAGAATATAAGGGCTTCCTTTTGATAACAAATCCGTTCATGTTTACATCCTGATAGTTCACAGTTGTATTCTCTGACATAATGATCGATCCTATATTACTTATCGTACCTGACGAACCTATTACAAGTTCGAAATCTTCTTCCTGCAATGTTCTGACTATCTGATTCATTGCACCTTTTACATAGATCTTTGAACTTTTCAGATCGGTCTTTTCTACTTTGTCATCCAGATCAAATTTTCTTGTCAGTCGCACCGCACCTAATTTAAGACTGCTTGCAATTTTCACATTTCCCTTTTTACCAACCAGAAATTCAGTACTCCCGCCGCCTATATCTACCAGCAAAATTTTCTTTTTATAAATATCAAGTGACTGTAAAACTCCGAGATAGATCAGTCTTGCTTCCTCGTATCCTGAAACTATGTTAATTACTATTCCCGTCTCTTCAAATACCCTGTCAAGAAACTCATCTTTATTAAGGGCTTCCCTTGTCGCGCTTGTTGCTACAGCAATGATCTCGGCATTATAAGAATCGCAGATCAGTTTGAATCTCTTCAGAGCTTCCACACCTCTTTCAATGGATTCTTTTGAAATGTATTTCATGTCATTCGAACTGTTTCCAAGACGAACAACTTCCTTCGTCTTTGTAACAACTGTAAACCGGTTCTTACTGTCGATCTTTGCTATTACAAGATGAAAGGAATTGGTCCCGATATCAATTGCAGCTAAGATATTATTCAATTGGATTCAATTTACTGTCTGGGAATTTTTCAAATGAGTATTTTCTTTTACACATGTTTTTTCAATTAACGATACGGATTCATTAAATACTTTATCAATTGTAATATCATTTATGTTGTCAGTCGGAGACTGAATATAAATTTTATTATCTCCTTTAGGAGCCCATTCATATCCGTGTGTCGGTCCAAAGAGAGATATTACGTTTGCATCAACACCGCCTGCAACATGCAGAGTACCGGTATCATTTGTTATATAAAGGTCAGTTAATTTAATCACTGCTCCTACTTTCCTTATTGTAGTATTTTCAAGAACCACACAGTTTATATTCAGTGATTTAAGTTCATCCCTGACTTTATCCGTAATCTCCTTATCTATTAATCCTGAAGTGATCAGAATATTGCAATCATATTTTTCATGCAGCCTTTTTACCAGTTCTACAAAATTTTCCCTCTTCCACCTGTTAGGTATTTTACCCGCTCCGGGATGAAGAGAGATCAAAGGTTTTGTTTTGTCCGGAAAATTTTTATTTATAAAATCCTCTGCAAACTTTATCTCTTCATTGCTGAGATGTATCATCACACCTTTTTTCTCTTCGTCTGTAAGATCGCAGTTGATCTGTCTCCCAACATCAAGATTTCTTTCCGTCTGATGAAGCTTCTTTGTGTCCCATTCAAAATCTGATTTTACATTAAGCAGATATGCTACTGAATTAATTTTATCATCTATGCTGTTAACTCCAACTCTGATCTTTGCTCCTGAGAAGAAGTTTATGAAATGTGATGTTCTTGAAATTGAGACAGTGGAAGGAACGATCCCGATCTGATAATCGTGATTCTTAAGTTCTTTATAAAATTCTATGAGATTCCTGAAAGGGGATTTTCTGTATGTTATGACTTTATCGATGAATGGGTTAATGTCACTGAAGAGTATCTCATAATTGATAGGAGAAGCAACAAGCGTTATATGAGCATCCGGAAAACGTTTACGAATGGCAGCAAAAAGGGGAACAGAGCATAGCATGTCACCAAGCTGATTATGCTGTCTGACTATTAATATGTTTCTTACTTTTTCAGGATCTATTTCTGAAATGTTTACGGGCTTGTCTGATCTTCCTAATATTCTGAATATGTGTTTAAGCATTCAGGTTTTATTTTATTTCCTCAAACTTTGCATCTACTATATTGTCATCATCATCAGATTTTTTTTTCTGTTTCAGATTTGGATTGGCTTTTTTATCTGCCGGCGGATTATTTCTCTGCTGAATATTTCTTATGATATTTCTGAATACTGTTAGTAATAAAAAAACCGCAATCAATATGACTAAAACTCTACCCATGATTTTTATTTGGCTGCTTTGATGGTTACGGGATTATAATATTCTATCGCTGAGTGCTCGGGTTTGAATATTTCCCTTATCAGATTCTCGAAATCCATTTCATTATTCACAAAATCAATCTCTGCTGAGTTAACGATCATCACTTTAGTTGCTTTGTATCTGAAGAAAAAATAATTATATCCCTCATTCAGATCCTTTATGTATTCTTCTTTTATCTCTTTTTCAATATCTCTGTCCCGGTGTCTGATATTTTTCATTAGTCTTTCTACATTGGACTGAAGATAAATTATCAGATCAGGAACAACTATCATCTTTTCGATAAGCGTAACTATCTTTTCGTAAAGCTTAAGTTCGTCATCCTGCAGATTCAGATAGGCAAATATCTTATCCTTTTCAAAGATGTAATCGGATACATAATAATCATGGAACATGTCGATCTGTTTGATCTCCTGAAGCTGTTTGTAACGGCTCATAAGAAAATACATCTGCGTATGAAAAGCGTAACCGATAGGGTCATTGTAAAATTTTTCGAGGAAAGGATTGTCTTCAAAATTCTCTAATATCAGTTTGGCATTCAGCCGTTCGGCAAGCTTCTTTGCAAGTGATGTTTTTCCGACACCGATAACACCTTCGACCGCTATGTATTTGATTTTCTTATCTTCCAAATCTTTGGGGATGATTATTTATCAGATTTACTTAAAGTATAATTCCTTACATGCAGATCATCAGAAGTCTCCGACAATAGATCTGATATACTTTTATTTAAAACAGGGTGTATCAGATCCGGAGCAATTTCATTCATAGGAATAAGTACAAATTTTCTGTTTTCAATTTCATCGTGAGGTACATGTATATTCTCATTATTGTGAATCTCATTACCATAAAACAAGAGGTCAATATCTATTTCCCTTTCAGACCATTTTGAAGTTTCAGTTCGCCCAATTCTGTTTTCAATTTCTTTTAAAGCTTTTAAAAGTTCTACTGCACTTAGTTCCGTGCTAATCTCAGCGACACTGTTGAGATAGTCTCCCTGATCCTTTATTCCCCATGGCTCGGTCTCATACACGGATGAACTTCTGACAATTAATGTCTTTTCAATCTTTCCGATCTCTTTTAATGCAGTCTCGATGAATGAGATCCTCTCTCCTTTATTTGATCCGAATCCGAGATATGCTTTTGGCATCTGATGTTTTGTTTATGATCGCTTTAGTTTATTCTCAATCTCCACGGAATCTATGATTCCCAGCGGAGCATTTGGTTTCCGGATCTTTACTTTTACTTCGGTTACCATCGGAAAATTTTCAAGTATCCCTTTACAGATCTTCATGTTAACTGTTTCTATAAGGTTATACTTCTCACAGGTTAATATTTCTTTAGCCAGATTATAAACAGATAAATAATCTACTGTCTTTTCAAGATCATCTGTCTCGCCAAGATCATCAATGTCACATTCCATTTCTATATCCAGCTCGAATTTATTCCCGTACTTTTTTTCATATTCAAGTACTCCGTGATAAGCATAGAATACTGCGTTCTTGATACTGATCCTGGTCAATTGAATTTATTTTTTATTTTTTTTCTTAACGGTTTTCTTGGAAGCTTTCTTCTTTTCTATTTTACCTTTAACATCATTTTTCTTTGCTGAAACTGATTTTTTTATTTTTTTGATCTTTTTAAGAACTGATTTTTTAACATCGCCTTTTTTGGATTTCCCGGCTTTGATCTTTTTCAATGCCTTCTCAACTGTCCTACCGATATCAGCAGGGGACTCAGCAATCAATACACCGCATTCTTTCATTACCTTGATCTTCTCATCGGCTGTTCCTTTACCGCCTGAAATAATTGCGCCTGCATGTCCCATCCTTCTCCCCGGAGGAGCTGTCTTACCGGCTATGAATCCGATGACAGGTTTCTTTACATGTTTTTTAATAAAATATGCGGCTTCTTCCTCAGCGCTTCCGCCGATCTCACCGATCATTACAATGGCTTCAGTATTCTTATCTTCATTAAAAAGTTTTATAGCGTCAAGAAATCTTGTACCGATCACAGGATCTCCGCCGATACCTATGCAGGTTGACTGACCGATTCCGAGATTTGTTAATTGCCAGACTGCTTCATAAGTAAGCGTACCGCTTCTCGATATAACTCCGACTTTTCCTTTCTTATGAATGAATCCCGGCATTATACCGATCTTGCATTCGCCCGGAGTGATGATTCCCGGACAGTTTGGTCCGATAAATCTGACCGAATGAGTTGCAGTATTTTTATTCTTTACAAATTCGTAAACTTTGATCATGTCATTTGTAGGAATACCTTCAGTAATACAGACTATCACATTTATACCCGCATCAGCAGCTTCCATTATTGCATCGGCTGCGAAGGATGCCGGCACGAATATTACCGAAGCGTCCGCTCCTGTTTTCTGAACGGCTTCTTTGACTGAATTATAAACCGGTACCGCTTTGCCTTTCTCTGGTTTGAAACTTGTACCGCCTTTTCCCGGAGTGACTCCCGCTACAACATTCGTTCCGTATTCGATCATCTGTGTCGCATGAAATGTCCCTTCGGATCCCGTAATTCCCTGTACTACTACTTTTGTTTTCTTATTGACTAATATACTCATGAATTTTATATGTTTTTAAATAATTTTAAATAATTTTAAATAATTTTGTAATTGGTTAAATGAATATTTTTATCTATGCTTATTAAAATCGCATTAACTTTTCTAACTATCAACTATCAACTATCAATTATCAACTACTAACTACTAACTACTAACTACTAACTACTAACTACTAACTACTAACTACTAACTACTAACTTCTAACGACT
>JAGQWH010000181.1 GCA_020437545.1 Ignavibacteriota bacterium
TTTATTGTTAAAACTTTTTTATTTGTTTGAAAATATTTTGGACAGTATTGATTTATGATAAATACACCCTTTTGTAATATATATTTTAATGATTTGTATCTCCTGCTTTAGCCCCTGATTTAGAGGGTTAAAATTATTTAATTTTTTTTTTTATAAAGTGAACTTTTTAGAAGTCATGTAAGTTAAGCATAATTGTCGGCGCCAGCCGGCAATCGTTCTTTCATATTTGTTCTTCCTTTAATTAGACCTGCAGACGTTTCATTAGTCTGCAGGTTTTTTTTATGCAAAAATGAAATTTTATCTCTGCCTGCTTACCTATAATCAAATACATCATTTTTCATTAAGCCTGAATTTAAAATCTTTATTCTGATTGTTTAATAGATTAATTTCACATTTTATAAAATATAAATAAGTTTTAACAAGATGGAAGTACATCATGAGATCCCTCAACCGGAAAAAGGAATAAAACCCTGGAAACATTATATCATAGAATTCTTCATGCTGTTTCTTGCAGTCACCGCAGGATTTTTTGCTGAAAATTTAAGAGACAGTTATGAGGAGAATATCAAGGCAAAGGAAATGGGAATTGGATTATATGAAGAACTCTTACAGGACAGTCTGCAGATCCATAATGCAATTATAAGGCAGAATTTATTGAAAGATGAAATGAGTTCGCTTATAAAAACATTATCGGATAAAGATGTTGAAAATAAAATAACGCTTCTGACATACTACGAAGCGGCATATTTGCTGGAAACAGATATGGTCATTCCTGCCAATGCCAATCTGAAACAACTTATTAGTTCGGGAAGAATCAGGTATTTTAAAAACAAAGAACTTATTTCAGATATCAGCAGATGGGATAATGTAATTTCGGTACAGTTTACAGACAGGCATGAAACGGATCAGAAAAGGTTGATCGAAGAAATAAAAGCTGTGAACAGGGTTTTCAGACCTGAAGTTATCGACTCAATAAGAATGTATTCTTTCAATGATTTTTTAAACAATAAAGAACCCGATGCCGGTATTCGTAAAAGATTTGAAAATACTAAGGAAAGTCTTTTAACATATAATGTTTCAGACATAAGCGAAGTTACCGGCTGGGCATCTGAAAGAAGAAAGAATGCAATTGTAAGATCAGAGTTATTTCTTCCTTTACAGCTGACGCATATCAGAAAGATCTTAAAAGATCTTAATGAAGAGTTTCAGATGAACAGGTAAATTTTTCTTTACAGATTAGATCTTATATTTATGTCCCCGCAGAGTTATTCTGCATAAAAAGTAAACGGTTGTTGTATTGTTCATGGCGGAATAATTCTGCAAAGAAGTGAAGTTTGCAGGTTGACTTTTTGCTGCCATTACTCAATCCACAGTGGGATCGTCATAAATAAAATTTGAATTTCCTGAAAGTTAAAAGATAAAAACATTAAAAAAAAACTACTTTGAGTCTTCGATCTGTCGCGACGGATTTGGGTCAGAGAAAAGCGAATTTACAGGTCAATCATTTTTTCCGTTTTATGTGCAGATTCAAAATAGTATATTGAGCGCGTTATGAAAATTAGTCTAAACTGGGTAAAAGAATATATTTCTGTTCCCGAAACAGAATCAATTGATGCTTTACAGGATAAAATGATTTCCACCGGTCTTGATATTGAAGGCGTTGAAAATGAAGCCGGTAAGCTAAAGAATTTTGTCGTTGGCGAAGTTTTAGAAAAAATAAAACATCCTGATGCTGATAAACTGAGCTTATGTAAAGTTAATGTTGGCGGTGAAGAAAACCTGAGCATTGTATGCGGCGCGCCGAATGTTGATGCCGGACAGAAAGTATGCGTTGCATTAATAGGAGCGATTATTCCCAATGGTGATTTTGAGATAAAGAAATCCAAGATACGCGGTCAGCTTTCAGAAGGAATGATCTGTTCGGAGAAAGAACTGAATATGTCAGATAATCATGACGGAATAATGGTTCTCGATCCGAAAGCCAAGATAGGTGAGAAATTCGCTGATTACATTAAGGCAAATGATGTTGTATTTGATATCGGGATCACAGCCAACAGAGGAGACCTGTTCTCGCATTTCGGAGTTGCACGTGAGATCGGCGCTTTATATAATGAAAAGATCAAAATTCCTGAAATTAAAATTACCGAATCAGAAAAACCCACCACAGAATTAATAAAGATCAGCATTGAAGCAAATGATGTCTGTAAGAGATTTACAGGCAGGGTCATTTCAAATGTCACAATTAAAGAATCTCCCGAATGGCTTAAGAAAAGACTCAGATCAGTTGGACTTAATCCAAAGAATAATATAGTAGACATTACAAATTATGTAATGTTTGAAACGGGACAGCCGCTGCATGCATTTGATTATGATAAGATCAACGGAAAAGAGATCATTGTAAAGAAAGCTAAAGATGGTGACAAGTTCATGACGCTCGACGGAAAAGAAAGAGTCCTGAATTCAGAATCGCTGATGATATGCGATGCTAATGGCTATACAGGCATTGCCGGTGTCATGGGCGGAAAGAATTCCGAGATCTCTGATAATACAAAAAATATTTTTCTTGAATCGGCATATTTTGATGCAGTTTCGATCAGAAAGAATTCCAAAAAGCTCGGACTAATGACAGACGCTTCACAGAGATTTGAAAGAGGCGTTGATATAAATATGGTGAAATATGCATCCGAAAGGGCAACTCAGCTTTTTATGGAATTAGCCGGAGGTAATGTTAGTAAAGAATTATATGATGTTTATCCTGAAAAATTTGAAATTGTAAAAGTTCCGGTAAGAGTATCGAAAACAAATGACGTACTCGGAACTGAACTGAATGAAGATGAGATCACAGGATTACTTGAGAAAATAGAATTTAAATTTACAGATAAGGAATCAGATAAATTAATTTTTGAAGTACCTGAATTCAGGCGGCTTGATGTTGCGCGAGAAATAGATCTGATAGAAGAGATCGCGAGAATATACGGATATGATAACATAGAAGGTGAGATGAATTTTAATATAAATGTAACTAATGCCGCAAATTACGGAAGCCGTATTTTCAAACTCAATCGTGAAATTACTGAATATCTGACCGGAAGAGGATTTAATCAGATACTTACAAATCCATTGGCAGAAGAGAAATTACTGAAGAAATTTGCAGAAGATAACGATAGTATTATTCCTTTAAAGAATTCAATATCTGTTGAGATGGATTCAATGCGAACAGGGATGATCTATGGAATGCTTAAAATAATCGGATTTAATTTTAATAATTCGGGTAAAGACATTTCCCTCAAGTTTTTTGAATCGGGAAGGATCTTTAAGAATACTGAGAAAAAATTCAAAGAAGAAGACCGTTTGATCATAGCAATGTCGGGAAAGAAAGATTCCGAATCCATTTTTGACGGTGAGAAAAATTTTGATTTTTTTGATATCAAAGGAGAGGCAGAAATGTTTCTGTATAAATTGAATCTTGAAAATTTTAGTTTATTTTACTATAATGACAATGTTTCTGACGGTATAAAAGCTGATATTCGCATAAATGATGAAATTATCGGCGAGATATATAAAATCGACAGCAGATTAAAAAAAGAATTTGAGATTGATCAGGATGTGTTTGCAGCCGAATTTTATTTAAATAAGCTGATCTCAAAAACAGGAAAAGAGAAAAAATATACTGAGATCTCAAAGTTTCCATCCGTGAAAAGAGATCTTGCTCTGATCGCAGATACCGGCGTAAAGTATGATGAAATAAAGGATTATATTGTTAAAAGTTCGGGAAAATATCTTAAGAAACTCAATTTGTTTGATATTTATGAAGATGAAAAGATCGGAAAAAATAAAAAGAGCATAGCATTTACTCTTGAGTTTTCATCAAACGAGAAAACTTTGACAGATGAAGAAACAGGCAATATAGTTAAGAAAATTTTAAAAAATTTAGAGAAAAATCTGGGAGTCACCTTAAGGGCTTAAATTAATTTTCAGATTTCAAAACAAATGTATAACAAACAAAATGAAATTAATAAGGATTTTTTTAAAGATCAGAAGAATTTTCTTCGTGTGAATTTAGATGATCTTTTAACAAAAGTTAAAATACTTATTTCAAAACTTAAGGATCAGAAAAATGAGAACATTTTACTAAAGGAAAACATTAAAAACTTAAATTTAAAGATATCGGAATTAAAATTACTTCATACTAAATTAAATACTGAATTAATAAATAAAGATAAAGAAATATCGGATCTTAAAAATTCAGTATTAAACTCGTCCGGCAATAAGGTATCAATAAGTGATAAAAATGTTGCAAAGACGAGGATACAGGAATTAATAACAAGAATAGATACACATCTGGAAAATTACGAAAACGATGAAAGCATCAGGTAAACGTATAATGTTTGACAAACTTAATTTTTCAAAATTTACAAGTAACATAATCTTTACTATTGGAAACTAAATTCTAATTTATGAGTCAGAAAGATATACGGGTTAAGATATTCAATAGTGAGTACAATCTGCAGGGAGAGAATCAGGAGAAAGTAGAAAGGATATCTGATTATCTGGATGGGATAATGAACAGGATAAACAGTGAATCTCCCAATCAGTCTGAAGAGACTATTGCAGTTGTTTCGGCACTAAATATTGCCGAAGAGTATTTCAAGGAAAAAGACATCAAATCGGATATTGAAAAAGATTACTCAGGTCTTCTGGAAGAGTTAAGCGCCAAAGCGAAGAGTATATCTGATCTGATCGATGAAAACTTGTGAATTTTAAGAAATTCCCGTTCTTTACATAAAATATAGAGTTTATGTAATCTGAATTTTAGATTATAAAAACCGCACAGACAATAGTCAAACATTATAAAAAACCAACAGGTTTAGCTATATGGGAGGAAAGCTCAGCATTAGTGCCAATTACAGGCCTCACTCCGGTTCGCCGGAAGCTTTACTGAAGCTGAATAAGTTTCAATAGTAATCAGAGGAAGTAAACGGCATTCTGGCACCACCCACCGTTTATAGAAGAGGTTTTTTTTTAACCTTTGTGCTATTACGAGTCTGCTGCGGTTTTTTTATTTTTAAAAAGTATTGAGTATTCCGCCACGGCGGAGTATTGAGTATTGAGTATTGAGTATTGAGTATTGAGTATTAACTATTAACTATTAACTATTAACTATTAACTATTAACTATTAACTATTAACTATTAACTATTAACTATTAACTTTCTCTGCGAAAAAAATATAAATTGTAATTCATTTTTCATTGCATTACTTTTGCGGATATTAATAATTAAACACACCTAAAAAAAATGAAAAAAAGCTTTATTTTTTCTACAGCTATTTTCTTGTTATCCTTAATTACTTTCAGTACAAATTTTTCATCAGCACAGGGATTAAACGCAGTTTATTCACCTGACGGAAATCTTGTAATTGCAGTAGGGGATAATGGAAATTTTTTAAAATCCCTTAACGGCGGATTAAATTACGGAAGCTATCCTAAAGGTACTTCTGATCTGAATTCTGTTTATGCAAAAAACTCTAAAGCATGGATTGCCGGAGACAACGGTATTGTAATGGTAAGTCAGGATGGTGCGCAATCGTTTACAAATCACAATTATTCATCTAATAATCTGAATTCAATAATTTTTGCTGATGAAAACATTGGTTATGTAGTTGGCGATAACGGAACTATTGGAAAATCGGTAAATGGCGGAATTGACTGGACACCCCAGTCTTCAAACGTTACAACAAATTTAAATTCGGTTGTATTTACCAGCGCTGACAATGGTGTTGCATGCGGCGATAATGGAGTTGTAATTTATACCAATGACGGAGGTACTACATGGAATCAATATTCAACATCCACTACAAAAGATCTTCTTAAAGTGGATATGAAAGGTAATACTATAATAGCAACCGGTGCAGATGCGTTTGTTTTGAAATATAACGGAACCGTATGGACAATGATTGATTATGACATAGTTAACAAAGCCGAAGTTACAGGAATTAAAATGATAGATGAGAATATATTTTATTCATGCGGTGGCGGCGGTTTTATAAGAAAATCAATTGATGGCGGAGCAACATTCTCATATCAGAAAAATCCGATGATGGCAATGGTCTCAGATATATATTTCTCTGATGCTAATAAAGGCTGGGTTGTAGCTTCCACTAACAATGCAATATTAAGAACTTCAAACGGCGGTACAACATGGCAGTTCCCTGCAGGTGTTTCAGTATCCTACAGTTATTCTCAAAAGCGTTCCAGTTCAGGAAACATTGGAAATCCTTTCTGTCTTCATCCGCAAAATAAAAACGGTGTTTTCATTTTAGCAGGATCTGCTTTATACAGAAGTCTTGATAAAGGCGAAACCTGGACTCTTATAAACGGAAGTGTTCCGGGAAGTTCATGTCATTCATTTTATGTAAATGCTCTTGATACAAATATTATGATCGCCACTAAAGGATCAGGCGGCGGAAGAGTTATAAAAAGTACAAACTACGGAGCAACCTGGTTTGATCTCATAAATCCTATCAACCTTACTTCATACGGAATGCCTTTAGAGCAGGATCCAAATGACGCAAATACAGTTTATCTTGCACCTGATAATGCTCCAATGAGAAAATCCACTGACTTCGGTAACACATGGATCACTTTAAGCGGAGGCGAAAATGGCGGAATATTCAGAAGTCCATGTGATGTAGTTGTGCAATATAAAAATTCAGATGTAATTGTCGTTGGTGACGGTACAACAGGTTCCGGTTCCGGAAAAGTCTGGAAATCAGTTAATGGCGGTATGAACTGGACTCTTATCAATACAGTTACAGGTTCAGAAATTCCTATGATCGCAAGTACAAATGTTGTTCCTGATCTAATGTATCATTCTACATGGAGCTCAGGTAGTTTCTGGAAGAGTGATAATGCAGGCTCAAACTTTACTAATTTAAGTCAGACCGGTTCATTATGGGCAACTGATATAGCCAAAGATGATCCTACTGCTGTTTGTTATGATAAATACGGAAGTGATTCTTATATTTCATTAGACGGCGGGGATAATTTTACAAATGTAAATGTCGGAAGTTCTCCTGCTGCAGGAATCTGCTTCCTTGATAAAGCAAATCTTCTGATACAACACGGGGGCGGTGTCTATAAACTGAATATTAATTACAGTGTATTGACATCTGTAAGCGAAAATACAATTTCGACAATAGCGCCTGATACATATGAACTAAATCAGAATTATCCGAATCCGTTCAATCCTACGACTAATATAAAATTCGGAGTACCGAATTCAGGAAATGTTTCTTTGAAAGTTTATAATCAGCTTGGTAGAGAAGTTGCAACATTAGTAAACGGAAACAAATCTGCCGGAACTTATGAAATCACTTTTGACGCTTCAACTTTTGGTTCGGGTATATATTTCTACAGACTGGAAGCTGATAACTTTACTGCTACCAAAAAGATGATACTTGTAAAATAGTCTTGGGTTGTGTGTATTGAGAATTGAGTAGATTAGGTCAGATCAGATAACATTTAAATATAGTTAAAATTATTAAAAGCCGGATATTTCCGGCTTTTTTTATGCATTAATGTGATTTAATAATACTTAACCTGTAATACTGAGCCTTTGTTTGCTTTCCAAAAAAATTATATGAGTAATATAATAATTGTAAAGTCGCCGGAAGCAAAAGTAAAGTCACCGGAAGCAGAAGTAAAGTCTTTAGAAACAAAAGTAAAGTCGTT
>JAGQWH010000182.1 GCA_020437545.1 Ignavibacteriota bacterium
TATATATTAGAAAATATTCTTTCGTTAAAAAAGTCTTAATGACGCTTATCACATTTCTCACGCAACAGTTAATAGAATTGACGTACTTGTAAGCTGGAATTTTCAACATATTGTAAATTTAAATAAAATAAGATTATTTAATGCAATAAATTTAAAACATGGCTATCCTGTGATAGACATTAGATCTCCTAAGGAGTTATTAAAATATGAAGGTTAAAAAAATAAAAAAAGATTTTGATTCTGTTGATTTCTTTCGGAATGTAAAGGAGCAGATGGCAAAAAAATTATTTGGAAAGTCATTTAAAGAACAGAAAGAGATTTTAAAAAAAATGCAGTCAGTTGAATTCCGGAATAAATTTTTAAAAATATAATCTCAAATCTGATCCGATGAGATTATACTTTGATCAATTGGTTCTTTTTTGATTAAATACTCTTTAATAATTTTAAGATCTTAAAGTTATTAATTTAATTCTTTCTCACAAAGCTCTTTCCCAATCTTAGTCAGAGTATAATGTCCGCCTTTATGAGGACCGATCTTTGTTATCCAGTTGTGATTTCTCAGGAACTGTATGTCTCTCATTATCACAGGAAAAGAAACATCCGTATAATCCTGCAAATGTTCCACTCTTATCTTTTCATTTTTGTAAATATAAAAGATCTCATCGGTATACCGGCTTATAACTTTGTCGATATATTTTTTTCCGAATTTTTTCCCGAGTTTATTTCTTATTGTAAAATATATTTCATCTGAACTATTATACACATTATTTAATGAAGAATTATTTATGGAATTTTCAATATTCCTCTCATTGTTTTGAAAATTTATCTCATTGCTTAATAAATTACTCTCATTGAGATAGATGATATTCTTATTGTTTGAGCTATCACTCTCATTGCTTGAGCTGTTCATCTCATTGTTTGAGTTATCACTCTCATTGTTTGAACTGCCACTTTCATTGTTTGAGCTGTCACTCTCAATATTTGAGATGTTCATCTCATTATTTGAGCCATTCATCTCATTGTTTAAACTGTCACTCTCATTGTTTGAACTGTCACTATCATTGTTTGAGCTGTTGCTCTCATTGTTTGTATTGTCACAATCATTGTTTGAGTTACTATCTCCTTTGTTTGTGTGATTACTCTCATTTATTGGATGATCTCTTTCAATTTTACCTTTAATCTTAGGATTAATACTACTTAAGATTTCATTTAACCGGTTTATATTCTCAATTCTTTGATGTTGTTTATCAATTACAGCTATATGGAGTTTATTTTGTTTGATCAAAGTATCATTTTCGAACTTAAGGTAGTCATTTTCTTTGATCAGACTCTTTATTACATCAAGGAGTTCTTCAGCTTTCAGGTTATTATTATCATTCATAAGAAATAATTTTAATTTAAAATGAATAGTTAAGTGAATTACATTTCAATCAACGGCTAAAATATAAATAAAATTTGTTTTCATTTCATTAAATAAATTTGTTCAGAATTTATTTGTTGTAATTTCTCTCCAAAACGAAATTTAAAATTTATAACTGTCGGATTGGAAATTTTCAAATATATTTTAAATTCAAAATGAAAATCATAACCAAGTTTGCAAGATATTCTTTCAAATTGCTCTTCTTAGTGCCTTTGTGTCTTAGTGGTGAGATATTGGTAAATTTATTTACTGAGATCATCATAATCTCTCTCATAAAACAAACCCGTCCCTGCAGCGACGAGTATCGGATTCATCAATACATTTATCACAGGAAGAAAAGTAAGTATGAAAGCCATTGCTCCGAAACCGTAGCTCAGCATTTTTTTTGAGTTCACGATCCTGAGCTTTTCCCTGAAACCTGCCATCCTTCTTGTAAGAGGGTAATCCATAAAGTCGAGAGCGTTAAAGAAAAATGAAAATCCCGTTCCGAAAACAAAGGAGATCACGCTGCCTATCATTGGAATAAAGTTGATGAGAAAAAGGGGAATGATGAACGCAAGATAAAATCCTATTTTCTTTAACTCTGCTGCAATACTCTGCACTGTGTCCGGGAGGAAGGGTAGATTCCTTTCGGTCTTTTTATTGTAGATCTTATCCTCAATGTATGCGGATATTTTTTCATTGAAAGGAGCGGATACAATCCCGCCGAGAATTATAAACAGTATATAACAAATTACAAGGACAATGAAAAAATAAAATACTGTGAGAAAGTACTGAATGATGTTGAAGAGAATAGAGTTGTTAATGTTGTTTTCAACTGCATCGGAGGTCTTATCTGTGATCCAGTTGAATGTTAAATAAAAAATTGTCCCGTAGATGATCAGGTTGATCACCATCGGGACAATTGAATAACCTATCAGTTTAGGATGTCTGAAAAATAATTTTATACTCTTGAACGGATAGAAGAATCCAAATATAAAATCACTCATCTTTTAACAATATCTCAAATTTTAATTATTTCTTTCTTTTAGAACTGTACTTTTTTATCCATTCGACATCAAATAAATCCTGCTTTCTGCCACTTAATGTTTTGTTAATTATTAAGTCTTCTGCTGAAATATATCTTACATTTTTCAATTTACCAAACGTGCCGGTATCGCTTTTTTTATAAGCATCTTTAAATTTCAATCCAACAAGATCAGTTAATAAATCTATTCTGACAGGAGCATACCCTAATTGAATTATCTGACCTTTTTTTGTAAGGTCTTCGATTGTAATACCGATACCGGTAAATCCAAATAAGTTTAGCGCTTTTAAAACTTTTTTAGCATTTGTTTTAGTTGGATTTACCCAAATATCAATATCCTTTGTAAATCTTGGCCTGGAGTGAAAGGAAGATGCATATCCGCCAACAATAAGATATTCAACTTTGTTTTCGTTTAACAATTCTATAAACTCTCTTAAGTCTTGGTAAACTTCCATATTTTAAATAAATGTATCTGTTTCTGATAAATTCAAGTTCCAGTATTTTCTTATGGGATGATAATTTTTTATAATATTTTTCATCCGCCTTATCCTGTTCTTCGTGACTGCTGAATATTTTTATTGTCTTTTTCAAATCAATTGACTTACTTTAATTTGAAGGCTTTCTTTACTTTATCAACGTAATCAAGTTTCTCCCATGTAAAAAGTTCAACATCGAGTTTTACGACTTTACCTTCCGGGGATTTGAATACTTTTTTAACAGTTTCATTCTTTCTTCCCATATGTCCGTATGCTGCAGTTTCACTGTAAATAGGTTTTCTGAGTTTCAATCTCTGCTCGATAAAGTATGGTCTCATGTCAAATAAACCTTCGACTATTTTTGCGATCTGTGAATCGGACATATCAACTTTGCTTGTACCGTAAGTATTTACGTTGATTCCCATCGGCTTGGCAACTCCGATAGCGTAAGATACCTGAACTAATACTTCATCACACACGCCTGCTGCAACTAAATTCTTTGCAATATGTCTTGTTGCATAAGCAGCCGAACGGTCGACCTTCGAAGGATCTTTTCCTGAAAATGCTCCGCCGCCGTGCGCTCCTTTACCGCCGTAAGTATCAACAATGATCTTTCTTCCTGTAAGACCTGTATCTCCGTGTGGTCCGCCTATTACAAACTTACCGGTAGGATTAACATGATAAGTAATTTTCTTGTCTTTCAGAAGTCTGGCATATTTCGGATACTTTTTGATCACTCTCGGAATAAGGATATTTACAACATCATTCTTTATCTTTTTCTGCATCTCGGATTCGGAAGCAAAATCGTCATGCTGTGTTGATATCACAATGCTGTCGATTCGAGCCGGTTTTCCGTCTTCATCATACTCGAGAGTTACCTGGGATTTTGAATCAGGTCTCAGATATTTGATCTGCTTGTTTTCTCTTCTCAATTCTGCAAGTTCAGAAAGCAGTTTCTGTGAAAGGTCTAATGTGATAGGCATATAATCATCGGTTTCATTGGTAGCGTATCCGAACATCATTCCCTGATCGCCTGCGCCCTGTTCTTCTTTTTTCTTTCTGTCAACGCCCTGATTGATATCACGTGATTGTTCGTGGATAGCAGAAAATACTCCGCAGGAATCCGCTTCGAACATATATTCGCTTTTTGTATATCCGATTTTCTTGATCACATTTCTTGCTATGGTCTGTACATCCAGATATGCTTTGGATCTTACTTCGCCTGCCAGTACTACCTGTCCGGTCGTTACAAGTGTTTCACATGCTACTTTTGAATCCGGGTCGAATGCTAAAAAATTATCTATCAGAGCATCTGATATCTGATCCGCTACTTTATCCGGATGTCCTTCTGAAACTGATTCAGAAGTAAATAAATATGACATTAAGTTAATTCTCCTTTGTTGTTAGTTAATTATGTTAATTATGTTAATTTTTGATTTTTGATTGTTGATTTAAGATTATTTATTGTTTTTAAAAAATGGCTGAAAACGGATAGCAGAATTATTTCAAAATATTTTTTAAAACCATCAGATTCATTTCTTCATTAAATACGGATTCAATGGGTATTTCAAAACCCGGTATTGAATAACTTTTAATTATTCCGTTATCAGATTTCAGGCTAAGTTCGTATTTATCTTTATCTTTATTAAGACAATACTGCTCAATTGTTTTCTTTTCCGGATCTGCGATCCAGTATTCCTTAATTCCGTGAGCGGCATAATCCTCAAATTTAATAACCCTGTCAGTTTGTTCGGAAGAGGGTGATATAATTTCCGCAATGAAATCCGGAGCAGGGAATTGCATCTGCTTCGGACTGAACTTATCTGAAACAGATTTATTAAAATAACATATATCAGGTTCGTAATCATTTCGGGTCAGGGAGATCATGACCTTTTCAATCCCGGTAAAACCCAAATTTAATGAACTTACATAACTACTGATAAGTCTGAATAATAAATTTGTAGCTTTGTTGTGTTCCAGTTTTACAGGCGAGTTAAATACCACTTCACCATTTATAAACTCTACTTTTTCACCTTCTTTCGTAGTCTCGTAAAACTCCTTTCGTCTCTTCTGTTCTTCTGTTAAAATATTGTCTATTTCCTTTGAATAAATTCTAAGCTTTGGCGAGTTGATTATATTTTCTAAAACTGATTCCATTATTTACTGCAAATTTTTTTCGATAATAAATTGCTATTAAAATTATCGGATACAATTTACAATCTTTATACAACATTTTAAACTTACTAATAAAATGTTTGAGATGTGAATATCAGGTCAGGTTGGATATCTTTATATTATAAAATTCAAATCTATATCTCAATCCGCTATAGCGGATTGCTACATAAAAATCCGCCGAGACACTCCAAACACTCCAATCACTCTATACTCTATACACTCTATACTCTATACTCTATACACTCCAAACACTCTATACACTCTATACACTCTATAAGCTCTACAGACTCTCCAGCACTATCTCCGCCACATCCTTCACCTGAACCTCTTCACTCTTCTCTTTTTCCTTTACTCCGTCAGTCAGCATTGTCATACAAAACGGACATGCGCTTGCTATTGTCTTAGCGCCGGTCGCAAGGGCTTCCTCGGTTCTCTCTATATTTACTCTTTTGCCTTCGGTCTCTTCAAGAAACATTCGTCCGCCGCCTGCACCGCAACAGAATCCTTTGTCTTTTGTCCTTGCCATTTCTACAAGATCAACACCTGTACTCTCGAGTGACAATCTCGGTGAAGTGTAAACATTATTATATCTTCCAAGATAACAGGAATCGTGATACGTAACTTTTTCTTCAATCTTTTTCTTGGGAGTTAATTTTTTCTCTTTTAGTAAATTGTCTATATATTCCGAATGGTGTGTGACATCAAGATCTACTCCGAATTGTCCGTATTCATTTTTTAATGTATTAAGACAATGCGGGCAGGCAGTCACAACTTTCTTTACATTATACTTTTTCAGTGTTTCAGCATTCTGCTGAATAAAAGACTGAGCTAAAAATTCATTACCAAGTCGTCTTGCAGGATCACCCGTGCATTTTTCCTCGCTGCCGAGTACGCCGTATTTTACACCTGCTTCATTAAGCAGTTTTGCAAAGGACTTTGTGACATTTCTGTAACGCTTGTCAAAAGCTCCGGCGCATCCTGACCAGAATACAACATCGAGATCATCTGCCGATCCAATATTTGACAATTTCTTTAAGCTGTTTTCTTTTCCTTCTTTTGTAAGTTCGTCGCTGAGTTCATCTATCCAGTCATTTCTCTGTTCGGCTCCGAATGCCCACGGAGATTCATTGTTCTCTAGATTCCTGAAAACAGTATTAAGCTCAGGCGGGAATTCTGATTCCATCATTACCAGATCTCTTCTCATATCTACAATAGGTGTAATATGATCTATCATAACCGGACATTCCTGAACGCAAGCCATACATGTAGTGCATGCCCAGAGTTCTTCGGGTGAAATATAATCGTGAACTAAATTCTTGTTTAAAATAGGATCCTTCTCAGTTTCGGCTGTTGATTCATTGTTTTTCTTTTCAGCATTTTCCTTTACCATAAGCGGTCCTGCTTCCATCGTACGCTTTCTGATCTTTGTAACTATTAGTTTCGGATTTAAAAGTTTACCGGTAGTATTTGCAGGGCATACTGACGTACATCTTCCGCATTCAGTGCAGGTATATCCGTCCAGTAAGTTTTTCCATGTTAAGTCTTCAATGTCTTTAGCTCCGTATTGCACAATCGATTCATCTTCAAAGTTGATGGGCTTCAGCATAATTCCCTGATAGGGAATTTCATAATTTGAAAGAAATGTATTCGGAACTGATGACATTACATGAAAGTGCTTTGAGTAGGGGAGATAGTTCATAAAAAACAGAACTACTATAATATGCGCCCACCAGAATACTTCATACATTACATGAGAACCGGAGCTGAAGAATCCTGCAAGAAACTGTGATACAGGTCTGTAACCTTCGGATGTTCCTAAAAGTATTTTCTCAGTGCTCATTCCAAGCATTGTCACCATTACAAGACCGATCAGAACTAATATAAAAGTAGCATCGAGTTTGGAAGATCTATCCGCATCCTTTAGTCTTTTGGGAGTTCCGATATATCTTCTGAGCAATGAAAATATCACAGTGACAAGCACAAGCGCTCCGAAGAAGTCCTGAAGGAAGGTCAGAACATTATAGACCGGTCCGAGAAAAGCAAATGTGAAATCCGGAAAGAAACCTTCTATGATAGATTCGACTACAACAAACAGCAAAACAACAAATCCCCAGTAAATACACAAATGAAGAATTCCCGCTAATTTGCTTCTTAAGAGTTTGGTCTGAAGAAAAGCTATCCGGAAAGTATTGCTTAATCTTTTTGAAATATCATTTAACCGGTTTTCGGGTTTGGCAAGTTTAAGATAAGACAGGAAATTCTTTATTGAATATAAGAAGAATCCAACCGAGCCAAAGAAAACAACAGAGAAAAGTAATGTTCTGAGCATTAAGAGTTAATCGTTCTTAAAAAATTTTGATAAATTACTTAAATAGATTTAAAGATTAAAGTTATAACGCGTAGCAATCCGCTATAGCGGATTGGTGAGTGTGTGGAGTGTTTGGAGTGTGTGGAGTGTGTGGAGTGTGTGGAGTGTGTGGAGTGTGTGGAGTTTGTGGTGACTA
>JAGQWH010000183.1 GCA_020437545.1 Ignavibacteriota bacterium
ATTTTCAATATGATTATGAATGCTGGAATATTGATAAACTGGAGGGTATCGGTCATGGACCGAAAGAAATTGATGCTACAGGGTTCAGACTGATTCAGGATTATATAGGTAATTTTAATGATGAACTACCTGATAATTATTTTGATCTCGTAATTTCTATTTCTACCCTGGAACATATTCCAATTGATAATAACCTGATATATGGGAATATCTTAAAAGATATAAACAGAGTCTTAAAAAAGGATTGCTATTCAGTTCATTGCGTTGATCACACAACTGACAGGTTGTTAGGCACTGTAGATGAAGTATGGGTCAACCCAATTATTCCTTATTTTTTTAAGAATCAGGTGATGCTAAATAAATACATACCTTTTGAAAAAGTTGAAACCGATCCCGATCTTTATTTCATGTCAGAAAAATATTTTAATGATAAATGGGCAGAAGCAACAGGCAAAACTTATGAGGAATTCGGAAAACCGTTTTCATATAATTTTATCTGGAAAAAATAATCGCTCTGATTTTTTACCTGAGTTTGAACTTTCCCTGCTGATCAGGGCTTAAGTTAATAAAGCCCTGAGGTAAGTATAAAATTTAAATCTAAGGTTTTATAACGTGTACAAATGCTGCGCTGTTATTATAAGCGAAACCAACATCCGAAAGATCTGTGATATTATCGCCATTTACATCCTCTAAAACATAACCGGTCTTAAAAATATTTGCTGCATTGGAAACCATCAGAATATCTGATAATTCAATTTGTCCGTCATCAATTATTTCTCCGCTGTATATACAGTACTTATCGCCGACCTGAATCAAATTATTTCCATAAGCCTTGGAAGCAGAAGTAGTGAAATCATAAATCAGATTATTGTTTGTAAAACTGATATAAGTACTGCTCCAGGTTTCCAAAGAATTTCTGTGTTTTACCGAAAGAAAATAGTTTGTTGAATTAAAAGGATTATAAAAATCAAAAGAACCATTTCCTGTAGAATCAATTATTGATCTTGCGGAATCTATAATTCCATAAGGTGAAGAAATATTTCTGATATATGCAGTTATTGTATCTGGTACCATCTTTCCGGATGAAGAATTATAAAATCCTTCTATAAATGCTTTGAGATTTAATTTTCTTGATGGTATGTATCCTTCGTTTACTAATATCTTAGAGGAATAAGGCTGAAGAAGGATATTGCCGGTTACAGGATATCCGTCAAGATCTTTATATTCAATACCGTTAAGGGATACGGAAAGAGGCGTACTGTTACTGTTAATGAAAATTTTAGATAGTTGTGAGGAATCTAATTTATCTACACTTACTTTATACATATTTACATTGTCAAAATAAGCAACCGAGTCAGGTAAAATCATTCCAATTGACATATAAGCCTGAGCATCATTGATTTCAGATTTGTATGTGAATGAATAATCTTTTCTTTCATTATCATAATTAAAATATTTTTGCGGAAATGAAAAAGTATTTCCCGAAATCGAAGACAATCCCCACATATTAAATGTTCCGTTATGATTGCCTGCCGAACTTATACTGACAAGATAATAGCTGCCGTTTGTAATTGAATATCTGTTTGTTAATGATAATCCCAGATAATTTCCGCCGCCGTTCCATCTCATTCTCATACATCCGCTGTCAAGCATCGGATGTGAAGCCCAGCCTATTGTTGCGCCATACGGCCAGCTCGACCAGTTTGAAGTATTTGTATTGAAACTGGAGTTAATGATCATATTCGAACTTAAGGTATCGGTTATTCCAAATTCTGAAAAATGAAATATACTGGACTTGGATTGCATATCTTCATTTGAAATGTTTTGCCATTCAGACAATGAATGAACCAGGTCTGAAGACGGAGCTGTAAACTTAGTCCTTCTGATCATATAATCTGAATAAGGATTGTAATAATAATTGCTGTCAAAATCCCCGTAAACATTCTGAGAGTTTCCTGTATAGGTTCTAAGAACAAGACAGTTCTGTTCAGACTGTAAACTATATGCAATGTTTTTCTTAACAATTGTATTGAATACAGGCGTGTTAGTACCAATAGAATAATCAGCAAACAACATTTGTAAGATGCTGTTATTATAAAAAGTATTCCCTATAATCTTGTTGTTTTCAGTTCCGGTCTTATGATCAAGATAAAGTCCTGAGTAAGAATTAAATGCACATGTATTTCCCTGTATGGTTGAATTTTTCAAAACACCAGCGTTCACATAAATTCCGGATCCATACAAAGCAACAGATGCGCTTGATTCTATATTACCTTTTGTATTTAAAACTACGTTATCAATTATCTCCAGAGTATCACTGTTACCTATATCAATTCCGGCTCCGTCATTAAGCTGAAGCAATGAATAATTTACATAATTCTTCCTGACCTTACTGCTGAATCCTACACTTATTCCGGAATAACCTATGCTGTCTATTATATTACTTTCAACCAACAGACCTTTAGAAAATAGAATTTCAAGACCCATATAACCTCTTGTGTTTACACCATAGCCAGGGATAAGACCTATCCGGTTTATGAAATTATTTTTTATCTCACCGTTAGTGATTATTCCAAATACTGCAGTGTTTAAAATATCTTCAAGATAATTATTATTGATAACAGCGTTAAAACCGTTTACTATGATTCCATAATTTGAAATCTGCGTAACGGAACAACCTGTCACTGTAATATTATTACTTGTAGGTACATTAACCCCTGCATTTGCATATCCATTAAAATTCAGATCCTGAACTTTAATAAAATGTCTGTTTGGATTTACATAAATTCCATTCTTTGCTACGGTTCCTTCTACTTGCATTGAATTTGGATTTATTCCTCCGGGTGCATAAAAATAGACATAACCACCAGCTATATCCTGATACCATTCGCTTTGCACATCCAGTAAAACCAATTTGTTATCCATATAAAAACCATAATTTACTCCTGTAGGATATGTGGTTGGAGATGTAAATGTAACGGTTCCTGATCCAAATGTAGCGACCTTCTTGGTTTCATAAGCCCAGTTTACAGTTCTGACTCTGCAGTTTGCTCCGTTCCAGTAACCATTAGCTTGATTTAACTGAGTACTATACAAACCCGAATTACCATTAGCATAGTTTATTTTAAAAAAACCTGTATTCGGATATCGTGCAATAGTCATGAGTTTGCCGTTAGCATAGATATGATTTATACTATCGGTGAATGGCGCTTTATAAATATTTCCTGAATGCAGAGTCCAGCTGGTAATAACTTTTTTGCCCGTAAATATCGGAGGATTTCCTGATCCGTAACTTCCAAACACCATTTCATTACCGGAAGTACCGGTATTTATAACCGTTATCTGTCCGTAAAAAGTATCGCCTTTATTGAATAAGAACTGGTCACCGGCTGTTGCCGTAGGCATTTTTTCATTTACCTTTGCAATTGTTTGCCAGGCTGAACCCGGACTGGTTCCGTTATTGCTATCATTTCCTGATGCAGCAATATAGTAAACTGTTGAAAATGAATTACTTACGATAAAAATTGAAAAACCAAAAACTAAAATTGATTTGAGTAAAATAATAAAAGACATAATCCCTTGAATTAAAGTTAATAAATATTTGGGGTTTTTGCCTTTTGGGGTAAGTCAGATTTGGGGTTCTGTTCTTAATAGCTTACGAATATAGAGAATCTTATTATGAAAAAAAATATAACTATAAGTGAATATCAGGTGTATTTATTATCATAAATTTAACTGTCTCGAAAGAATTATTCTGAAGAGACTTTTATGATGTGAAAATTTTTATTACGGAATTACTATGCGAGGGACAAAAAAAATCAATATAAGACCCTCACCCCTAACCCCTCTCCCCAAAAAAAGGGAGAGGGGGATCGTATGATTTACTGTATTCGCAGAGTCATTCCGCTTTTACATTTTGTTGTTAAAGAGTAATTTTCGTCCCCGCTGAGTCTCCAGCTTGTTTAAAAATTTATTGAATGAAAGAATTTATTGCGTGGACTCAGCGGGAAATCCCGGATTATCAATAAACATATCACTGTAATGAAACAAAGTACAGTTTTGCTGTATTCGCAGAGTCATTCCGTTTTTACATTTTGTTGTTAAAGAGTAATTTTTCAGCGGAAGACTCTGCGGATGCGCGTAAATCATTTTCAAAAATTGTTTAACCAAAAAGCAAGACTCCGCAGAGTCTTCCGCTTAGAGATTTTTGTAACTTGAAAATTTTTCAATGCGGAAAGACTCTGCGGGGATAAAAATTCGCCGAGGCGAACTGCGGCTACGGTAATAATATCAATTTAGTAATCGTTTTCAGACAGTCTGTTTTATCGCGGGACTACGGTGTTCGTCTTGAAATTTAAAAAAACATCAGATGTTATGAATTGAATCAAAAATTAGTATATGATGTCGGCAGGGAGAAATAATCTACACATGATAGAATTTATTTACTGTGTCTTCAGACCTTATATTTAAAACATAAAGTCTGAAGAAACAAAATTGTGGAATAAATCTGAGGGGACGAAAATTGCAAGTTTCTATTTATAAGAATAAAATTTTTCAAGACAGTACTCATATATAAGGTAATCAAGACTGTTTGATTTTCTGAATTCATCTTTTACTTCTTGCGTGATCTCGTCAAGCTGTGAATCTTTTTCGGAGACATTAACTCTTGGAACGATTATTGTTTTTTTGTTGAGCTTATATGCCAGTTTATCAATTGATTCCTGCATTTTTTCTACGATACCTATAAAATAATATTTATCAAGAACTTCTTTGTAATTGTTCTCGTCACACGGGAATAGACTCGATAAAAAATTCGGAGTAGTTAATATTACATTTTTAAGACTGAAGTTCTGGAATCCTCCGCGGTTTCTTTTATAGTAGTATAATGAAATCCTCATCTTTAAAGGATCCCTTATAAATGTAAATAATTTGAAATTATCCGGCTTAACAAATATCTCGGGATACCTGTCTTTTAAATAAATCCCGTTATATTGGAAATGCCCGATGAGACACTGATCACTGTAAAAATTATTCAGATCCAATTTATATTTTATGAACTGATTAAGATCATCAGGTGAGTTTTCCAACTTGTCAATCTCAAGACAAAACCATGTCTTCAAGGCAATCTCGAGTGAAGAACCACCGCATTTCATTAAATGATGATATACAAAAGCAGGTCTTTTTGATAAAAAATCCTTTGATCTTGTCATTAATGAAGCAGGGATCTGGTTTGATTTTTTTCTCCAGAGAAAATTAAATGAAAAATTCTTTATAATGGTATCGGTTCTCTTATTATCTTTAAAAGATTTTATTTTAATATTGGAAAAGTGCAGATTCTCATCATTTAAAATATCTTCCTGTCTTATATAATTATTAAATTGAATTACACTATAACTTATCTTTGAAATATTATTCATTAAAAAATAAATGAAAATGTGAGGTGATACTGTTTTGTCTTCGTTTATTCCTGAAGGAAAACTATTCAGCACATATCCGGATGGTTTTAGCAGCCGGTAAAGATTCCCGGTTAATTTTTCAAATAAATATTTACTTTCCGGTAAATGCTCTAAGGGTGATGTGGAAAAAATAAAATCAAAATATTCTAAAGGGACTTTGCTGTGATAAGTATCTGTAGAATCCTTGAAAACAGGTACATTATTCAATTCAAGTTCTTCAGAGTCTTTTGTAAGATTATTGATATCATTTACAGACCAGAAGTCATACCTGTATTTAAAGTGATTGAAAATGTACGGATCAGTTGGATTGATCTCTAATATCCTTGATCCTTCTTTTATGTTTTGTTCAATAAATGTATAAATCAGGAGGTTCTGATAGTTCCTGATACCCGGACTATCTGCGTTTTTTCTCTCACCAAAGAGAAGATGATCATAATTGTATTTGTGAAATAAATCAAAATGTGATTTCTTAGAATAAGTAAAATCTCTGAACTTATTGTTAATTAAAAGATCTTGTTCTTCGGGAGGTATTTTTTTATAAACCGGTTTAGATTCCTTAACAGAATCAACCTCAGATTGATCTAAATTCCCATTCGATTTGCCTTCGGGTATTATATCTTCGGTGTCAGTTATCGGTGAAGTTTCATTATTTTCCAAACTCATCTATTTTATATTGTTGTTATAATTTATATTAAATAATTAGTAACAGAGAAAACCCTATATTATCATCCCTGCCGCAACGGTCTCTTTCGTACCTTCATCAATGAGAATCAGACTCCCTGTATTTCTGTTTTTACTGTAGCTGTCATAAAATAATGGAAGAGTAGTCCTGAGTTTTATCCGCGCAATATCATTCATCTGAATATCCTTGTCATCTTCCATTCTGTGAAGAGTATTAATATCAATCTTATAATTTATCTCTTTGATTATTGCTTTAACGTCTTTTGTCGTGTGCATCAGTAAATATTTTGCGTTCATGTTCAAAGGTTTGTTATTGAGCCAGCAAACTATTACTTCAATATCCTGACCGGTCTTCGGCTGATTATGTACCCTTACGATCATATCTCCTCTGCTGACGTCAATATTATCTTCAAGTGTAATTGTGACGGACATTGGCGCAAATGCCTCATCTATCTTACCGTCAAATGTATCTATGGATTTAATCTTGGATGTGAATCCGGAAGGCAATACGCAAACTTCATCACCGGGCTTGAATACACCGCTGGCAATTCTTCCGGCATACCCTCTGTAATCATGATGATCATCTGACTGCGGACGGATCACATACTGCACAGGAAATCTGCAATCTATATGGTTATTGTCGCTTCCTATATGAACATTCTCAAGTAAATAAAGAAGTGTTGAACCTTCATACCAGTCCATGTTCTCAGATCGTTCCACAACATTATCACCTTTGAGCGCACTGATAGGCAAAAAATGAATGTCCTTAACTTCAAGCTTTGATGCAAATGTTTTATAATCACTTACGATCTTATCATAAACTTCCTGTGAATAATCTACAAGATCCATTTTGTTAACACAAATGACTATATGATTTATTTTCAGAAGTGATGCGATCAGAGAATGTCTGCAGGTCTGCTCTACCACGCCGTGTCTGGCATCTACAAGAATAATGGCTAGATTGGCAGTAGAAGCACCGGTTACCATATTTCTTGTATATTGAATATGCCCGGGAGTGTCTGCAATTATAAACTTTCTTTTTGGAGTCGCAAAATATCTGTAAGCTACATCAATTGTTATGCTTTGTTCACGCTCGGCTCTGAGACCGTCAGTAAATAAAGAAAGATCAAGATAATCAAATCCTCTGCTCTCGCTTGTTTTCTTTACGGATTCGAGCTGATCTTCAAATATAGCTTTTGAGTCATATAATAATCTTCCTATAAGTGTACTTTTACCGTCATCTACGCTGCCGGCGGTTGTAAATCTAAGTAATTCGTTTGCTTTATAATCAATCATTTTCAGTTAGTAAAGTTTGTAAAGTGTAATTTGCTATGCATTTAAAAACTTGGTTCTATATGATTTATAGTGGAGCAGAATATTTTTTTGGATATTCTTATTTATTAATATACCAAACTTTTGTCATT